>JAFXGC010000147.1 GCA_017513325.1 Clostridia bacterium
AAGCCCCGCTCTCGTAGCACTTCTTGCTCAGGCTCCTTACTCCATTCCTCAGGGTCAGATCCACGGCTCTTGGTGGGATATCGGTAAGGCAGTTGCTACAAACATCAAGGCAGCTACTGACGACGCAGGTCTCCAGGCAGCTCTTGATACATACAAGACAGCTATCGACGGCCTCTTCTCCCTCTCCGAAGAAGTTAAGAACGCTTTCACAGTTATCGGTGCTGTAAACGGCTCCAACTGGGACAAGGACTTCGAAATGGTTAAGGGCGACGACGGCAAATGGACATCCAAGGACGCTTTCGAGCTTAAGGCAGGCGACGAATTCAAGGTACGCCAGGGTCTTAACTGGGACGTTGCTTATCCTGCAGATAACTTTAAGGTTGAAGCTGACGGCACATATTACATCGTATTTGATCCCGCTGCTGAGACAGTAGAGCTCATCGCCGGCTGATATAATTCAGATTAATATTTAGTATCCGTAAGGGTCGGAGTCATATCGACTCCGACCCTTTTCTTAAAGAGGAAAATATATGAAAAAATACAGTGATCTTGAATATTTGAGACTACCTAAATGGAAAAGGTTTCTGTATGCTGTTATTTGTTTCTTCGTAGGAATACCCGGCAGCATACTTGGTTTGTTCAAGAAGATTGGCCTTGGTATTGTTAAGTTCTTAACCGGTATCAAAAATGAGTTTGTTGATATTGGCACAACTTTTACAAACGGCGACTGGAAAACCAAAGTCTCTTTCTTTATTATGGGTTTTGGAAATATTGCCAGAGGCCAGATTCTCAGAGGACTATTGTTCTTCATTTTTGAGGTAGTCTTTATTGTTTATATGATTTTTGCCGGTAGTTACTGGCTTTCTATGCTACCCAGCCTCGGTCTCAGAGGCCCGGAAGTTGTTTATGACCCCATATACGACGCTTATGTAACTGAATACTTTGATAACTCTTTCAAAATTCTTCTTTATGGTGTACTTACGTTATTCTTTATAATAGCACTTATTTACACCTGGAGAATTAACATTAAGCAGAACAAGATCTCAGAACAGATCATAAGATCCGGAAAAAAATTAAGAAGTGGAAAAGATGACCTTCGCTCTTTAGTTGATGATCAGTTTCACAAAACACTTCTCGCTCTCCCTTTGACCGGTATTATCGTTTTCACTATGATGCCTATCGTATTTATGATACTCGTAGCGTTTACTAACTACGACGGCGCTCATAATGGTTTTTCAAACAATCTGTTCACATGGGTTGGTCTTGATAATTTCAACTCCCTTCTTTCCTGGTCTAATGGTGAGGTTTCTTATGCTGCAACCTTCGGAGAAGTTTTGACTTGGACTTTGATTTGGGCGTTTTTCGCAACTTTTACCAACTACTTCCTTGGTATGTTAGTTGCAATGATGATCAATAAAAAAGGAATCAGAATCAAAAAATTCTGGCGAACATGCCTTGTTTTCACAATTGCAGTTCCCCAGTTCATCTCTCTCCTTTATGTTTCAAAAATGTTTGCAAATAACGGTCTTATCAACGGATTCCTGTTAAATCTCGGTTTAATTGAAAAAGCTCTGCCTTTCTGGACTGACACAACATGGGCAAGAATAACCGTTATCATTATTAATATCTGGATAGGTATCCCTTATCTTATGCTGATTGCTACGGGTATTCTCATGAATATCCCTAAAGATCTTTATGAATCTGCAAAAGTTGACGGAGCCGGTCCGTTTATGCAGTACACTAAGATCACTCTTCCCTATATGTTGTTTGTAACCGGCCCTTATCTTCTTACAAGCTTCACAAGCAATATGAATAACTTCAACGTTATTTATCTGCTAACGGGAGGCGCACCTACTTCTACTTTACCGTCACCGGGAGGCAATTTGGGTGATACAGACTTGCTTATCACCTGGCTGTTCAAGCTGACAACTTTTGAAGAAGCGAAATACTATATGGCATCTGTAATCGGAATTTTGGTGTTCATAGTAGTAGCAATTATCTCTTTGGTTGTATATAACCTCCTGCCCTCTACCAAGAACGAGGAGGATTTCCAATGAAACGCAAAAATAACCAACTACCTGAACTTCCGCCTCAGGCTAAGCATCATATGGGTATCAAAGCACGCAATGCAATAAGTAATACCTTTATCCACATTTTGCTTGTTATCATTACAATAATATGGCTTGTTCCATTTGTATGTATAATTCTTCAATCCTTCCGTGTAGAATCAACCCACATGGTTGGCTATGTTATCCCTAAGGATTGGGGACTTGATAATTATATTGCACTGTTCGATACCGATTTCCCAAAATGGTATATTAACACTTTAGTTACAGCTATAATAACTGCTCTTTTGCAGACAGTTATCGTTCTTTGTATGAGCTACACGCTTTCACGCTTCCGCTTCAAAGGAAGAAAGCTTCTTATGCGTTTTATGCTCATCCTTGGTATGTTCCCCGGAATGCTCACTATGATCATTCTTTACCGCGTTCTCAAGGATATAGGAATGACCGAAGCAAATGCTGTGCCCGGTCTTATTCTGGTATATATAGCCTCATCCGGTATGGGATACTACGTATCAAAAGGCTTCTTTGATACTATTCCCAAATCGCTGGATGAAGCCGCTCGTATAGATGGAGCAACCAGATTTCAGATCCTCACAAAGGTCATCCTTCCACTTGCAAAGCCGATCGTTATTTATACTATTCTGACTGCATTTATGGCACCTTGGGGCGACTTCGTATTTGCAAGATATGTATCTATGAATGTTTCAAGCGGAATGAATGTGGCTGTCGGTCTGTTCAGCTGGCTGAACAAAGATATGATCGATGGCAGATATACAATGTTCTGCGCGGCAGGTGTCCTCGTAGCACTTCCCGTAGCTCTTCTGTTCATTTTCCTTCAGAAGTATTACGTAGAAGGCGTTACCGGCGGCGCTGTCAAGGGTTAATATAAGTTAGAAAGGAACGTAGTAAATTATGGCAAGTGTAAAACTTACTAATGTAAAAAAAGTTTATGATAAAAAAGTCGTTGCTGTATCTGACTTTAATCTTGAAATTGCCGATAAGGAATTTGTAGTTTTTGTCGGTCCATCCGGATGTGGTAAAAGTACGACTCTGCGAATGATCGCGGGTCTTGAAGAAATAACAGACGGAACAATCGAGATTGATGGTGTGGTAGTTAACGATTTACAGCCTAAGGACAGAAACATAGCAATGGTATTTCAGAACTATGCACTCTATCCTCATATGACCGTATATGACAATATAGCATTCTCACTGAGAATCAAAAAACTTCCTGAAGATGAAATATATCAGAAAGTTACTCATGCGGCTGAAGTTCTTGGTATTAGCGAATACCTTCTTCGTAAGCCTCGCGCACTTTCCGGTGGTCAGAGACAAAGAGTAGCCATCGGACGTGCTATGGTGCGTGATTCAAAAGTATTCCTAATGGACGAACCGCTTTCTAACCTCGATGCAAAGCTCAGAAACCAGATGAGAGCAGAAATCATCCTGCTACGCGAGCAGCTTGATACAACTTTCGTTTATGTTACTCATGACCAAACAGAAGCTATGACATTGGGAGACCGTATCGTAATTATGAAAGACGGATACGTTCAGCAGATCGGCACTCCTGAAGAAGTTTTTGAGAAACCTGAAAATCTGTTTGTAGCTGAGTTCATAGGCGCTCCAAAGATGAATATCATGAAAACCCAGCTTCTGATTGAGAACGGCAAGTATTATGTTACACCTTTCGGCTCAAAGATTGAGGTTGACGGAGAAAACGGTGCTCTTCTCAAAGAAAAAGAAATCAAAGGCGGAGAAATTATTCTTGGTGTTCGTCCTGAGCACATTGTACTTGCTGATGAATCCGCTGAAAACACAATCAACGGATCAGTTATGGTTAACGAAATGATGGGAAGCGAGCTCCACCTCCATATTAAGACCGAAGATGGAACAAAAATCATTGCTCGTACTCCTACGGTTAATCTCAGCCATGAGGAGCGTTTTCAGCTCAAATCAGGACATCCTGTACATCTTACCTTCCCCAGCAAAGTTATGTACTTCTTCGATCCTGAAACAGAAAAGAATCTCATATACTAAAATACTAAAAACAGAAAGGCAGAAGCAAATGCTTCTGCCTTTCTTCTTATTTAAGCACAACGCTCGTTTGTCCATCGATAGTTAATGTAGTTCCTTCAAGTTTAGCCGCACCAACACCTACGTATGCTGAAATCACTTTGAATTCAACATCTGTTATAGTTGAAATATCTATTTCAACAGCGCTCAGTGAGGTATTGTGTAAAACAGCTACTGTGCTTCCTTCATATGTAGATATAAATCCTCCAAGCTTAGAGTCAGCAATATTGAATGGAGTATACTCGCCATATGATATTTCAGGATTAGCTTTTCTTATTGCAATAAGCTTTTTATAATGGTTGTACAAACTGTTTCCGTCAGGCTTATGAGATGCAACTGTTCCGTTAGACTGCTCTACAGCATAATTGGCGCCTACAGGATTTGACACTGTATCGTCATCGCCCCAAAGCATTGCCAGCCTTCTGTTGGCATCAGTGTTCTCACTTCCTCGTGATCCTTTCATTCCTATTTCTTCACCGTAATACACAAATGAAGACCCAGGGAGAAGTATTGACAGATTCGCTGCTACTTTAGCCTGTCCGCTGGGATAAGTAAGGTACCCTGCCGCACGGTCCATATCGTGATTTGAAATAAAACTGATCATCATTGCGTCAGGATTGCGTTTTTCAATATCATCGAGATATTTATCCACATAAGCTGTAAAAACATTTACGTTGCCCGCTTTTGCAGTTTGAGCAATTCTTCCGGAAAACTGTGACATTGAAAAATTAAAGCAGTTAGTAGAAGCAAAATAAGGGTAAGTGATAGAATCGCTGTCCCACACTTCAGCTACGGTATAAATATCGCTTTTAATAGATCTAAGCTCGTCCATATACCAGCCCCAGAACTGCGCATTTTTGCCCTCATTGCTCAAAAAGATATACTTGGCCGCATCAAATCGAAATCCGTCAACACCCATATCCAGATAGAACCTTGAAATATCAACAACTTCTTTTTTTACAGCTTCGTTATCAAAATTCAGTTCGGGCATATCTCGCGAGAAATTACATTCGTAGTATTCATCGGAACCACTGTATATCTGCGCAAAGGTTCTTCCCGGCTCAGAACGGTCGGAATACACATAATAATCGTAATACTCACTGTCAATATTGTCCTCTTTATGAGCATTGAGAAAGCGTGTATACCAAAGGTTAGAAATTGAAGTGTGATTGATAGGTAGATCAAGAATGATCTTTACATTTCTCTCGTGGCAAATCTTGATAAGATCTTTGAGATCATCCATATTTCCGAAATCGGAATCAATTTCATAATAATTTGACACATCATATTTATGATATGAAGGCGACTCAAATATGGGGGTAAGCCATATTCCCTCCACTCCAAGACTGAGACCTGAATTATCATCACCGTCATTGAGATAATCAAAACGATTGATTATACCACGAAGGTCACCTATTCCATCACCGTCAGAATCAGAAAAAGAACCCACAAAAATCTGGTAAAACACTCTGGCATTTCCGTCAACAGTATCTGTAACAGTTCCGAAATCATCAATAATTGCTTCATTGAGTTCTTCATTAAGAACATATTTACCGCTTATGTCCATTACTTTTTCTTTTTCAGCGTCTTTTTCACCGGATGAATCACAACCGTATAGGAACAAAACTGCAAGTATTGCAAGAACCAAAGAGACAATCCTTTTCATAAAACCTCCGCTATTTTTTATAATCATATGTAAATCAGAAGTAACAAGAGTTCTAAACGTTCAAGGTTTACTTCCAATTGACACATAAAAATTATATCAAATTCAGTTCGTTTTTGCAAGAGTCTGTCATTTTCAAAAAAGCTTATCCCCATACTTTTAAAGTGATTACATATCTGAAAATCCCCCAACTGAGTTGGGGGATGAGTTTTATCTTAGTGCTAAAAGTCTTTCTTCGCATTTTTTGAAACGGGGGTCATTTGCTATTATGTTGTCGGCTGAGTTAAAGCACCAGTTGTAGCATCTGTGCAAATGGTCTGTTATATTGGTATTAAGTTCCTTTGCCTCCACAATGTCACCGCTTTCTTTAAGCTGATTATAGTTTGCAATAAGTGTGTCTGTAAGCTCTTCAATAGTTTCAAAGGCTTTGTCCAATTCTGATATTGCTATATATTCATTTGTTAGGTAAGTCAATGCGCTATACAGCCATTTTGTACATATACTTATGTCTTTGAATAATTCATAATTATATTTTGCACTTTTTATTAAATCTCTATAGGCATTAAAAGCTTCTTGCTTTCTTTCATTACCTAAACAAGATATTTTTCTTGCTCTTACTCCCAAAGCCCATAAATAATCATGCGCAATTTCTACACAAGCATCTTTTGATATTTCAAGGCATTTTTTAAGATCATTCTTTTTAGAATATATCTCTATATCCATTGCCGCTTTGACTCTTCCTAAACGGGGCAAACTCTCTGCTACATCCTCTGCTTTTGCAAAATCGTCTCTGTACAGATAAAGCATAATTATGATTTGTTTTGATTCAAGTAATCTTGTAGTATCACGGTCATAATTGATTACAGCTGTCAAAAGACTCACAGCTTTATTATAAAGAAACTCTTCATCTTCTTTGGAAATTGAATAAGACAACCGCTTTGCATTATAAATATAGTGACATATTTCGTTAGCACAACGGAATTTCACATCATAATCAAGAGGATACTTTCTTATATGCTCAAAATATAGCTTATAAATTTCATTATGCTCATTTTCATTTCGCACATATACTCCATATTCATTGTTTGAATATATCTCCTCCACCGCTTTATAAAGCTTTTCTCTATCCTCTTTTTCATTACCGCCAACACCGAGCAGGCAATCGGTCGTAACTCCAAGGATGGCTGCCAAAGGTACTATCTGAGATATATCGGGCATTGTGTTGTCACATTCCCACTTTGATATTGCCTGCACAGAAACCATAAGCTTTTCCGAAAGCTCCGCCTGAGTTATTTGCGCTTCTTTCCTTATAAGCTTTAATTTTTGTCCGAAACTTAGCATTTTCATTATCCTTTCATTATTACCGATGCGCATCTTTCTGTTTTTAGTATAACATTTTGATCAGTTTCTGTAAACATAACAGCAGGAGAATTGTGTTCTATCTTACGGTTGATATTATCGATATTTTTATCACAGTATATTGTTATTAACGCCGCAAGCAAAAGAACAATTGTTCTAAAAACATTGACTTGTGTATAAAACAATTGTATAATTATTTCTGAAAGGAGCTGATAATATGCACTTTGTTAAAGCAAAAGGAATACTCTCGCAAAACAACGGAATGAACATATATCGAGGATGCACCCACGGCTGTATATATTGTGACAGTCGCTCCGATTGCTATCAGATGAATCACGATTTTGAAGATATAGAAGTGAAAGAAAATGCAGCTCAGCTTCTCGAAGTTGCTCTACGAAGCAAAAGAAACAAATGCATGATAGGAACGGGTGCCATGTGTGACCCGTATATGCACTTCGAAAAAAATCTCGGCTTAATGCGAAAATGCCTTGAAATTATTGATAAATATGAATTTGGTGTTACCCTTCAAACAAAATCAGATCTGGTTTTGCGTGATCTCGACCTGTTGAAACGAATAAACGAACACTCAAAATGCGTTGTGCAAATGACTCTAACTACTTATGATGAAAAGCTTTGCCGTGTAATTGAGCCAAATGTGTGCACCACCAAAAGAAGATATGAGACACTTAAAGAGCTTGAAGAAGCAGGAATACCTACTGTTGTGTGGTTTACACCTATGCTGCCATACATAAACGATACAGAGCAAAACGTGAGAGGAATACTTGAATATTGTTTTGATGCCAACGTTAAAGGTATCCTCACATTCGGCGGCGGTGGCATGACACTTCGCTCCGGAGACAGAGAGCATTATTATAAAGCACTTGACCGTCATTTTCCCGGATTAAAGGAAAGATATATAAGAGAATACGGACTCAATTATGAAGTTCCATCTCCAAATGGTAAATATCTTTTAGACATTATCAAAAAAGAATGTATCAAGCATAAAGTTATGTACAAACAAGACGAGATTTTTGCTTATATTTCTCATCTGCCGAAAAAATTTGAGCAGGTAAGTATGTTTTGATTGCCAATTCATTTTTAGATTTTTAAATAAACCCCTTGCAAATATTTTATCCATGTGCTATACTAACTAAGTCGCAAGATAAAAAGCCGGTGTGTTGGAATTGGCAGACGAGGCGGACTCAAAATCCGTTGGTAGCGATACCGTGCGGGTTCGACCCCCGCCACCGGCACCAAAAACAAAAGGGATGCAACAGCATCCCTTTTGTTTTTTACGTACAATACATTACTTGGTTATTCCAGCTCTGCTAACCTTTTTTCGCACTTTTTATATCTCTCGTCGTTGGTGATCATGTTTTTGCCACCGTTGACCTCGGTTGAAAAACACCACCAGAAACATCCTCTCAGATCGTTTCTGATTTCAGATAGAACCGTATCTAATTCTTCTTTTTTTAAGGTTCCTTTTGCTTTTAGTTCATTATATGATTCTATTGCAAAAATTGTATATGCTTCAATTGTTTCAAAAGCTTTATCAAACTCAGATATTGCAATATAATCGTTTGAAATCCTTCCTAACGTTTGAAGCACCCACCACAAAGTAGACCGATTTTTAAAAATCTTATGGCTATGTTTTGCAGCTTCAAGAAGATCGTTCCAAGCGGCTATTGCCTCCCATTTTCTCACATTACCGAAAATAGAAATGCATCTGGCTCTGATCCAAAGACTTCTTAAATACCTTCCTACCTCATAGAGACACATATCATCAGCTATTTCAAGGCTTTTATCATAATCCTTTTTTTCTAAATATATCTCTAAAAGCGCATCGTTTTTTGTTATGTGGTTAGAAGGAAATTCCTCTGCAATCGGCTCTGCTTTGTCAAACTCCTTTTTCAAAACCAACAACAGTAAACTTAAATATCTTGCATGAAGAAGTCTTGTTGGATCTTTATCATAATTTTTGATCGAACCAAGAAGTTTCAATGCCTCTTCATACAGTCGCTGTTCCTCTTCAGCAGGAATACTGTAACGTTCCCCCTCACTGCTACGGCTGATAAAATTGTATATAGCATTTGCACAAGAATACTTGGCGGTGTAGTCAAGCGGGTATTTCTTTATGTGCTCTTTATAGGTTTCATACACCATAAAGTTTGCATTATTTTCATAAGCATTGGATTTATAATTATTCCAAATTTCCTCCACTTCTTTTTTTAGGCGCTCTGTGTCTGCCTTTTGATCTCTTCCTACTCCAAGAAGGCAATCTGTTGTGACGTTGAGAATATTTGCAAGGGGCACGATTTGCGAAATATCGGGCATTGTGCTGTCGCACTCCCATTTGGACACGGACTGGGTTGAAACCATCAGCTGTTCCGCCAGCTCACTCTGCGTCATCTGTGCCTCTTTTCTCAGAAGTCTTAATCTTTGTCCAAAACTCATCATTTCTGCTTTTCTCCTTTCATTTGCTATGAAGGATGTACATCTCTTATGTGCTAAGTATAGCAGAATTATTATTTTTCGTAAATATAATGTTTGGAGAAATAGATTTAAAGAAATGTTTAAGTTTATACTATTCTTTACAAACGCACTTTCTAATGCTATAATTTTATAAAGAAAGTATTCGAAAAGGAGCATTATTATGCTTTACGATATCCCTCATCTTCAGACGCGCTCGGCTTGCGCAGAAAATCCTACAGGAGAAAAATCCATGGGCGGACTTGCTAATGGGGGCAAGAAAGGGTCACCTTGCGCTCAGTGGGTGGCTCCAGGTCAGGTTGTAACTTTGCTTGATGTTGAAGGCAGCGGCACTGTGCGCCACATTTGGCTCACTTTCCCCCCCTATCATCCCGATCTTTATCGCGGTCTCGTTATTCGTATGTATTGGGACGGTCAGGAACAGCCTTCGGTTGAAGCTCCCGTTGGCGATTTCTTTGGCATTGCTCATATGAGATACAGACAGATAAGCACAGAGCTGACAGCCTTTCAGGTAAGCAACGGGCTTAACTGCTGGATCCCTATGCCCTTCAAAAAATCTGCGCGTATAACCGTTGAAAACGACTCTGACAGAATGTTCTCCGTTCTTTTCTATCAGGTTGATTTCACTTTGGGTGATGAACATTCTGACGACATTGGGTATTTCCACGCTCAGTTCCGTCGTTCTAACTGTCATCCCTATCACGAGGACTACGTTATTCTTGACGGCATCAAGGGCAGAGGACGATATCTCGGCACAGTTCTTGGTGTTCGCAGCGTTTGCCTCCCTGAGCAATGGTGGGGCGAAGGTGAAGTTAAGATGTATTTTGACGGAGAAACTCAACCTACTTATTGCGGAACAGGTGCTGAAGACTACGTTGGGTGCGCCTGGGGACTTGACGAGTGCATCACACCGCGCCAAGGCTGTACCGTTTGCGACAGAGAGAACAATCTTTTTTCTTTCTATCGCTGGCACACCTGCGATCCTATTTGTTTTGAGGATTCTATCAAGGTTACTATTATGCAGATGGGGTACGGAGAAACCGAGGTTGCAAGAGAAAAATTAGGTGAAAATTTTGTTTCATATCCTGCAGCAGGAGCGGACGACGATTTTTGTTATTATGACCGCAGCGACGACTATTGCTCTGTAGCATATTGGTATCAGACTCTGCCCACTATGCAATTCCCTCCCTTCCCTTCAAAAGAGGAGCGCTGGAAGGACATCCCTCCTGAAACTAAAACTGCAAAAAGAAATGATTTGTGATCAATTATAAAAAAAGCGCCCTTACATTGTTCGGCTGCTAAACGGTAATTTATGTAACAAAAGGCTTCCCTTGTGGAAGGGAAGCTGTCACCTTAGGGGTTCCCCGAAACGAGCTTGTCGAGTTTTGGGGGTTCGCGTAGGTGACTGATGAGATGTGGACGTTGGCTTTAAGCTCTTTTAATATAGAGATTCAGAATTTTTATTTACATCTCATCCCCGGCTTCGCCGTACCTTCCCTTCCAAAGGGAAGGCTTGGTGCACTAAACGATATTTTATGTTATCACTTCATATAAGAAAAACCTTGCGTTTACCAAATGGAAACGCAAGGTTTTCTATTTTATCGTTTAATATTAGTGATGATATTTATGATATCACTTTCATAATCATAATCTAAAAATCTATAGTTATACACGCCGTTATTTACCAAAGCTGCAACTACATACCCTATATGCTCATCATCAATGAGAATATCAAAGTCAAGGAATTCCCAAACCGGAGTGCCTCCAACCAACATAAAATAATCTTGATCTCCTCCTACCTCATAAAAAGAGGTTCGGCCCATAGTATCTCTTTCAATCACAAATTTTTTGCCGTTATATGTTATATCTGCATTCGTGGTGCTTTCCCAATCAATCTCGGCTCCCATGCCTTTCAATAAATTAGTTATAGAAACAAGACAATACTGGGAGTTGGCCACAGCGTGTTCATCTTCTACCTGTACTCCATTGATAACAAGAGTACCCTTCTTATCCTTAGCATATTCAATGAAATCATCAGTTGAATAGATTTTGTATGTTGATTCATACGGATATTCCCATGATAAAACATTTTCAACAAAATAATTTACATTGCCACATTTCACCAAATAAACAGGAACCCAACCCGCCGTATCAATCAAGCAAACAGTTGTAGGATACCTTGGCAACTCAATTCCATGCTCAATAAACAAATTACGAAGTTTAACAGGATCAGATAAAACCTCAACTTCTGCTTTATAAACAGGCCAATGATAATAACTACCTAATCTAAATCCTAATCCATCATCATACTGTCCGGTTATAGAATAACCGGATATTAAATCTTCGTAACACAAATCATTTGTTGACCCCGGTATAAACGTTATACGTTCAATCCCCCAAATTCCCTCGCCTTCACTGATATTTTCAAATATCATATCAGAAAGAAAATTTTGATATGTATGCCGGTCTACTGAGTAACATGTTAAGCTGACAATATTATCCAACTTTATCTCACCCTTTATAACCTTAGTTACAAACAAAGCATCTTTTGCATTGATCTTCCCATCACAAGTTATATCAGCTGCTTCAAATGAGTCAGCCAGCCCAACAAGAACTTTTTTAACAGTTAGCAAATCTATTGCGTTAACTGAGCCGTCAAAATTCACATCGGCGCTTATAGCAGGCAGCTCTGACGCCGATGCTTGAACAGCTAAAAGAAGTGTTATCAACATCATTGATATTAAAACAAAAAACCTCATTAAATTTTTCATAGTTACCCTCCCTATAAATTTGGACATTTTCACCAATTCTATCTAATATAAATATATCACATTTAGTTTTTTTGTCAAGTGGGTGTGTGAAAAAGCCCTTGCATTTACCTTTGGGTAAATGCAAGGCTTTTTTATTATTCTTTAGTACTATAATTTATTATCAGAGTATCGTTTTCCAAATCAGCATCTAACTCTTCATTATAACCAAGTTCTGATAACAGACCACTTATGAGATAATGATTAAGAAGAAGATCATTTTCACCCCATTCTATTGAAAAACCTCTGCCGAACCCCCATAGTATTACCTCAAAATCATAGTTAACGTCATTATCAACCCCATAAAATACAGGGGAATTGTAATACTCGGGATCATTTGTTAAAACGTATCGCTCTCCGTTATAGAGTATATCTGCATAGCGCTCGTTTTTCCACTCAACCTGAGCTCCCATTGCCTCGAGAAGATTTGTGAAAGAAACAATGCAATAGCAATAATCTTCATTTAAAACTGCATACTCATCCTCAGCAACAACTCCGTTGACAATAAGGGTGGCATTTCTTTCCTTGGCATAAGCCAGATATTCTTCCTCGGTAAACACCTTTGGAACGACCTGAAAAATCTCATTCTCAATATATTCAACGAAATAATTTTTCTCGCCGCACTTCACCCAAGCAATCGGATATCTATAAGGAGTATCGATCATACAAACGGTTTCGGGCTTTTCTTCCAAGTCAATACCCTGCTCTGAAAACAAGGCTTTCAGCCGAACAGAGTCGGTGAAATCTATTTTACTATATAAATCATTCCAATGCCTATTATAATACATATAATCACCGCCAGAAGGCGCAATGGACACCTCCCCCGTTTTCAAATCGGTACGATGCCACATACGGTTTTGTTCATTATCATAGTATATAATATGTTCCTCATACATAGAGCCTTCTGAATTTCTTAAAATATCAATTCTCATATCATCAAGAAAGCTTTGAAATGTCTTGCGATCAACCGTGAATGATGTAAGATAGCCGAATTCATCGCTATAAGGCTTGCCAACGATCAATTTACTAAAGCACAAAAGATCCTTTGCATTTACAACGCCATCATTGACTAAATCGGCATTCTTATTATACTTTTCCATGCCAACAATAATTTTCTTCACAGTTATGACATCTAAAGCGTTGATCACTCCATCAAGGTTTGCATCGCCTTTAACAACGGGCCGTTCTCCGCGCGCTGATGAACTGAAGATAAAGCATTGCATGATCATAGTTATTATTATCAACACACTAATTAGTTTTTTCATAGCTACCTCCTTGCAAATTGTATATTTTAACCGATACTATCTACTATAAATATACCATATTTAGTTTTTTGTCAAGAGTGTGTTTAAATCCACCTGTTCTTAACTTTTGGCACATCATGATTTCCACTTGAAATCACTCCCACATTCACTACCCTATTAATAGTACGAATTACAAAGCAAAAAAACTTCAAAATTTTATAATTTTTTTATAAATATTAAAAACCTCCACAAAATAAGTGGAGGCTTTCTTGCTTTTTAGCACTCAATATATGCTTTGAGAAGAGACCACGTGCCCTCCATGCCGTCCTTATGAGTTCTTTCGTAGCCATGTGAAGCATAAACGCCCATGCCGATAAGAGCAAACTTTATATCCATACCGGCTCTGATTGCTGTTTCTGCATCCGATCCGTAAGCAGGATAAATATCAACTGAGTAGTCGATATTATGTTCCTTGCAAATAGAAACAAGTTTTGAAACCATTTCATAATTATAAGGTCCTCCGCTATCCTTTGCACAGATAGACACCTTCTGTTCAGAGCCGTTAAGTCCATCACCGACGCATCCCATATCTATTGCAATAAGTGTGTCTGCCTCCTTCTGTGAAAGAAGTGAAGCCCCAAACCCCATTTCCTCATTTGCAGAGAACAAGAGGGATATCTTTTTGTCGGTTTTAATTTCCTTTATATATTTGGCAAGATATAGCAAAATTGCGGCTCCTGCTTTATCATCAAGGAATCTGCTCTTGATATATCCTGAGTCTGTGATAACAAGACGGGGGTCTACTGCAACGATGTCGCCTACCTCTATGCCCATATTCTGAACGTCTTCTTTACTGTTCACAACGTAATCAAGGACAACTTCAACACTGTCAAAATCTCTTTTTGTTTCATTATACGATTTATTTACATGCAAAGAAGCATTTTTAAGCTGGACCGTGCCTGTATACACCTTATTATCTCTTGTATAAACCTTGCAATTTTCACATTCTATATTATTTGCATTAAGTCCGCCCAAAGCAGTTATACCCAGTCGGCCGCTTCCGCTGATTTCCTTAACCATTGCTCCAAGAGTATCTGTGTGTGCAGTTAAAATAAGATGTTCTCCATCTCCCTCACTGATATCGCAATACACACCGCCTACCTTACACATCTGAGGTTCGTATCCAAGATTTTTGAGAAAATCACAAACATAACTCTCAATCTTTTTTGTGTATCCTATAGGGCTGTCAATTGCCATTATATCTTCTAAAATTCTATAAATCTCATTAATACTACTCATACTACACCTCACCGATAGATATATATTTATTGTATCATCTGTTTTTTCATATGTCAACGGACTGAAAAACAAAAAGCACTTCCCAAAGGAAGTGCTTTTACTTTATTATTCAATTGAAATAACGTAGCTATAAACAGGCTGGCCGCCGCAGATTGCCATTACCTCTGCGTCGGGATATTTTGCCTGGAAAATTTCTACGATATCGGATGCCTGATCTTCATCTGCATCCTCTCCGTAATACACTGTTACTGCAACTGCCTCCTCGTTTTCAACGAAGTTTACAAGTTCTTTAATACAAGTTTTTCTGTTATAGTTACAACACTTGATCTTTCCGTTTAGGAGTCCCAGAGTTTCGCCTTCATGAATTTCAGTTCCGTCGATCTCTGTATCTCTTACAGCATATGTTACGCTGAGAGTTGTTACCATACCGACCATTTCTGTCATTGCGGCAATATTATCTTCCTTTTCAGCATCGGGATCAAATGCAAGCATTGCAGAAACACCCTCGGGAACAGACACTGTTTTAAGAACAACAACTTCTCTGCCCTCTGCAACCTTTGCTGCCTGCTCACTTACCATAACGATATTTTTATTATTGGGGAGAACGAACACGATTTCAGCAGGAGTTGCTTCTACAGCTGAGAGAATATCCTCTGTGCTGGGGTTCATTGTCTGTCCGCCTGTTACAACAACGTCAGCGCCCAGATCTTCAAAGAGAGCCTTGAATCCGTCGCCTGCTGAAACAGAAACAAATCCGTATTTCTTTGTTATCTCAACAGGTCCGCTTGCTGCGGGAGCTGCTTCTTCAGCAGGAGCTTCGCCTGCGCCCTCAGACAAGTTGGAGTGCTGCTCTTTCATATTTTCTATCTTTACAGTATAGAGAGATCCATACTTAAGAGCTTCCGTTATAACTTTACCGGGTTCATTTGTATGAACGTGTAGCTTAATAATTTCGCTATCGTCAACGAAAACAACGCTATCGCCCATACCGCCGATATATTTATGGAGTTCACCTGCAGTTTCTTCGCCTTGATACTTCTTGCTTTTTGTTACGATACACTCTGTGCAATATGCAAACTTGATATCCTCTGTGTTAAAGGATTCAAAATTAGCAGAAGAAGATTTTGAGCCTGCTGTTTCAACCGCGGTGATAGGGTTGCCTTCAACAGCCGCAACGATACCTTCAAGTGCAGTTACAAATCCGTATCCACCGGAGTCAACAACGCCTGCCTGTTTGAGCACAGGAAGCATTTCGGGAGTTTTATCAAGAGTTTCCTTTGCAGCAGAAAGCATAAACGCAAAGAGAGCGTTCATGTCTGTGATAACGCCGTTATTAAGCGCTTCTTCCGCAGTTTCACCCATAACCCTCATAACTGTGAGGATAGTACCTTCTGTGGGGTTCATTACGGCTTTATACGCCTCAGAAACACCTTTTTTGATACCACGAACAACGTCCGCCATATCTGCTTCTTCATTCTTTGCCCAAGCTTTACCGATACCACGGAAAAACAAAGAAAGAATAACGCCTGAGTTACCTCTTGCGCCGCGAAGCATAAGATTTGCAGCCTTCTGAGCTGTTTCGCCAAGGGTGCCTTCAAAATTCTTGAAGTCGCCGCGAACTCCGCTCATAGTAAGGCTCATATTAATACCTGTATCACCGTCGGGAACGGGAAATACGTTAAGGTTATTGACAGTTTCTTTATTATTTTCAAGTGAGCAAGCCGCGCTTATCACCATATCGCGGTACATATTACCGTTAATAATCATATCAGCTACCTTTTTGAAAATCGAATTTATTTAATTCGTACTTGTTTATCTTTCGTTACCAAGGAAGAAGAGCGCAAGAGTTCCGGGTCCTGAATGAGCGCCGATTACTGCGCCTACATGTCCCATCTCAATTCTCTTGGGATTATACTTTTCACGTACAATATCAGCAAGATACTTTGCCTCATCCTCACAATCACCATGGCTGATGAAAACAACCTGTTCGGAAATATCGCCCATTGCTGTTTCACCAATCTTGGCTGCAAGAGCCTGAATTGAAGGCTTTCTGCCCCTTGCTTTCGAAACGTTTATAAGATGTCCCTCATTATCAACGTGAAGAACAGGTTTGATTGAAAGCATTGTTCCAACAACAGCTGTAGCAGCAGAAACTCTGCCGCCTCGCTTAAGATGATGGAGGTCGTCAACGGTGAACCAATGACTGAGGTGGAGCTTATTTGCTTCAAGCCAATCGCGAACTTCTTCAATGGACTTACCTTCACCACGCATTTTAGCTGCGTAATAAACTAAAAGGCCCTGGCCAAGAGAAGCA
This sequence comes from Clostridia bacterium, assembly GCA_017513325.1. GTDB lineage: Bacteria > Bacillota > Clostridia > Oscillospirales > CAG-272 > Avispirillum. The sequence continues at coordinate 17,316 of JAFXGC010000147.1, forward strand.
CAAAGTGAATCAACTACGATGATCTTTCTGTCGGGATACTTCTCAGAAAGTTCGTCTGCCGCAAGCTTACCTGTCTGCGCTGTACTGGAAAGCCCTGAGGAGAATGCTACGTAAAGAAGATCTTTACCCTCAGCGACGTGCTTTTCCATTGCTGCCATAGCAGCGTCAAGATTGATCGCAGATGTTGTTGCAGTTTTTCCTTCACGAAGGCTGTTATAAAAATCCTTAATATTCAATTCATTTCCGGGAATGTACTCTCCTCCGTCCACAGAAACTGTGAGAGAAACTACGTCTACGTCAAGCTCCTGAACAAGCTCAGATGTAAGGTCAGCGGAGGAATCTGTCAACAGAACAAAATTTTTATCCATTTTATTCTTCCTTTCAATATGTTCAAATTTACACACTTATCCAACATACTGATTTAGTATATCACATTTTTCAAACTACTGTCAATGATTTTATAAATATGTGACCTTCTTTTTAATGAAAATTCAAAATTTATGCTGTTATTTTTTACATTTAGTAATATTTTCACACCATCAGATACACCATTATTATATTATCTCTCGCTTATAAATAATTATCCACAAGTATCTAAGCATAAAAAAGGCACCGATCACGGTGCCTTTTTTATATAAAATATTAATATGTATCAACTGTCTTCTTGTTACCGCCGATGTAGTCACGCTCAAGCTTAAGAATACCGTTATCCATACGGAAGATTCTGTCTGCCTGCTCTGCAATTGCAAGGTCGTGTGTAACCATGAGAAGTGTCTGTCCTCTTGTTTCTCTGATCTTGAGAAGAAGGCTAAGTACTTCGTCTGCATTCTTACGGTCAAGGTTACCTGTAGGCTCGTCTGCGAACAGCATCTGAGGATTGTTGATAAGCGCACGCGCGATAGCAACTCTCTGACACTGACCACCGGAAAGCTCGGAGGGAAGGTGGTGGAGACGCTCAGAAAGACCAAGGCACTCAACAAGCTCACGAAGGGATTCCTGATAGGAAGCATCTGCCTTGTTACACATTACTGTGGGAAGGAGAATGTTTTCAAGAGCTGTGAACTGAGGAACAAGGTTATGTCTCTGATAGATGAAGCCCATCTTTTCGCCTCTGAAGCGGCCGAGTTCATCAGGACCCATCTTTGTGATTTCTTCGTTATCGATAAGGATACGACCAGCGTTTGCCTTGTCAAGACCTGCACAGATGTGGAGGAATGTGGACTTACCGGAACCGGAGGAACCGATGATAGCTACGAACTCGCCCTTTTCGATTTTAATGTTAGCACGGTTAACTGCTGTGATAACGGATTCAGGCTGTCTATACTGTTTAATAACACTTTCTGCCTGAAGCATATATTCAATTTCTCTTCTTGCCATTTGTTAATCCTTTCTGTTGCGGATTTTCCGCACAATCATTTAGTTAGATTCGATTATTTCGATTAGTCTTCATCACGAACTACGTTCTGGATAGCATAGCGATGCTTGAAGTAGCTCTTATAGGGAATGTATACGGATAAGAATCCGCATGCAACGGACATTACTACGGCAATTACAAGCGCATACCAAGGCATATAGAATGTGTATCTTACATATTCATATGTGAAGTTAGGTACTACAACGTTATATACATAGAACATTGCATAGCTTGCGATATAGCTGAGCAGGATACTTACAATAAATGACATGATAGCCATACTCAAGCCACCAAGCAGGTAAATTGTACGTACGTCGCTTTCTGTTGCACCCATAGACTGAATAATGTTGAACTCTTTTTCTCTCTTGAAATAGTAGTTTGTCTGAGAGAAGAACCAGATGATAGGTGAAACGCAAAGAATAAGAACTGAGATTACGATATACAGCTGGCTGTAATGCTTATCTTCTGTGATAGCATTTTCAGCATTCTGTTCAAGGTCGACTACCTTTACAGAACCAATCTTAGCATCGCCGCTTTCTACGGGGATGTCACGAAGTTCAGATGCAATAAATCTTGTCTGTTCAATTGTGAGATCAGGATTTGTATAAATGTTGAGCTTTGTTACTGTAAGATCTTCTCTCTGAGTTACTGTCTTATACGCATCGTTAAGCATATATACGGGAACACTACCGGAGGGAATATCCTTGATAACTGCACAAACAACAAATTCTGTGTATGTGTATGAATAGTTCTTGATCTGACGGCGGAGAAGGTTCTTGCCGGTGAGGTTGGAGTCAACCTCTGTTACCTTATCTTCATATCTGCTGAGAACGATCTTATCGCCAACATCAAACTTGTATGTCTTGATGTTTGATGTGGAGTCACCGATGATAACGTACTGAGTGTTCTTATCACTCTTAAGGATATCACGAGGTTCGCCTTCAACATCATACTGGCTAAGGAATGAGAACAAGTCTTCTGCGTTATCAGGGTCAACTGCCTTGTAAAGAACTTCATTTGTTACTTTAAGGCTGCCTTCGCCAATATAAGGGGTGTAAGCATCCTTTGCATTGTAAACAAAGGGACCTGTTGCGCCAAGTTTTACATCCTTTGCATTGACAAGCATAAATGATGAATTTGCATATCTTGCTTCTATAATAGGTGTCTGGTTCTTATCGGCATCTTCTTCTACAGGTTTGGAGTTACCTGTTACTTCAACACCTGTGATAGCCTTGAAACCTTCAACCTCTTTATATTCGGGATACTTTTCAAGGAAAGCATCGTTTACTTTCTGAATGTCAGCACTGAAGAGGCTGTCATATCCCATATAAGAATTTTCATGGTCGATTGTTATCTGATACTGAGCACGGGGATATTCAAGGTCGGTTGTATATATATTGGAAAGATACAGACCGCAGATGAACAGCGCACAGAACGCGATAGCGGAAGAAAGCAACTGAATGTTATACTTTCTAAATCTCCAGATAGAATAAAGCTCATACTGGAGGGGGAACTTCTTACCAAGAAGATTGAAGCTCTTTCTGGGGGATGAGATAAGGTTGGAGTTGTCTTCTGTAATGATAAGTGCCATAGGCTGACGCATACTTGTGAGTCGCATAGGCATTACTACTGAAACAGCTACTACAACCAAGCTGAACAGGAACACACCAAGGAAGATCACTGCATTGAATGTAAATGCAAAACCTGAAGGCGCATAAATAAGGTATACGATCAGAGTGGAGGCCAACACAGCAGGCACGAACATTACGAGCATAATTACGAACAGCTCCCAGAATGCCGTACCGAACAGCATCTTGAAGTCCGCACCGAACGTCATGTATACACCGTATGTAAACTTGTACTGATTAAGTCTGATATTATAGATTGAAGTAAGAAGGAAAATTGACAGAACGAGGAGCACTCCTGCAATAATAAAGAATGTAGCATTATTTGCTGCAACTCTCTGGTTATAATCAAGAAGCATTGTTGTCTTAGTTTCAAAGCTTACATCGTCATCCTCAAGATTTGCAAGAACCTTTATGTAGTTCTTTTTAAAATCATTGTAGTACTTTGAAACCATTGCGGAATCTTCAAGATTCTTTTCCTTACCAAAACGAATAAACACATCGTAAACTTCTTTGTTATCAAGCTCATTGATGCGCTTTTCTGTATCTACGATTACATACAGCTGCTTCTGCTCATCAAATACACCCTGCTCTCCTTTATACTTGGAAAGGAATGTATACTGAGAAAGTGTGAGATTATGAATCTCGTAGTGATAATCAACTTTGATTTTCTCGCCTGTTTCTTCATCAACCTGATCAAGTTCAAGTTTCTGCTCCTGCTTAATCTGCTGATACTCAACAGAGTTGTTGTTGATTGCTGAGATCGCCATCATTCCGAAAAGAAGCTGAATAATGAAGATTGCAGCAAAGAAGCAGCAATACTGCTTGAAGTTGAAGAACACACTCTTCCACGCGATTTTTACGTTACGCGACAGATATTCCCAAAATCTTTCTAACATTGTTCTTGGGAGCCGCAATGAAATGCGACACCATCCTCCTTGAATAGTTTTCCGTGCTTGCACGGGGAATCCGTCGGGAAGTCGCAACTCTTCCCCACTATTATTCTTTATATATTATATCACGCATTATAGAAAAATGTAGCATATTTTATGAACAAAATATAACAAATTTATTTCCAAAACACACTATTTTATTTCGAGATTGTTAATATAGCACAATTTATTCACTAAATTGCATACAAAATAGCCAATTATACATCAAAAGTTGTTAATTTGTTATATTTTATTCTTAACATTTTTGTTCACAATTTGCCGTTCAATTATGAACAATTTATTTGTGTTCTTCTCTTGACCTTTCGGTATTTATAGTATAAAATTATTAAAGTAAAGCCCTGAAAAAGGAGGGCAATATGGATTTCAAAAAAAATGAAAAATACGCATCTATTGCGTTTCACATTTTCCTTACGGTCTGCGCTTGCGCGATCGTAGTTTTCGCTTTGGTGAATCTCAACACAGTGTGGTCTTTCGTGAAAAAATCAGCTGTGATCCTTTCCCCTTTCACTTACGGATTCATCATAGCATATCTTTGCAATCCCATAATGATTTTTTACGAGGAGCGTTTGTTTGCTTTTAAAAAAGCGAAGAAGGATATGCGCAAGGCTAAGCGTGCACTCTCACTAGCGCTTGCCATGCTTACGGCATTCGCAGTTATTGCTGTTATGCTTTACGCTGTTATTCCGCAGATAATAGAAAGCTATGAAGAACTCGGCTCGCAGCTGAATACTTATATACGGAATATACAGACACTCGCAGACAATCTTGTAAAAGAACATTCTGCAAATCTTATCGGAACTCAGTATAACACCTTGACAGAATTGCTCAGCGCATATGATATATCTTTCAGCTTTGAGCGAATACTCACATACTCTTATTCCGTTCTTACCGTTGGTACAGATTATCTGATCAACTACGGAGGAAAAATTGTTGGCGGTGTTAAAAACCTGCTCATAGGAATAATCATTGCCGTTTATTTCCTGGGTTCAAAGGATAAGCTCATTGCTCAGATCAAAAAAGTTTGCAACGCCGTTCTGACCAGAAAGAACTATCTCAATCTCATCCGCCTCGGAAGATTCACACATAAAACTTTCGGGGGCTTCCTGATCGGGAAAATACTTGATTCAATCATTATAGGAGTGTTGACTTTCGTCGTGCTTCTAATCTTTAAAATTCCCTATGCTCCTCTTGTTTCCGTTATTGTTGGTGTTACCAATATTATCCCGTTTTTCGGCCCTTTTATCGGAGCTGTACCAAGTGCATTTATCATCTTTATTGCCTCACCTGTAAAAGCACTTTGGTTTATTCTGATTATTTTCGTTATCCAGCAACTTGATGGCAACGTTATTGGTCCGAAGATACTCGGCGATTCCATTGGAACAAGCGCATTATGGGTTATAGTCGCAATCACCGTATGCGGCGGATACTTCGGCTTTACCGGAATGCTTCTGGGCGTTCCTGCAACTGCAGTTATTTATGTTCTGTTCAAACAGCATATAGAAAAAAAGCTGCGCCACAAGAACCATCCTATTCATACAGAATTTTACAAAACTGATCCACCTCTTGAAAACATTGTGGACCCTCATCTCGTACTCATTGATAGAGACACCCCCGTTCCCGAGCCTACTCTCGAAGATGACATAGAACCTCCCGAAGAGCCGACTAAAAAAACAATAAATATCAATCTTACAGCATTGAAAAAATATAAATTTAAGAAAGGTAACAAAAAATGAAAAAGCTTTTCACTTCTGAGTCCGTTACTGAAGGACATCCCGATAAAATCTGCGACAAAATCTCCGACGCTGTTCTTGATGCGATTCTCGCTGAAGACCCTGCGGCAAGAGTTGCTTGCGAAACATTTGCAACAACAGGCCTTGTAAATGTTATGGGCGAGATCACAACAACAGCTTATGTTGATATTCCCACTATCGTTCGCGAAACAGTTCGCGAAATTGGCTACGACAGAGCTAAATATGGTTTTGACTGTGACACATGCGGTGTTCTCAGCTCCATTCACGAACAAAGCCCCGACATTGCAATGGGTGTTGACCTTTCTGCTGAAGCCAAGGCAGGCGAAACTGACGCTGACACAGGCGCAGGTGACCAGGGTATGATGTTTGGATATGCATGTGATGAAACTCCCGAGCTTATGCCCCTCCCCATCTCTCTCGCTCACAAAATGGCTATGAAACTGACTGAGGTAAGAAAGAACGGCACTCTCACATATCTCCGCCCCGACGGAAAAACTCAGGTTACTGTTGAATACGACGGAGACAAGCCTGTTCGCGTTGACACAGTTGTTGTTTCCACTCAGCACGATTCTGAAGTTACTCTTGAACAGATCAGAGCGGATATCAAGGAGCACGTTATTCTTCCTATCGCAGGTTATATGATGGACGATGAAACAATCATCCACGTTAACCCCACAGGCCGTTTCGTTATCGGCGGACCTGCAGGCGACACAGGTCTTACAGGAAGAAAGATCATCGTTGACACTTACGGTGGATACGCTCGCCACGGCGGCGGCGCTTTCTCCGGTAAGGACCCCACAAAGGTTGACCGCAGTGCAGCTTACATGGCAAGATATATTGCAAAGAACATCGTTGCTTCCGGCGTTGCTTCCAAGTGCGAGGTTCAGCTTGCTTACGCCATCGGCGTTGCTCAGCCCGTTTCTCTCATGATCGACACATTCGGCACAGGCAAGGTTTCCGAATCCGCTATCGCTGACTACATCAGCGAAAACGTTGATATGCGTCCCGCATCCATCATCAGCCGTTTCGGACTTCGCCGTCCCATCTACAAGCAGCTCGCAGCTTACGGTCATATGGGCCGTGAAGACCTTGACATCGCTTGGGAAAAAACAGATATTGCTGAAGATATCAAAGCAGCTCTGCTTAAGTAATAGTGGTATAGTATGTTTTGAGAAGCATTCCCGGAGGGAACTTTTTAAGGAAAAGTTCCCCCGGAACCCCCTCAAAACCTCTTTGTAAAAGATAAAATCCCGTGACCCAATTTTTGTTGGGACACGGGATTTTATTTTCTGCGAAAAGGTTTGGGGAGGGTTCGGGAGCGACCTTTCCTCAAAAGGTCCTCCCGAGTATCCTTGCCAAATCATATTATACCGTTATTTCTTAACCACAACACCAGCGAACCAACCGTTTTCGCGGAGCTCATCGTGAAGTTTGAGGCCTGCGCGATCAAGAGCGTCTACTACCTCTTCTGCTCTTTCTGTGATGATGCCTGAAACAATAAGATAAGCATCGTCAGCAAGATATGCACCTACATCGGGAGCCATTCTGATAATGACATCTGCTACGATATTTGCACAGCAGATATCATATCCGCCGTCCACTTTAGGCACTTGACGAAGAAGATCAGACACTTCCGCGTGAACATTGGGAGTTTCGTTGATCTCAGCGTTTTCGTTTGCTATGCGAACAGATACAGGATCTATATCGCAAGCAAAGCAATCGCCTGCGCCAAGCTTTGCAGCGCAGATAGCAAGAATACCGCTGCCGCAGCCAACGTCAAGCATCTTATCACCGGGAGTGATATACTTTTCAAGAAGAGCCGCACAGAGACGGGTTGTTTCGTGAGTTCCCGTGCCAAATGCCATACCGGGATCCATAAGCACAACAAGCTCTTCCTCGCTCTTTTCGTACTTTTCCCAAACGGGAACGATAACTATTCTGTTGCCTGTTTTAATGGGCTTATAATACTGCTTCCAAGAGTCTGCCCAGTCCTCCTCGTTTACTCCTACACATTCAACTGTTGCAGGAACACCGAGATCAGCAAAACGCTGACGGATAAACCCTTCAGACTCCGCAGGGCTCTTCTCTGCTGCTATGAACACAGAAACAGATGCAACTGTTCTGTCACGGGCAAGAAGCTCTTCATCTATAAGGTCTCCGTAAACTCCGTCAAGATCTCTCTCAACATCGGAATAGTCTTCAATCATAAGAGAGTTGTCAACCATTCCCATTACTGCGCAAAGGTCATTTAAATATTTGTTTTCGGCAGTCGCCTTTATCTGAATCCAGCTATCCATCGTTTTTAATCCTTTTTGAAGAATTTTCTCATAAAGCTATCTTTTTTCGCGTGGTTATTTCTTCCGCAGGCTTCATCAAACTGACGGAGAATATCCTTTTGCTTATTATTGAGTCCCTTGGGGACCTCAACATTTATGTTAATGTACATATTACCCTTACTCTTGGAATTCACAACCTGAATACCTTTTCCTCTGAGTGTGAAGGTTGTACCTGTCTGAGTGCCTTCGGGAATTTCAAGCTCCTCATCACCATATAGTGTAGGAATCTTTATTTTTGCGCCGAGAGTTGCATCTACGAATGTTACGGGAACATCACAATAAACGTCATATCCGTCACGTTCATAGAATGCGTGAGGACGAACGTTTACAGAAATGATAAGATCACCACTCGGACCGCCGTTTCTGCCTTCGCTACCCTCTCCTCTGAGAGAAATTCTCTGTCCGTCATCAATACCTGCGGGGATATTTACGGAAAGCTTCTTTGTTGCTCTTACAAATCCGCCGCCACGGCAATTCTTACAAGGAGTTTCTATAAACTTACCTGTTCCGCGGCACTTATCGCAAGTTCTGCTTGACTGCATCATGCCAAAGGGAGTTCTCTGGTTTACGTTTACCTGACCGCGACCGCCGCAATCGGGACAAGTTTTTGCGCTTGTGCCCTTAGCCGCACCGCTACCTGAACAATCAGGACACTTCTGAACTCTCTGATAGGAAATATCTTTCTTAACTCCAAATACCGCTTCTTCAAATGTAAGATTCACACGAATGCCTACATCGTCACCTCTTACAGGGCCGTTGCGTGTTCTTGCGCCGCCAGCGCCACCGCCGAAAAAGCTTGAAAATATATCTGAAATATCAAATCCGTCAAAACCGCCGCCGAATCCTCCGAATCCACCACCGTAGCCGCCTGCCGAAGGATCAAACACTGCATGACCATACTGGTCATATTTTGCTTTCTTATCAGCATCAGAAAGAATGTCGTATGCTTCATTTACATCTTTGAAATTAGCCTCAGCTTCTTTATCTCCGGGGTTCATATCGGGATGATATTTCTTAGCAAGTTTTCTGTATGCCTTTTTTATCTCATCATCGGATGCTGATTTATCAAGTCCCAGCACCTCATAATAGTCTCTTTTATCTGCCATAACTACTCCGGTTTATTATTTTATCCGAAAAAACGCAGTTTAGGACTGCCCATCTTTTTTGATGAGCAGTCCGTTTCTGCTACTGATTATTTGTCGCTGTTATCCTCGTAGTCAGCACTGTAATATGTGCCGTCAGAAGAAGCGCCTGCACCTGCATCATATGCAGCGTTGGGATCAAAGCCCTGCGCGCCTGCAGCACCGCTCTGCTGATAGAGTTTTTCGCTAAGCGCATAGAATGCCTTTTCAAGAGCTTCTGTGTCAGCCTTGATAGCATCTGTGTCACCGCTGTTTACTGTACCCTTAAGCTTTTCAATTGCAGCCTTAACATCTGCCTGATCAGCTTCGGGGAGCTTATCTCCGATATCGCTGAGAGTCTTTTCGCTCTGGAAGATCATTGTTTCTGCTCTGTTCTTTGTTTCAACAGCTTCCTTCTGCTTCTTATCTTCTTCAGCAAACTTTTCAGCATCCTTAACTGCGCGCTCGATATCAGCATCAGACATATTTGTGCTGGATGTGATTGTGATGTGCTGCTCCTTACCTGTACCCTTATCCTTAGCTGTTACGTTAACAATACCGTTAGCGTCGATATCGAATGTTACTTCGATCTGAGGAACACCGCGGGGAGCGGGAGCAATACCGTCAAGAATGAATCGACCGAGAGTTGTGTTGCCGGCAGCCATTTCTCTTTCACCCTGAAGAACGTGAATTTCAACAGATGTCTGACCGTCAGCAGCTGTGGAATAAACCTGGCTCTTCTTTACGGGAATTGTTGTATTTCTATCAATGATACGGTTGAATACGCCGCCAAGAGTTTCGATACCGAGGGAAAGAGGAGTTACGTCAAGAAGGAGAAGATCCTTAACGTCGCCGCCAAGAACGCCGCCCTGAATTGCAGCACCGATAGCTACACACTCATCAGGGTTAATGCCCTTGAAGGGTTCCTTGCCGATATAGTTCTTAACTGCATCCTGAACCGCAGGAATTCTTGTGGAACCACCAACAAGAAGAACCTTATCTATCTGACTGGGTGTGAGACCTGCGTCAGAGAGAGCCTGCTTTGTGGGAGCGATTGTCTTTTCAACAAGATCTGCTGTGAGCTCATTGAACTTAGCTCTTGTAAGAGTTGCGTCGAAGTGCTTAGGTCCTGTTGCATCTGCTGTGATAAAGGGAAGGTTGATATTGGAAGTAGCTACGCCGGAAAGCTCAATCTTTGCTTTTTCAGCAGCTTCCTTAAGACGCTGGAGAGCCATCTTATCTTTACGGAGATCTATACCACCGTTTTCACGCATAAATGTTTCAGCGATCCAGTCCATAATTCTCTGGTCGAAGTCGTCACCGCCAAGCTTGTTGTTACCTGCTGTTGCAAGAACTTCGAATACGCCGTCGTCGGAGATTTCAAGAATAGATACGTCGAATGTACCACCACCAAGGTCGTAGATCATAACCTTCTGATCTTTATCCTGATCTGCACCGTAAGCAAGAGCTGCTGCTGTGGGCTCGTTGATGATTCTGAGAACTTCAAGACCTGCGATCTTACCTGCGTCCTTTGTTGCCTGACGCTGTGCATCAGAGAAGTATGCAGGAACTGTGATAACTGCCTGATTTACAGGGCATCCGAGATATGCTTCTGCATCGCTCTTGAGCTTCTGCAGGATCATTGCGGAAATTTCCTGAGGAGTGAAATTCTTGCCGTCGATTGATACCTTATAGGAAGAACCCATCTCTCTCTTGATACTCATAACTGTACGATCAGGGTTTGTGATGCTCTGGCGCTTTGCAACCTGACCAACCATTCTTTCGCCATCCTTAGAGAATGCAACAACAGAAGGTGTTGTTCTTGCTCCTTCGGGATTGGGAATAACTACGGGCTCACCGCCCTCAAATACTGCAACGCAGGAATTTGTTGTACCTAAATCTATACCAATAATCTTTGCCATTTTGTTTTTCCTCCAAAATATATATAATTTGATTTGTTTACTTAGTTTGCAACCGTTACCATTGCGTAACGGATGATTTTATCGCCCATACGGTATCCCTGCTGATAAACAGCAACGATCTCATTTTCACCCTTTTCGGGATTCTCCTCATGCATAATAGCATTGTGGATATTGGGATCAAACTGCTCACCGGGCTCACCGTAAGCTTCAATGCCCATTTTTGAAAGCACATCGGGCAATGTGCCAAGAATCATTGAAACGCCCTCTGCAACCTTATCGGCATCAGTATATCCTGTTGCTCTCTGAAGATTGTCTATCATGGGAAGAAGCTCCTTGATCGCATCCGCCTTTGCTTCGGAATAAATTCCCTCACGCTCCTTCAAACTGCGACGGCGGAAATTATCATACTCAGCTGCACAGCGAAGATATTTATCTTCCGCTTCCTTTGTTTTTGCTTTTTCAGCTTCAAGCTCTTCCTTTAGCTTTTCAATCTCAGCTTTATGCTTCTTATTTTCTGTTTTCTTATCCTTTTTGGCAGTTTCCTCTGCAGGAGTTTCTGCAGATTCAGTTGCTACCTCTTCAACTACTTCTTCAGTGATGTTTTCCTTGTTCTCCATCTCTGCCTCCGTTTCTTATTCTCTGTTATCAGACTCGCTGAGAATGTCACTGACGCTTTCAGCTATACCATCAATCATAGTAATGACTTTTTTGTAGTTCATTCTTGTAGGTCCGATTATTCCAAGGGCTCCTACTGTTTTATCCCCCTGCTTCACAGGCTTGAAAACAAGTGAGGATCTATCCATTATAATAACAGGATTTTCGCTGCCTATATACACCTGAACACCATTTTCAGTTTCACCCGAGGGCATCATAGGAGCGGTTTCTCCCGAAATGAGACCTACAAGCTCATCCTTTCTCTCAAACATAGCAAGCATATCGCGGAGTTTTCCGATATCGTAAAACTCGGGATACGCAAGAAGCTTGTTCATTCCCTCCACCTTCAGTTCTCCGCCTGACGCTGTGCTTATCGTTTGACAGATACATTTGACAACGGGAGATACCAGAAATGCATACTCTCCCATAACACTTTCCATTTCCATCATAATGGGGAGAGATATCTGATCCCCTGTTATGCCTGTCAATCTCATATTGAGAAGAGCTGCAAGTTTTCTTACTGCTTCGTCGGTTACCGGAGCCTCGCAAACAAGATTCTGTGTTCTCACTGCACCGCCCGCTGTTACCATTACAAGCACAAGCTGTCTTGCATCGATCTGAATAAGCTCATATTTTTTTACAGTCATCGAAGAAATTCTAGGACGCACTGCAAGAGCTGTATAATTTGTCATCTTCGCCGCAAGGCGCATAGCGCTGTCAAGAATACTATCAAGCTGTGCCTGCTTTACTCTGAGTGCTTCACGCAGGTTTTCAACCTCGCTTGAGGTGACCCTGTAACGTTCAACAAGGGAGTCTACATAAAAACGGTATCCCGCTTCGCTGGGAATTCTTCCTGCCGAAGTGTGAGGCTGTTCAAGAAAACCCATTGCTTCAAGTTCAGCCATTTCATTTCTGATAGTGGCAGAAGAACAAGTGACTATGCCGCTTTGTGTAAGAAACTTGCTTCCAACAGGCTCACCGTTTTCTACATGAGCATCAACGATAGCTCTCAGGATCAGTTTTTTTCTTTCACTGAGACTTCCGTCCATCAACTTCATGTTTCAGACCATTCCTTTCAGATTTTTTAGCACTTAAACTTGTTGAGTGCTAAATTATGTTATAAATTTACCACCGAAGGACCCAAAAGTCAAGAATAATATTAATATTTTATGTGAACTTTTTATTAATTCCAAGGGCGAGTGCCAAAAAAATCAGTTTTTTCACCTTTTTGCGCTGTTTTTCTGTATAAATTGCATATATAACAAAACTATTGAAAAACAATTGCCTTCGTGATATAATATTCAGGTACAAAAAGAATAACACAGTTCGGGGGAGATTTCTCCCCAATCGGTCGCTTTGAGTGCAGGCGATCGGGGATAAGGAAACTGCGGTGAAAATCCGCGACAACAGCCATTACCGTTAAAGCCGGAATGCTTATCGTTCTGTGAACTGCATCAACTCCTTGGGCAAATGAAGGAAATGGCGGAATCGGCTTAACAGCCAAAACGGGATCAACTTATGCTCCCGCTGTTTTCGCTTTCCTTTTGGAAGGCGTTTTTTGCTTTATGCTTTTCGTGCAAATCATTTTATACGAAAAGAGGTTTTTAGAAATGAAAACAAAACTCCTTGCGCTGCTTTTGTGCGCGCTGATGGTCTTCAGCCTTTGCGCTTGCAATGCAAACACTGAAGCTCCGAAAGACACAGATCCCTCTGAGTCAAAAACAGAAAACACTACCGAAGACTTAGGTCTATGGGCCGACGCCACTTACACTGAAGACAAGGATTTCGGCGAAGGCGCAAAAACAATCAAAGTTGAAATTATCGCAGAAGATAAGTCTGTTACCTTCACAATTAAAACAGATGCTGAAACTCTTGGAGACGCACTGCTTGCACATTCTTTGGTTGAAGGTGAAGAAGGTCAGTTTGGTCTTTACATCAAAAAAGCAAATGGTATTCTTGCTGACTACGACGTTGACCAGACATATTGGGGACTTACCAAAGACGGCGAATATCTTATGACAGGCGCTGACTCAACTAATATTGCCGACGGCGAGCATTATGAACTCACCCGCACAAAGTAAACAAAGATACAAAGGACGTCTTTCCGCACTCGAGCTTTGCATTTTTGCAATGCTGGGAACTTTGATGTTCTGCTCAAAAATCATTATGGAAGCAGCTCCCAACATTCATATGCTGGGGATGCTTACAATGGTTTTTACTATTGTTTACCGAAAGAAAGCTCTCATACCTATATATATATACGTTTTTTTGAACGGGTTGTACGCAGGATTCAACACATGGTGGATCCCATACCTTTATATATGGACAGTTCTTTGGGGCATCACCATGCTGTTGCCAAAGAATATGCCTGTTGCAGTTGCTTCTGTGGTTTATCCTGCAGTATGTTGTTTTCATGGCATAATCTTCGGTACGCTTTATGCACCAATTCAGGCACTGCTCTATAACTTCAATTTAGAGCAAACTATCACCTGGATAATCTCAGGCCTATCTTTTGACGTTATACACGCTGTGAGCAATTTCTGTATGGGGCTTTTCATCCTACCCTTTTCCAAACTGCTGAAAAAGCTGAGCAAAAAGATACTATAATAAATAAAAATCTTGCATCGAAATTCCAATGCAAGATTTTTTATTTAAGACTGTTCAGATTGGCACTTTTTTAAGATCCGGTAAACCTTCATCCTCTTGCAAGCAGATCTTTCTCATCAAAGCGAAGGCTAATTATCCCTCAAATACTTCTTTTGTGTTTTCAAAACTGATATAATCACACGGATTCACATATTCCTCGTTAATCTTCATTTCAAAATGAACGTGAGGCTCCTCCGAAATTTCTATCAACGCACTTTCTCCGCCAACTGCTATAAATTCTCCCTCAGTAACCCGGGTACCCACAGTAATACCTTCGGGGATTTCCGGAGACAGATTCTTATAGATCGTTTCTGCATTTCCTGAATGAGAAATACTCATACAAGTACCCATCATTGGATCTTCCCAGATTTCCTTCACTGTACCGGCCGCGGCTGCAAGAACTCTTTCACCCTTCTGTACATATATGTCTATGCCGTTATGTGTTCTGTAATCTTCCATTGTTACAGAGAAAACAGGAACTTCAACACTGTATTCTTTCAAAAGAGATCCATTGGTTGGATTGATAAACTCAGGAAGAGGTTCAGCTTCAGTCTTTTCAGTCTCCTCACCCGCTTGTGTCGTTTCATCTGTATTTGTTTCTTCATTTTTTGACGGTTTGAACACATCCTCAGACTCAGGCTCTGTTTCTTTATTCTTCACTGCATCTTCAATTGCTGTTGTATCTGTATTTTTACCCAAAACCTCTTCCGCTGTTTGTCTGGAACGGCTCATTGCTCCTGCAACTGCAGCTATAATCGCAACTGCCATAAGGATAACCACAAGGGCAACATACAAATTTCCTGTTCGCTTTACATTGTTATTCATTTGACACTTTCCTTTCAAAGTTTAGCTTTCTGTTATATTTTTGCCGAGCTTGACAGAAATATTCATCGTTGACAATATAATATGAAAATGTTAAAATGAATAAAATGATATAAAAGAGGTTCGCTATGATCAAATTAGATAAAACTTCCGTTATGAACGTAGACAACGCTATTCGCGGTGCAAGAAATCCCCTAAACAGTTGGGACAAAAGCGACAGCTATTATGACGAGGACAATAACTTTGTTCTTGGCGAAGCTGATATGGGGCTTGGTCACAGACTTGCTATAGCAGGAAACGACCACAGAAAATTTCTTCGTATGGTTTTTGTTTCTGTTGACATCACAGCTCCTCTCTATTGGTGGAAAGAATATGACACTTATAAGGTTGGCACAGTTGCAAACTCCACAAGCACTATGCATAAGATCCACTCAAAGCCTTTCTCTCGCGAAGATTTCTCCTGCGACAGAATGAGTGAGAAAGCCCTTGCTTGCCTTGACAATGTTATAAACGTTCTCGAGGAAACACGACTTGAGTTTGTTGAAACAAAGGAAAGAGCTCACTGGGATGATCTTATTCAGCTTCTCCCCTCCTCATATAACCAGACACGCACCTGCACTATGAACTATGAAAACCTCATAAATATGTATTATGCAAGAAGAAATCACAAGTTACCTGAATGGCACGTATTTTGTGATTGGATCGAATCCCTTCCCTATGCAAAGGAATGGATTCTTGTTAAGGAATAAATCACAAAAGCCTTTGGAATTACCCAAAGGCTTTTTTATCAAGCAATTGTCGTGTGATTTTAAGTTTACCGCAACAAAAAACCGCCTCATTTGAGGCGGTTTTAATATGTTCTTTAATTAGAAGTAGCGCTTGAAGCCGGGAGCAGGAGTTTCTTCCTTCTTATCCTTCTTCTGAAGCATACCAAGAAGCTCATCAAGCTCGTCGTCTGTGATATCATCAGACTCGATCTGAGGCTTTTCTTCAACTACGGGAGCAGACTTTCTTGCAATAGGAGTGGATGCGATAGGAGCAACCTTCTCGTGATTGTTTTCAAAGCCTGTTGCAATGATTGTTACCTTCATTGCATCTTCCATTTCGGGATCGAATGCTACACCCCAGATAACTGTTGCATCTTCGTGAGCTTCGTTTGCAATCATTGTACAAGCGATGTCGATCTCATCCATGCTGATATCAGGAGAAGCTGTGATGTTACCAAGGATACCCTTAGCGCCGGAGATGGATGTTTCAAGAAGGGGGCTGGAGATTGCCGCCTTTGCAGCGCATTCTGCCTTTTCCTTACCTGTTGCATAACCAACGCCCATGTGAGCATAACCTGCATCCTGCATAACGCTTGTTACGTCAGCAAAGTCGAGGTTGATATATCCGGGAACGTTGATAAGTTCAGAAATACTCTGAACGCCGTGGCTAAGCACGTCGTCTGCGATTTCGAACGCGTTGATCATTGTGATAGGCTTATCAGAAACCTGCTTGAGACGCTCATTGGGGATAATAACGAGAGAGTCTACGTACTGACTGAGAGCAGCGATACCTGCTTCTGCCTGAGTGAGACGCTTCTTACCTTCAAATGCGAAGGGCTTTGTTACGATACCGATTGTGAGCATACCCATTTCTTTTGCAACCTTTGCTACTACGGGAGCTGCACCTGTACCTGTGCCACCACCCATACCGGTTGTGATAAATACCATATCAGCGCCTGTGAGAGACTCCTTGATCTCTTCGATGCTTTCCTCTGCAGACTTTTCACCAACTGCAGGGTTGCTGCCTGCGCCGTGACCCTTAGTGATCTTTTCACCAATGGAAATCTTGTTTGTTGCTGCAGAATGAATGAGTGCCTGTCTGTCTGTGTTAATAGCGATGAAATCTACACCGCGAACATTGCTGGAAATCATACGGTTTACAGCATTGTTTCCGCCGCCGCCTACACCGATTACTTTTATGTTGACGCCGCTTTCAAAGTTATCATCAAGTTCAAAAGCCATTTTAAAATTCCTCCGTCATGTTATGTTTCGCGGGTTTTCACCGCATTTCATACAAATACATACTAATAATATACTGTTTTTTTCAATTTTGCAATATGTTTTGAAAAAGTTTTTTAAAAAATTTTATATTTTTGCAAAAAATCATATTTTTTCGGGTTTTTGAGCACTTTTTTGTTAAATTTTACACCCGCCTAAATATATATCTTTAGGCGGGTGTATAGTCTTTTTGCGATATGTCAGTCCACTTCAAGCTGATTGTCAATAACAACTCCCGTGCTTGAAAGCTCAGAGAGATCTATCGTTGCTTTATTATCATTATTGAACAGCTCATCCTCAAGAACTTTTGACGCTATTTTCAACTTAGCTGCACTGTCCTTATATTCCTTAAACTTTAGAATATATTTTCCATCGCAGGTTACTGATACATCGTTCTGATTTCTGAGGTCTACTGTGCCCAATCTGTTTACAAGTGCAGATTCTGCAGCAGCCAACGCAACCTCGTAAACATATTTACACTCACCGTCTTTAAAAACTACTGTTTCTCCAGCAACGGCACGACTGACTTCGGGCATCTTGATCTTTATAAGATCAGATGCTTCAGCCTCGCTTATGCCTCCCAGCACTCGCAAGTCCTTAGTCATCGCTCTTATTTCACCGTAAAAATCAGCATAATAGTACGCTTCCTCTTCTTCTACGGTTACAACAATTTTGCCGGGCGGTGTTCTCTTGACTTTTATATCTTTAACATTTGGACAATACATTTTTATATCTTCTTCAGCTATTCTGGAACTGAACGAATACAGCCTGTCCCCTACGTTGATATTAGCTGAAGCAAGAATCTGCTCTGTTGTATAACGTTCGTTTCCCTCAACGCTTATACTTCTTACTACAAAGAAAATATTATATACACAAAATATAGCAAGGATTATCGTTGCAATGATCAAGCACGCAGATATTGTCATTTCCTTTTTTGAATATTTTCTGTTCTTTGATTCTGCTCTGGCCTGAGCTTCCGCTTCTTTTACCTGAGCTCGCTTTTCCTCATAGTTTTTCGGACGCTCTCTTTCGCTTTTTTCATCAAATGAGAAATCTTCCTCGATTTCCTCAGGCAATCCTGAAATGTTTTGTGAAGCAGTTTTTCTGGAATCATCAAGCTTTATACTTTCGCGACTCTCTTTATTTTCAAGGAGCCGCCGCATTTTTTCGGCATAATATTCGTTATTATCGTTCATTTGCAGCACTCCTTTCTTTTTGCTTACTTTACAATAAGCTTTAAAATGTCGTTATAGATTACTTTATTGGCATCAGCTTTAGCAAATCTCTTAATTTTATTTTCCATCTCTGCTCTCTTATCCGCATTTTCAATAAGTTCAGATACTATTTCGCAAAGACGCTGAGGCATACTTTCATTTTCACGAAGAACATACGCTGCATGCTCTACAGAAAGAACTGAAGCATTTTTAAACTGCTGGTCATCTGTTACATTGGGAGAAGGAATAAACACAGCACACTTTCCTGCCATAGCAAGTTCAGAAACTGTCATAGCCCCTGCTCTGCAAATTACAACGTCAGCAGCAGCAAGTCGGACGGGCATATCGTAGATATACTCAACAAGCTCAACATTATTTACTTTGTCAAATCCGAGCTCTGCTGCTTTTGCGAAGCAGATATCCTTTTCAATCGCTCCTGTTGCGTGGGTATGCTTTATTCCGTCCTTTGCGCCTGTTACATTTTTCATAACTTCAAGGACAGCTTCATTTACTTTTTCTGCTCCCATACTTCCACCGTACGAAAGCACATATATAGCATTTTCAGGAATACCAAGTTGTTTTTTGGCTTCTTCTTTTGTGATATTCTCAGGGGGAGTCAACAAAGGGCATCCGCAAAGAAGCAGCTTGTCCTTTTGAGCTATTCCCGTTCCTGCAACTTCAAAATTAAGATAAATCCTGTTTACAGCACCCGAAAGCATACGCACAGCCATTCCTGGTACTGCGTTTGATTCATGCAAAGCTGTTGGAATTCCCATTGATGCAGCTGCTTTAACTACGGGCCATGAAACATATCCTCCCGTACCTATTACAATATCAGGGTTGAATTTTTTTATGATCTTTTTTGCTTTTAAAGGAGAGGTGAGCGCAAGATAAGCTGCCTTGATATTTTTCAAAGTAAGCTTACGCGAAAGGCCCATAACGTTTACATGAAACAATTCATAACCTGCCTTGGTTACAAGCTTATTTTCTATACCTCTGTCAGTGCCCACAAACGCAATCTCTGACGAAGGATCGTTTTCTTTGATCGTGTTTGCTATAGCAAGAGCAGGATTTACGTGACCTGCTGTTCCGCCGCCTGTCATTAATACTCGCATAAGTACCTCCCGTTATTTCTTTTGATATGAATGTCTTGATATTGAAAGAAGCACGCCCATTTCCATAAGAAGCACTATCAATGCTGTTCCTCCATATGAGAAAAAGGGCAATGAAATTCCCGTATTAGGTATAAGGTCGGTAACAACCATCATATTCAGAAATGCCTGAATACCTACCTGACAAGTTATACCGAATGCTACAAGAGATGTATACGTATCAGGAGCTTTCTTCGCTATAACAAAGCCTCTCCAAATAAACGCTGCATAAAGCAGAACTACGATGATTGCACCAACAAATCCCATTTCCTCACACCAGATAGTGAAGATAAAGTCATTCTGAGGTTCTGAAACGTAATTATACTTCAATCGGCTATCGCCAAGTCCAACTCCAAGAAGTCCTCCGCTTCCTATTGCGTAGAGGCCCTGTGTCGTCTGCCAGGCTTCACCAAGAACATCGGCGTTTTCGTCAGCGTGAGTAAGAATTCTTTGAAGCGCATATGGATTGAGGGCAAGGAAACCTCCAACCGCGGCTATACCGCAAGCGCCGTATATTGCAACAGCCCAACCTATGTGCACGCCACCGAGGAAAATTACGCAAACGGAAATCAACGCTATAATGATTGTGCCGGACAAATGCTTTTCAAGAAGAACAAGTCCGCATATAACAGCCATTATGACACCTGGCTTTACTACGCCATCCATAATAACGGTTTTTCTTGAAAGATCTCTGTGAAGCTTATCATAGTATTTATCAAAATACCATGCAAGCATCATAACCACGGCAACTTTCGCCGCTTCTGAAGGCTGAAATGTAAAACTGCCTATTGCTATCCAACGTTTTGCAACACCTTCAGAGGTTCCGATTATAAGAACCACAAGCAAAAGCCCTATTGCAAGAGCATATATTGCAGGGGTGAATTTTTTATAAATATTATACGGTATCCAGGAAAGAACATACATTGCAAGTCCGCCCAATGCAATAAACACCAGCTGCTTTTTCAGATAGTGCATACTGTCATCTCGTTCTATCAATGCGCTGGGGAAGCTTGCAGAAAATACCATAACAGTTCCAAGAACAAGTATGATTGCTATTATAGCAAGCATAGGTCTGTCAACACCATGCTTTACTCGTTCGATCTTCTTCTCTTCCCTGCGCCATTCATCCTCCCTGCGTTTTCTCGCAAGAGCTCTTCCGCTGAGCTGAACAACGGCTCCGCCTTTCTTTGGAGGCCTTGACTCTCCATTCTTGTTTTGGACCGGCGCACTATTCTGTTTTGCGTTTTGATATCTTTGATCGTTCATAATCCACCGGTCTCCTTTACCGAAATTTTATTTTGCAAGTCCGAACCAGGCAAGCACGCAGAAAATCAACGTTACAGCAGAGAATACTGCGACTATCTTTGTTTCTTTCCAACCGCATTTTTCAAAATGATGATGGATCGGTGACATCTTGAAAAGGCGCTTGCCATGAGTGAGTTTGAAATATGATACCTGAAGCATCACGGATGCTGTTTCCACAATGAACATTATTCCGCAAACAACTACGATAAGAGGATTATTCATAACGAATGCACCGCCAACTACAAGTCCTCCGAAGAATAATGATCCCGTGTCACCCATAAATACTCTGGCAGGATAAAAATTATAAACAAGGAAACCAAGAGCTGAGCCTGCCATAAGTGCACCTATAACACTCAGCGCCACGTTTTCGCTCGCAGAAGCAACAAATGCTGCAACGGAATAGAACACGGCAACTACAGCAGTGATCGAGCTGGCCAGACCGTCAATTCCGTCTGTCAAGTTAACACTGTTCACTATGCCCGTAAGAAGAAGCATTGCAACTATGTAATAGAACAATCCGAAATTAATTGAAACATTAACAAATGGAATATATAGCTCCGTTGTAAGTCCGCAGAAGAAGCACATAGCAAGAAGGTAAAGTCCTGCCACAAGCACCTGAAGAATAAACTTCTGCGCAGCAGTCAAACCTTCATTTTGCTTTCTTTTCAGCTTAGCCATATCATCAACTATGCCTATGCAGCCATTGAGAATTGCCATAATAAGAGTTATAAGCAGCGGCAGCGCTTTATCTGCTCCGTTTATTACCCAAACAACTGCTGTTGCAATTGCGCCGCATATGCCTGAAGCAATTATAAAAGCAAGGCCGCCCATTGTGGGAGTTCCCTCTTTTGATTTATGCCAGCGAGGTCCGATGTCCAGAATTTTCTGCCCCATTTTGCGACTCGCAAGAATCGGAATGAGCTTTTTTGATATTCCTACAGTTAAAAGAAATGTCAATACAAGAACTGATGCAAAAATAATTTTAGATGTCATTTTTATTACCGTTCCTTAGTTTATTTACTTAACATTATGATACCACACCAAAGTCTTTCGGTCAACATAATTAAAGCCTTGACAGCGCTGATAATACAATATCTTTCTCACTGAAAGGATGATTACCGCAAGCATCCGTTTCATACTTTTCATGACCTTTGCCGCAAAGAAGAATGAATTCTTCTCTTTTTGCCGTTGATATGGCATACTCGATCGCCGTTCGACGATCAACTATCACCCGAACATTGTCATAGCATTTTATACCTGACAAAATGTGACTGATTATATCTTCTCTTTTTTCACTTCTTGGATTATCACTTGTTATGATGACTCTGTCTGCTAACTGGACTGCCACTCCGCCCATTGCAGCGCGTTTGCTCTTGTCTCTGTCACCGCCGCATCCAAATAGTACGGTTACATATCTTCCACCTGCTATGCTTTTTATGCAATTTATAGCTGAAGCTAATGCATCGGAAGTATGAGCATAATCAATAAAAACATGAAACCCATATTTTTCGCACTCTGTTATTTTTTCCATTCTGCCCGAAACATAAGGTACTGCTGCGATACCACGACAAATTTTTTCTTGTGAAACACCAAGCATATATGCAGCTTTAGCCGCAAGCATTGTGTTTTCAACTGTGAAAAAGCCGGGAGAAGATGATGAAACACAGATCGTTTCACCACACAATTCTAATTCGTACGACACTCCGTTTTCGCTCATCCTCAACCATTTTGCTTCGCTCCGGTCACATGAGGCTGCTTTGCAGCCCAACTCTGACCACAGTCTTCTTCCGTAAGCAGAATCACACCCGATCACTGCTTTGCGGCATTTTTTTATAAGTGAAGCTTTAGTTTTGTAATAATCCTCCATACTTTCATGGAAATCAAGATGCTCAGGAGTTAGATTAGTGAAAACACCTATCTCAAATCTTATAGGACAAAGTTTATGCTGTGCAATAGCGTGACTGGAAGCCTCCATAACAACAGCCTCCGCACCTTTTCTGTGCAACTGGCACAGAATTTTATAAAGTATCTTAGGATCGGGAGTTGTCATAGAAGCTGATATATCGCAAACAGCTGATCCTTCAAAAAGTGTTGTTTTACCGTCATAAGAACAACCCAACGTTCCTATTACTGCCGTTTTTATTCCGCCTTCGTTCATCGCTGAAGCAAGATATGCAGCCGTTGACGTTTTACCGTTAGTTCCCGTAACTGCGATCATCCGCATTTTTCGGGATGGATTACCGTAAAAATTGTCCCAAATGACCGAATCGGCAACGCGCGTATTTTTGACGACTATACACGGAACACCTTTTATATATCGCTCTGTCACTACTGCAACAGCGCCTCTCCTTATAGCCTCTTCCGCAAACTCATGTCCGTCACGTTTGCTGCCTTTTACACAAATAAATAATCCTCCAAAAGCAACTGTTCGCGAATCATTCGATATGCTTTTTACATATCCGCGGAGATTAACTCCGAACGTGTTATATTTGAGTCCTGATAAAAGCTCTGCTAACTGCATCCTATCCTCCGGAAGTTAAAAAATATTAATTTCAACTTCCGAAATTTTTAACCGTCTGTTATGTCAGTATGTACAATAGATATTTCTATAACGGTTCCTCTTGCAACCTTTGTTCCTGCCTCAACTGACTGAGAAATAACTGTTGCGCTCTGGCTATCTTTTGCGCCTCTCACACGAACATTGAGACCTGCATTTACAAGGATCCTCATTGCCGCTTCGCCCGTTTTTCCCTCAACATCGGGAACTGTTACTGTTGCTTTTGCGCTTTCTTCACCGGTATAAAGAATAATTCTTCCGTGCTGCTTTGTAACTGTGCTTCCTTCTGCAGGAACCTGGCTGATTACAGTTTCGCCTTCACCGATGACCTCACAGATAAGACCTCTGCCCTCAATATCATCTTTTGCACCCATTACTGAATATCCGCTATAGTTGCGGACATTAATGTCAACAGTTGCAAGCTCTTCCTCTGTGTACTGGGGTTCATATCCCAGATATGGAAGAACGTTAGCAAGAAATTTAGAAACATAAGGGGCAGCAACACGGCTACCGTATACAACGCCGCCCATAGGTTCGTCAACCATTACAAGAATTGCTATTTCAGGGTCATCATACGGAGCATAGGCAACTGTGGATGAAACTCTGAGCGTTTCGTCCTTAATATCTCTTTTTTCAGATGTACCTGTCTTGGCGGCAATTTTATAGCCTTTTACATAAGCATTTTTAGCACCGCCATCACCGGAAACACCGTCTTCAAGAATTTCTGATATAGTTTTGCATACCTCTTCGCTAATAACCTGACGCTTTACATCAGTGCCGTACTCATCTATAACGTTTCCATCATCATCAACTACTTCGCTGAGAAAATGGGGAGTTACGTACTTGCCGCCATTTGCAACCGCAGCTATTGCAGCTATCTGCTGAATAGGGGTTGTTTTATAAGTCTGACCAAATGAGTATACTGCAAGAGATACGTGGCTGAAATCTTTCCAGGAACTGTAAAGGCCTGCTGTTTCTCCGGGAAGATCAATTCCTGTTATGCTTGTATATCCGAATCTCTCAAAATAGTTATAAAACTTCTCTTCTCCAAGTCGAAATGCTGCCTGCATAAGTGTCGGGTTGCAGGATTGCTGAAGTCCTCGTGCGTACGTTACAGTACCGTGTCCTCTATGATCGTGGCAGCTGATGGGCTTGGGATATCCGTCAACCTTCAGCGCACCAACGCAGGTGAACATATCTGTAGGACTTACAACGCCTTCTTCAAACACCATAGCTGTTGTGATGATCTTTGACGTAGAACCGGGCTCGTAAAGCTCTGTTATTGCTTTGTTTTTCCACATTGCGTATATAAGCTCATATTTCTTGTTTGTATACGCCTGACTTGTTAATTCATCACGATTATCTTTATAGTAAGCAAGAGCTTTAGCCGCAAATTCCTCGCTTTCTTCATCAAGGTCTTTTTCTTCAGCCTTGACAGCGTTGGCAGCAAGCTTTTTAGCATCTTCTGTGTGCTCCTCGCTACCGTCATACTTTTCAAGTTTTGCAAGCGAGAGTTCGTCAAGCTCATAGGGCTTGTTACAGTCAAATCCCGGTGAAGTTGCCATTCCGAGAACAGCACCGGTTTTTACGTTCATAACAATTCCGGTTGCTCTGTTATTTGCAAGATTTTCTTTTACTGTTGCATTAAGCTGATTCTCAAGCTCATACTGAATATACGTATCAATCGTTGTGACGATGTTATATCCGTTTTCTGCCTCAATAAATGTTTCATACTCAAATCCCATTTCGTGATTGAGTGCGTCCTGAGCTGTTACATATCTGCCGCTTGTTCCTTCAAGAAGGTTGTTGTAGTACGCTTCAAGTCCGTACGTGCCCACACCGTCAGCGTTAGTAAGGCCGATAACGTGGGACGCCAGCTCGTTATAGGGATAGTATCTGATACTGCCTGCGCGGAGATATATCATTCTGGTCAGATCATTTTCATCAATAAACTCTCTGATCTTTTTGGCCGCTTCTTCATCAATCTTATCCTTGATTTCCTCATAGCGTCTACCGTTTTTTGCAGTCTTTTCGAGTATTTTCTCATATTCAACATCAAGTGTGTCGGAAAGAAATCTTGATATTCCCTGCGCTATGGGCATAGCCGGATATTCACCTTTATCTGTTTTGAAAGGCTTTGTCATTGTGGGATCTTCAAATTCTTTTCCTGTCGCCGCAGCGTCTGCAGCAAGCTCTGCGCGCTCCGCTGTGGCTTCCTCAACATAGTCAATTATGTCCTGCGGAGAAATAAAACAGAGGTATACCGTTTTGTTCGTTGCAAGAATATTTCCGGTGCTGTCATAAATTGTTCCTCGCTCGGGATTAACCTCTGTCTCCATGGTTATTTCATTTACAACAAGCCCTTTATAATATTCATGGTTTGCTATCTGCAAATATGCAAGCTTGGCTATTACAGCGCACATTACAAGGCCGAACACCATTAAAATAATACCGCTTCGCGACCAGATCTGCCTGCTTATTCTCTTCCTTTTTTCCGCCATAAAGCCATTCCTTTCCATATTTGCGCTCTGCTTATATAAATATATTCCATTTGTTCTTCATATATGTAGCACAAATGATCACTTTTTATCTGCTTTATAAATCCCAAACAAGGCGTGCTTCTGCACGCCTTGTAAAAGTCATTTAGTTTATGTATTCCATCAGGTGATTCCAGTTTGTTCCAACAACAGACATAAGAGTTCCGAAAACTCCGTATTCACCATCTGTATTTTCTGCCGCTTCCACTACCTCAACTCTTTCACCATCGGAAATGGAAACATACTTTGTTGCAACCTGATTGCTCTTTACCATACCGATACGTGTTGTAGCTTCCTCTTCAATAACACGGATATCGTTTTTGGCATCAATTGCAACATTCAGGTCGTCTATCTTTGTAAGAAGAGTTGTTTTCTGGTTTTCAAGCTGAGAAATTTCGCTCTTGAATTCATTGATCTGAGCTATGCTGAACAACATAAGGATAACGATCAATGCAATAACGATAGCGGAAAGTACAAGCCCTTTGGAAATGGGTGTGCTTTTTACTTTTCTCTCTTCCAAACCGTCAGCTGCGGCAACCGCCTTAAACCATGCAATAAGATTGAACTTTTCTTTTTTGTTGTTTCTTTTTGCCTTTGCAGGAGCCGCTTTAGGCATCTGACGAGTTGTTGCGTTGAAATCCGCAGCCGCTGCGCGAACGCCTGCTGCTCTTGCATAAGCTTTTGCAAATGTTGCCTTATCAAATGTTGTTGTTGTTTCAAAGGTTGCGTTATAGGCAGTTGCAACAGTCTGCTTGTTTGCAGCAGTTTTTGTTGCTGTGCCTGCTACGTTATAGGCAGTTGCAACTTTTTTTGTCTGTCCCGCAGGTACAAACTCGCCTGTTTCTTCGAAAGGATTGGCAGCAGCTACTATTTTGGAGTTTTTAAAAGCCTCATATGCTCCCTTTACCGCTTTTGAGCCCGCGCTGGCAGCACCTCTGCCTGCAAACTTTTTCTGAAGTCTGGTGCAGAGAGGATTTTCACTTATTGAGGTTACTCTAACTGTTTCTGCCATTGTGGGACCGCCTTTCATATATTTAAACGTACATAATTATTAAAGTTTTTCTGCCACCCTGAGTTTCGCGCTACGTGAACGGGGGTTCACTTCAAGTTCCGCATCGGAGGGAACTATAGGTTTCTTTGTGATAACCTTTATCTGCGGTTTCTTACCGCAAACACATACGGGAAAATCATGAGGGCAGGTGCAGGGATTTTCAAGTCTCTTGAAGGTTTGTTTTACGATTCTGTCCTCAAGAGAGTGAAAAGTAATAACAGCTGCCCGTCCGCCGCTTTCAAGTCGACGGGTAGCTGCCTCAAGGGTAGGTTCTATAATACGAAGTTCATCATTAACTTCAATTCTAATTGCCTGGAATGTTCTCTTTGCAGGATGCTGAGCTTCCTTTTTTCTTGCCCCGGCAGGAATTGCTGATGCAATTATGTCCGCCAGAGCCGTTGTGGTTTCTATAGGAGAAGATTCTCTTGCCTTTACGATGGCTGCAGCAACTCTGCCGCTGAATTTTTCTTCTCCCCAATCATTGATGATCCGGCGCAGTTCGCTTTCTGCATAAGTGTTAACCACGTCGTATGCTGTTTTCCCGCAGCTTCTATCCATTCTCATATCCAGAAACGCTTCCTGAGAATAGGAAAAACCGCGCTCGGCTTCATCAAGCTGGACGGAGGATACGCCCAAATCCCATAAAATACCGTTTATTTTTTCTATACCGAGTTCGTCAAGCACGTGCTCAAACTCGCTGTAATTACTCTTTACAACCATTGACTTTTCGCCATAAACGCTCAGGCGTTCTTTGCAATGGGCGATTGCTCTGTCATCGCGATCAAGACTGATAAGCACCGACCCTTCAGGCAATCTTTTTATAATCTCTTCAGAATGTCCGCCGCCGCCTGCAGTTCCGTCTACAAAAACGCCGCCGTTTTCAGGACACAAAGCAGAAACTGCTTCGTCCAGCATAACTGAATAATGTGAAAAACTCACTTTACACCTCTATCTATATCAGAGGCCGTATTCAAGCATAAGGTCTCTGATGTCGTTGACCTTGTCGGCATCATAGCTTGCAGGAGAAGGAGCAACTCGTTCATCCCAAATTTCAACTCTGTCTCCACAGCCGATAAACGTTACGCCGCTTTCAATGGAAGCATATTCTATAAGTTCCTTTGAAAGTCCGACTCTTCCCTGGCTATCAGGTGTTGCTTTCATTGCAATACCACATATGAAACGGGTGATATCTCTGACCTGTGTTTTAGGAAGAGCATTCAATTTTGCTGTATACTTCTCCCACTCTTCGAGAGAGTATGCGGAAAGGCATCTGTCTACATTTACGGTGATAACAAATGTTGCGCCCAGATCTTCTCTGAACTTTGCAGGGAATATAACTCTGTTTTTCGCATCAAGAGTATTTGTAAAGTTACCCAACAATTCCATTCGTTCCACCCCTTTCCACCATTTTGTGGGGAAAAAGTGTCATTTTCCACCACCTTGTTTCTATATTCTAACATAGTCAAATGCCGATTGCAATATCTTTTGTAAAAAAATATAAGAAAATTTTCACTATTTCGCCTTATTTCCCAAGCGTTTTCAGCCTTTTTAGGCGAATATATGTTCTATTCTGTCAAAAACACTATTTCCTCGTATTTTTTTGCTATTCCTCGCATTTTCCACGCTTGCCCAACCTTTCTCTGCAAAAGCATAAAATCAAACATTTGTTCGTCATATGTAAAAAAAGAAAAGCCCTTTCGGGCTTCTCTTTTCTAAGTTTTATATTATTCAGATCTTCTTAACTGTGATCTCGGCCTTTTCGCCGTTGATATTCCAATCTTTAGAGATACCTTCGATCTTTTCATAGGTAAGACTATCACAAAGAACCGCTTCACAGAATGTTGCACTGTCGCCGGAAAGGATCTCAGCCAGTTTTTCACTTCCGCAAACGGACACTGCGATATGGTCCATAACATCAAAGCCGGAATCCTTACGCATTGTCTGTACTTTGGAGATAACTTCACGAACAAAGCCTTCGCGAACCAAATCTTCTGTAAGAATTGTGCAGAGCGCAACTGTGATTCCGTTATCAGAAACAGAATAGTATCCTTCCTTCTGCTGAACATCAATGAGAAGGTCTTCACGTGTCAACTCAACAGCTGTTCCGTCAAAATCAAAGTGGATAGCGCCTGTTCCCTCAAGCTCTGCCATTGCAGCATTGCCATCAACGTTAGCAAGCGCTTCTCTGATCTTACCAAGTACCTTGCCGTACTTGGGACCTACAGTTTTAAGCTGAGGCTTAAAACTATAAGAGGAAATTGCTGAAACATCTGGAACGAAGTGAGCTTCCTTAACATTAAGCTCATCACGAACGATCTCGCTATAATACTCGCATACTTCTCTGTCTGTCTTTACATAGATAGAAGAGAGAGGCTGACGGTTTTTGATATTTGCTGCATTTCTTGCGCTTCTGCCAAGAACAACTGCTTCAAGAATAAATTCCATTTCATCTTCAAGCTTTTCGTCGATCATTGCCTCATCGTATTCAGGGAAATCACAGAAGTGAACACTGATAGGCGCCTCAGAATCAACTGTGCAAACCAGGTTGCGATAGATATCCTCTGCCATGAAGGGGATCATGGGTGCGCCTGCCTTTGCTGTTGTTACAAGGCAAGTATAGAGAGTCATATAAGCTGCAATCTTATCCTCTGTCATTTCTGTGCCCCAGAATCTTTCACGGGAGCGACGAACATACCAGTTGGAAAGCTCGTCTACAAAGGAAGAAAGACATTGAGCCGCTTCGGGAATCTTATATGCGCCAAGGTTATTATCAACGCCGCGAACCATAGAATTGAGCTTGGATAGGATGAACTTATCCATAACGGAAAGCTTACAATCTTCAAGCTTGTAGTTCATAGGATTGAACTGGTCGATCTCAGCATAGAGTGTCCAGAAAGCATATGTGTTTTGGAGAGTACCCATAAACTTTCTCTGGCCTTCTGTTACGGCTCTGTCGCTGAATCTGGAAGGAAGCCAAGGAGCAGAGTTAGTATAGAAATACCAACGGATAGCATCCGCGCCATGAGTTTCAAGAGCCTTAAAGGGATCAACTGCGTTACCCTTGGACTTGGACATTTTCTGTCCGTCTTCGTCCTGAACAAGACCGAGAACGATTACGTTCTTATAGGGAGCCTTATCAAAGAGAAGAGTGGAGATAGCAAGAAGTGAATAGAACCATCCTCTTGTCTGGTCAACTGCCTCGGAGATAAAATCTGCGGGGAACTGAGCTTCAAAGAGATCCTTATTTTCAAAAGGATAGTGGTGCTGAGCGAAAGGCATTGCGCCTGAATCAAACCAGCAGTCAATAACCTCGGGAACTCTCTTCATTTCGCCACCGCACTCAGGACACTTGATAGTTACAGCGTCAATATAGGGGCGGTGAAGCTCAATTTCGTCGGGACAATTGTCAGACATAGACTTCAGCTCTTCAATGGAGCCGATAGAATGGAAATGTCCGCAGGAGCATTCCCAGATATTAAGAGGTGTTCCCCAATAACGGTTACGGCTGAGGCCCCAGTCCTGAACGTTTTCAAGCCAGTCGCCAAATCTGCCCTTACCGATGGATTCGGGGATCCAGTTAATTGTATTATTATTTGCGATGAGTCTGTCTTTAACGGCTGTCATCTTGATGAACCAGCTCTCACGAGCATAGTAGATCAGAGGTGTATCACATCTCCAGCAGAAAGGATAGCTATGCTCAAACTGAGGAGCGCTGAACAGAAGTCCCTTTTCTTCAAGAGAACGGAGAACGAGACGGTCAGCATCCTTAACGAATGTGCCTGCCCAATCTGTTTCTTCTGTCATTTCGCCCTTACCATTTACAAGCTGAACGAAAGGAAGGTCATACTTAACGCCTACA
>JAFXGC010000148.1 GCA_017513325.1 Clostridia bacterium
ATGGGCCTGCTCAAGCTTGATGATGGTGCATCTATCGTTGATCTTGAAGAGTATGGAATGCCCCCTTGCCTTATCCTTAAACGTGATGGATCCACTCTTTATCCTACCCGTGATATTGCAGCTGCAGTTTACAGGAAACGCACTTACGACTTTGATAAATGTATATATGTAACAAGTAATGGCCAGAGCCTCCACTTTGCTCAGTGGTTTAAGGTTGTTGAAATGATGGGATATGATTGGGCTGATAAGCTTATCCATATTCCTTACGGTACTGTTAGTATCGGCGGCGAAAAACTTGCAACAAGAACAGGTAACGTAATTCTTCTCAAAGACCTGTTCCGTCAGGCAATTGAAAAGGTTACAGAGCTTATGGATGAAAAGAATCCTGACCTTCCCGATAAAGAAGCTGTTGCAGAATCTGTTGGTGTAGGAGCTGTAGTATTCCATTATCTCTATAATAACAGAACAAGAGATATCAACTTTATTCTTGAAAATGCTCTCAGCTTTGAAGGAAGCACAGGACCTTACGCTCAGTATACTTATGCAAGAACTTGCAGCATTCTTGAAAAAGCAGGTGAGCTTGCAAAGGGTGATGTTGTTATCACCGCTGACGAAGAGGCAGATGTTCTCAAAACCCTCAATCGTTTCCCTGAAAAAGTGCTTGAAGCGATCGAAGAGTACGAACCTTCTGTTATTACAAGATATATCATTGACCTTTGCACAGCATTTAATCGCTTCTATCATAATTGTCCCATTATTTCAGCAGAAGATGAAGCAACACGTAACACACGTCTCAGAATCACAGCCGCAGTTCAGACAGTTCTCGGCCGTGCTCTCAGCCTCATATGCATGAAGGCGCCCAAGAAGATATAAAAGCTTTCTCCGTTGGAGAAGATTATAAAAGAGGAGTTAAATATGTCCGGACATTCAAAATGGAATAACATTAAAAACAAAAAGGCGAAGACAGATGCCCAGAAGGGTAAAATCTTCACAAAAATCGGTAAGGAAATAGCAATCGCTGTTCGTGACGGCGGCGCTGATCCTAACGCTAACGCAAAGCTTCGTGATCTTATTGCAAAGGCAAAGGCGAATAACGTTCCTAACGATAATATCGACCGTGCAATCAAAAAGGCTGCAGGCGGAGAAGTTGCAAACTACGAAGAAGTTGTATACGAAGGCTACGGTCCCTCCGGTGTTGCTGTTATAGTTGTTGCAGCAACTGATAACCGTAACCGTACAGGCGGTGAAGTTCGTCATTTCTTTGATAAGTACGGCGGAAATCTTGGCCAGATCGGTTGCGTATCTTTTATGTTTGATGACAAGGGCGTTATCATCATAGAAAAGGATGACGCTATTGATGAAGATACTCTTATGGAAGCATCTCTTGAAGCAGGCGCGGCAGATTTTGCTTCTGATGGTGATGTATATGAGATTTTCACAGAAACCTCAGACCTTACAGCGGTAAGAGAAGCGCTTGAAGAAGCCGGTTATACCATTATTTCTGCTGAGAATGATAAGATCCCTCAGAACTATATCACTCTGGAGTCTGAAGACGATATCAAGAATATGAATCTTCTTATTGAACATCTTGAGGATAACGACGACGTTCAGGATGTTTATCACAACTGGGAAAACTGCGATGAATGAGATAGGCTTTCCCGGATTGGGTCTTGATCCTATACTGATTGACAGCACAGCCTTCACAGTGCTGGGGCGTGAAGTTAAATGGTATGGTATTATAATTTGCTTAGGTATGATACTTGCGTACTGTTACGCGCTGTCGAGAGCAAAGTATGAGGGAATCAAAACCGATGACCTTATAGATCTTGCTCTTGCGCTTATGATATTCGGTATTGCGGGTGCAAGACTATATTATGTGATTTTCGAAATTGACAGATTTGTTGCAACCGGAGGAACCTTCTTCTCTAATTTGTGGAACACCATAGTCAATATATTCTCCATCCATAGTGGCGGTCTTGCTATATTCGGTGGTATAATTGCCGGATTTTTCACAGCTATGGTTGTTGCAAGAATAAAGAAAATACGTTTTCCTATTTTGCTTGACGTTCTTGCTCCTTCAGTAATGATTGGCCAGATGATAGGTAGATGGGGCAATTTCATGAACGGAGAAGCTTACGGTGTTGAAACAACACTCCCTTGGAGAATGAGTATCACACAAGTTCTTTCCAGCGGTTTCAAGTCAACAACTATAGAAGTTCATCCTACTTTTCTGTATGAATCTCTTTGGAACCTCGTTGGATTTATTGTTATAGCAATTCTGTATAAAAAGAAGAATTTCCATGGACAGTGGCTTTGCTTCTATCTTGCATGGTACGGTCTGGGCAGAATGCTTATAGAAGGACTTCGTACAGATAGTCTTATGATAGGTCCTTTCAGAGTATCTCAGCTGCTTGCTGCGGCAATATGTGTTGCAGGTGTAGTTCTGCTGGTGCTTGGAACAGTTAAAGCAAAGAAAGAGGCTAAATGATGGCTCACATAATTGATGGTAAAAAAATTGCCGCTGCAACAAGAGCTGATATTGCAGAGCGTGTTGCTGCGTTTGAGAAAGAAAACGGATTTAAACCCGGTCTTGCTGTTATAATAGTAGGTGAGAATCCTGCATCCCAGGTTTATGTCAGAAACAAAAAGAAGGCCTGCGAAGATGTAGGAATGTATTCTGTAGTAATAGAAATGCCTGAAGCTACAACTCAGGATGAACTTATGGATAAAATCGAAGAATTAAAAAATGCTTCTGCTATTCACGGAATCCTTGTTCAGCTTCCATTGCCCGCACATCTCGATGAGGAAGCAGTAATTGCTGCGATTCCACCCGAAAAGGACGTTGACGCTTTTCATGCACAGAACACCGGTAAAATAATGATAGGCGATTATGATTTTCTTCCTTGCACACCGGCAGGCGTTATGAAGATGCTTGAGTTTGAAGGTGTAGAAGTTGAGGGAAAAGAATGTGTTGTTGTGGGCAGAAGCAATATTGTGGGCAAACCACAGGCAATGCTTCTTCTTCACAAAAACGGTACTGTAACCATCTGTCACTCAAGAACCAAGAACCTTGCAGAAGTAACAAGACGTGCTGATATACTTGTAGTAGCAGTGGGCAGAGCTGATTTTATAACAGGTGATATGATCAAGCCCGGTGCAGTTGTAATTGACGTTGGCATGAATCGTAGGGAAGATGGCAAGCTTACAGGTGATGTGGATTTTGCATCGGCTGAGAAGGTAGCAGGTATGATAACTCCCGTTCCCGGAGGCGTTGGTCCTATGACAATAACAATGCTTTTGGAAAACACATTGACAGCTGCAAAAAAATATATAAATAAGTAAAAATTATGCTTGACAAGCCATAGGTGGCGAGGTATAATATAAAATGCCGCGTGGTATGGGTAGAGTAATAGCGAAAGCTAACCCGATCCAGCGAGACGATATGAAAGAGAGGTGCTTTTCAAATGTACGCAGTAATCGAAACAGGCGGAAAGCAGTATAAGGTCGCTGAAGGCGACGTAATCTTCGTTGAGAAGATGGGCGCAGAAGAAGGCGCAGAAGTTAAGTTCGACAAGGTAATCCTTGTAGGCGATGAGAACGGTGTTAAGGTTGGCACTCCCGTTGTTGACGGTGCAGTAGTTAACGGCAAGGTTCTCAGAAACGCTAAGGGCAAGAAGATCTATGTTATGACTTACAAGCCTAAGAAGAATGAGAAGAGAAAGCTCGGCCACAGACAGCCCTACACTAAGGTAGAGATCACAAAGATCGAGGCATAAGGTGACAAAAGTTAAATTCTTCCGCCGTGATGGATATTATTACGGGTTTGAAGAAACAGGTCACGCAGGA
>JAFXGC010000149.1 GCA_017513325.1 Clostridia bacterium
CAACGCAAAGTGCGGCGATATCATGAAGATATATCTTAAGATCGAAAACGATGTTATTGTAGATGTAAAGTTCAACACATTCGGCTGCGCATCTGCAATTGCAACAAGCTCTATGGCAACAGAGCTTATCAAAGGCAAGCCCGTTTCCGAAGCTCTTACGCTGACAAACAAGGCAGTTGTTGAAGCTCTTGACGGACTGCCTCCTGTAAAGATTCATTGCTCTGTTCTTGCAGAGGAAGCAGTTAAGGCTGCGATCAAGGATTATTACGACAGAAACGGCATTGAATACGATGCAGAACTTTTCGGAGAGTCCGGTTGTTCCAATTGCTGTCATTGCGACTGATTGACTAAAAATAAATAAGTTTGGGAGAGTACTTATGATAGGCGATATTCAGAAGGAAATACTTCGACTTAAAAAGGAAAAAGACGTTTGCATTCTTGCTCATTGCTATGAAAACAGAGACGTTGTTGAAATAGCAGATTTCGTAGGCGATTCCTTTCAGCTTGCGAAGCTTGCGCAGACAGTTGAAAGCAAAACTGTTGTTATGTGCGGCGTGCGTTTTATGGCTGAGGGCGTAAAACTTCTTTCTCCCGAAAAAACTGTTATCTTATCTCATACTGAGGCTGGCTGCCCTATGGCAGAGCAGTTCACAGGTGAGGATGTAAAGGCGTTCAGAAAAGCCAATCCCGACTATGCCGTTGTAGCTTACGTAAATACAACTGCGGATATTAAAAAAGAAGCAGACGTTTGCGTAACAAGCGCATCCGCTGTGAAGATTGTTGCGGCAATGGAAGAGAAGAATATCCTGTTCATTCCCGATTGCAATCTTGGCTCATATGTTGCATCCAAGGTAACAGATAAGAATATCGTTATGTGGAAGGGCGGCTGCCCGATCCATTCCTCCATCACACCTGAGGAGGCTGATGCGGCGTTGGCGGCTCATCCCGGGGCGAAGTTCCTCGTTCATCCCGAGTGTGTAAAGGCGGTTGCTGATAAGGCTGACTTCATCGGCTCCACAACTGCTATTATGGACTATGCTAAAAAGAGCGATGCCAAGGAATTCATCATCGGAACAGAAAATTCCATAGCAGAGCATCTTAAGCACGAATGTCCCGATAAAAAATTCTACACTCTTTCCAAGCGTTTTATTTGTCCCGATATGCGCCTCACAACTTTGCGCGATGTGCTTGATTGCATCAACGGAGTTGGCGGTGAGGTTATCGAGCTTGATGATGACACAATGGAAAAGGCGGTTGTTTGCCTTAACCGTATGATCGAGCTTGGCTAAAATAAAAAATACAAAAGCGGCGTGTTTGCGCCGCTTTTTGTGAAGTGATACGGAGTTATCAATGGGTAATAAGAAAAAAGTTTTGCTTGCAATGAGCGGAGGGGTTGATTCCTCGGCGGCAGCGGTATGTTTGCAGAATGCAGGCTATGAATGCGTTGGCGCAACTATGCTTATGCAGGATAGCGGCGAGAGCGGCGCAGAGGATGCGCGCGCTGTTGCAAATACGTTGGGTATGGATTTTTCTGTTCTTGACGTGAGGGAGCAGTTTAAAAAAGAGGTTATGGATGAGTTCGTTGCTTCTTATCTGAGAGGAGAAACTCCCAATCCTTGTATCGTGTGCAACAAAAAGCTGAAATTCGGTCTTTTTGCAGATTATGCAAAGGATATCGGCGCCGACTATATTGCAACGGGGCATTATGCCAGAGTTGAAAAATACGGTGAGCGTTATGCCATAAAAAAGGGACTTGATGAGCGAAAAGACCAAAGCTACGTGCTTTATAATCTCACGCAGGAAACCCTCAGCCGACTCATTTTGCCGCTTGGCAGCATGGAAAAGTCGGAAGTAAGAGAGCTTGCGCTTGATGCTGCGCTGAAAAATGCGGAGAAAAAAGAAAGCCAGGATATTTGCTTTGTTCCCGACGGAGATTATGTTGGCTTTATTGAAAGAACTCTTGGTAAAGAAACTCCCGAAGGTGATTTTGTGCTTCGTGACGGCAAGGTTATGGGGCGCCATAAGGGTATTATCAGATACACTATCGGTCAGCACAAAAAGCTTGGGCTTGGTATACACACCCCCCTTTACGTGCTTGAAAAGGATGCTGAAAACAACCGGATCATTCTCGGTTCAAACGAAGATCTGTTTGTGAAAACTATTGAGGCAAAGGACCTTAACTGGATGGCGATCGAAAAGCCTGATGCTCCTATCCGCGCTCTTGCGAAAATAAGATATAAGCACAAAGAGCAGCCTGCCACCATTGAGCTTATAGGTGAGGACAGAGTGAGAGTCACCTTTGATGAGCCTCAGAGAGCGGCAACACCCGGGCAGGCAGTTGTTTTCTATGATGGGGACACAGTCCTTGGCGGCGGAACAGTTATTTGAATGCAGAATAACACCTTTGCCGTAGGGGCGAACTGTGTTCGCCCGTCACCTACAGGTATGGAATGCTA
This sequence comes from Clostridia bacterium, assembly GCA_017513325.1. Taxonomy (GTDB): domain Bacteria; phylum Bacillota; class Clostridia; order Oscillospirales; family CAG-272; genus Avispirillum. The sequence continues at coordinate 2,457 of JAFXGC010000149.1, forward strand.
TAATCACATAAAAAAGCGTAACGAAAGTTACGCTTTTTCTATTGATAAAACAAATGTAGGCGACGGAAGCTTTGGGAAAAGCGACCGAGCCTACACCTTGTAGCTTTGCGAGTGTCAGAGCGTTAAGCGAATTGGCGCGAGGCGCGAGCGCACAAAGCTTTTTGTCGGAAAAACCGTAGGTTTTTCGACAGGCTTTTACGCTTTTTTATATACGTGTATAATTGCTTCAACCGTAACGTCAAGACTTTCGGTTTTTTCAAGACGTTCTCTGCCGTCTTTAGGACAGCGGTGATAAAAGGGAGTCATTGTGAACAGGTTCATGATCGTTTCGTTGTCGGGCAGAGAAACCTTTTCTTTAACCGTAGTTTCGCTGCACAAAACAAAACCCTCAGGGCATTTTATGCCCTTTGTGTTTTCTCTTGGCTGATCATAAATAACGCTGCGCATTTCCCAAAGATGATGAACGCCCGATGCCACCACCACAAGCACACCGTCGTCGCAAAGAACCCTTGCTGCTTCGCCTGCGGGAATAGGGGCGAACATACTCACAACTGCATCGCAGCTTTTTTCGCTTATGGGCATTGAGAAAATATTTCCTGCGGCAAAGAAAGCAGGCAGTTTTTTAAATCGGGCGGTTTTCGCGCCCATATCGGCTCCATGCTTTGAAGCGTCAATACCAATGGCAGAAACCTTTTTGCTTTTCATAAGATTTGATGCAATATTGCAAAGGTGATATCCTTCGCCGCATCCTGCGTCAAGAACGGTTATCTTTTCCTTGGGTATGTTTTCATCAATAAGACTGGCGACAGTGTTGGAGATAATATCGTAATATCCGCACGAGAGGAAATTAACTCTTGCGCGAAGCATTTCTTTTCCGTCGCCCGTTTTGGCGTTATTCATTTTTCCGGGCGGCAGAAGATTAACGTAACCCGATGCCGCCATATCATAGCAATGAATTTTTTCACCTGAGCAACACAGGCTTCTCTCTTTTTGGGAGAGGGGCATTGCGCACAGGGGGCAAATAAGATTTTTGGGAATGCTCAATTCTTAAACACCTTTCTCAGTTGATAATTTCAATAAGAACTGCATGCAGAGCGTATCTCTGTGTGCTGGAGGTGCTGTTAACACAGGTTGAAAGTGTCAGCAGTCTGTCGTTTGCGCCAATGGTTATACCTGCATCAAATTTACTTTTTGCGGCTGTGCTTTCAGCAAAAGCAAGCATTTCGGTTTCATCTTCAAAGCTGGTCTGGAAATAGTATTCATCAGATGTTGTCTGATATATGGAATAAGGCTTGAAGGTGTAGATGCCATCCATTGTGTAAACGTAAATGAGCTTGTTTTCAAAAATATCCTGCTGTAAGAATGTGGTCACGTCGTGGAACATTGCGCCTGTTGAAACATTATGTCCGTAAAGCACAGTGTTGTAGTTATCTGTGATAACATCTTTAGTGGTGCAATCGGCAAAAATAGAACCGATGGCAAGATATTCTTTGGTATAGAATCTGTCAAGGTAATAGAGATTATCCTCTCCTCGCAGAATCGGATAGTTTATTCTTGTTTCGTCAATGTAGATCCAGCCGTAAACATCCGGGTTGACCTCTTTGAGAGAGGTTATTGACGCTCTTATGCTCATAAGCTGCTGAGCGTATTCTCCCGATGGTCCAACATTATCGGTCGTTCCGCTTGCCAAACGGTCATACAAAGTCTGCATTGAGGAATCAGACGCAGGAAAGTTCATAGGGCTGTAAAGTTCGTTTAGTTTATCGGAATCATTTCCGGGTATAAAAACGTCAAAGTTGTCAGAGGCTTGATCATAAAGGTTTTCACCTTTGATTTTACCGTGGATATCTTTTATAAGCCAAACAGCGCAGGAAATGAAAACTGTAGCGAAAACAGCAACCAGGGCAATGGTCAGAATATTATCCTTTATATAAGCCGCCACGTTCTTTTTCTGAGCATTGAACGTCAGCTCTTCCACGGAGCTTTCAAATTCTTCGGGAGAGATGGGTTCGTCGGAAAATTCTTTCTCGGAAGCTTCTTCTGAACAAGCATCTTCTGCAAGTTTGCTGTGTTCTTCTGTTGGATCATCAGCTTCTGCAACTTCGTCGGTTATTTCTTCAGAAACAGGTTCTTCCTTTGCTTCGGGTTGAATCTCGTTTTCTGCTGAGGAGTCCTCGCATATTGTTTCGGGTGCAGGAGCGGGTTCTGTTATGATTTCTGAAGCAGCTTCAGCTTTTTGCTTTTCTTCAGCTTCAGCTTTTTGCTTTTCTTCAGCTTCAGCTTTGGCTTTAGCTTCTGCAAGCGCAGCTGCCTTTGCAGCAAGCTTTGCTTCTTTTTCAGCCTTTTTCAGTTGATTTTGTTCTTCTTTGAGACGAGCTTTTTCAAGCCTGCGTTCTTCGTCTTTCTGCTTCTTTTCTGCATTAAGACGAGCTTTTTCAAGCCTGCGTTCTTCGTCTTTCTGCTTCTTTTCTGCATTAAGACGAGCTTTTTCAAGCTTGCGTTCTTCGTCTTTCTGCTTCTTTTCTGCCTTAAGACGAGCTTTTTCCAGCTTGCGCTGTTCTTCTTTCTGTCTTTTCTCCTCTTCAAGGCGAGCCTTTTCACGAAGACATTCTTCTTCTTTGAGTCGCGCTTCTTCTTTAAGTCTTTCTTCTTCGCGGAGACGCTCTTCTTCTTTCAGCCTTGCTTCTTCTGCGAGTCGGGCTTCTTCGCGGAGACGCTCTTCCTCTTTCAGCCTTGCTTCTTCTGCGAGTCGGGCTTCTTCGCGGAGACGCTCTTCCTCTTTGAGCCTTGCTTCTTCTGCAAGTCTGGCTTCTTCGCGGAGACGCTCTTCCTCTTTCAGCCTTGCTTCTTCTGCGAGTCGGGCTTCTTCGCGACGACGCTCCTCTTCTTTTCGCTTTTCTTCTTCTTTGATTCGGGCAATTTCGCGAAGGCGTTCCTGTTCTCTTCGCTTTGCCTCTTCTCTGAGTCGGGCTTCGCGAAGCAGATGTTCTTCTTCAGCTTTCTTTTTCTCCTCGGCGAGCAGACGCTCTTCTTCAGCCAGCCTTTCAGCCTTAGCTATATCGGCGGCTTTTTTGTTTTCGGCCGCTTTATCAACCGAGCTCTGAAGCTTTTGCTTCAGATTTTTAATATCATTGTTACTCATTATAAACAGATCCTTTTTATTATCTTAGAAAAGGTCGTTCGCTTTGATTTTTGAAACGGAATATTTTGAAATAAGTTCAGCGTCAATTGTCAGAGCATCAAACTGTTCTGCGCAGAAAACTCTGAAAGCAGCGTTTGCGGCAAGAGTTTTGAATGAGTTGAAAAAGTCTTTGTTTATGCTCTGATTCCATGCGTTTTCGTCCAGAGGCAATCTTTTCATAATGTAGGTGCCGGAGTCATATTCGGAAACAACGGTTTCACCGATTTCAGTTTCAGCAATATCTGCTATAAGCTTATAGAAAACCGCGTTTGCATATGAATCGGAAGCTGTGAAATAATATCCGTTTGCATAAGTTTTCTGCTCGGAGTATGTATTAAACAGGCTGTCGAAATCCTCTCCTGCTTCAATGCCGTCAGTAACGTTTTTGATGCTTTGATTCTTTTTGTCAAGCGCATCTCCTGAGAGTGCTCTGGTAACATAAGTGCCATCGGCGTTGGTTGTGTAATTGCCCTTGTCGTCAAGCACGTATTCGTATTTGTTGTTGATATATATTATCTGGAAATGATAGTAGTTATCCTGATAATATTTTTCATAGTCTTCGGCGCTCAGAGCTTTTTCACCGCCCTCGGAGAAGAGAAAGTCATAAACCAATGTTCTTTTTGCCTCAGCCTCTTTAATTTCTCTGAGGATTGTCATATTTGCACCATAAGCGGAAAGGGCGCGGTTGAGGGTATTTTTATTGCCCCCTGCGTATTCGCTGAGATAGCCGTCTATGTTTTTATCAATGGCTTCTCTCTGAGAGTCTGTGAGAGAAAGGCGCATTTCATTATAAAGTGAAAGACAAACCGCAGTTGTTTTGATATCCTCAAGAACAAGGCTGTCAAGATACTGGGCATATGTTTTTCCATCTTCATATTCGCTCTGCCAGAATTCTTCCGTATCCTTTATATCTGTATAGGAATAGATGAAATTAGCTTTGCTTGTGGAAGCCCAGTAGTTATACATATTTGCGCTTATATCTGCACTTGTTGTTCCATCATAGGATATAACCACGTCGCTTGAGTCTCCCGTGCAGGATGCAAGGAGAGCCAGGCAAACAAGAGTTGCGGCAATTATTTTGAATATTTTCATATAAAAGGTCCTTAATTATAGATTACATAATTAATTATATACTATCTTTCGCTGTATTTCTACATAAGGGAAGAAGATATTTGTATATATTCGGTTAACAAATCGCAAATGAAGTCCACAGCCTGCTTGCCTTTTTGCTTTTTGACCACCACAACGGGAGAAGAGCCCAATGTCATTCTCACGCATCCGGGGTATTTGTTTGCAAGTGCTTGAACTGCGGTGAGGTGAGGATTTTGTCCTGTAAACATGATCTCCTTGTCTCTTTCCTCAATTTTATCAAAGCAAGCGGTAATTCCAAGTCCGCGCACAAGAGCAATGCGGCAAAGGGTGTAAGCTGCTCTTGGTGGCTCGCCGTAGCGGTCGCAAAGCTCGTCTATCATATCGGAGAAGTCCTCTTCATCGCGTATTCTTGCAATCTTTCGGTACATTTCCATTCGCTGAGCCTGGTCTTTGATATAGCTTTTGGGAATATAGGCGTCAGCCTTGACGGAAACTCCGCATTCTGCCTTGGGCTTCTTTGGGGTACCCTTTTCTTCAAGAACAGCTTCTTCAAGAAGCTTCACGTACATATCGTAGCCAACGCTTTCCATATTTCCGTGCTGTTCGCTTCCCAGCAGGTTTCCTGCTCCTCTGATTTCAAGGTCGCGCATTGCGATTTTGAATCCTGCTCCGAATGCGGCGTATTCCCGCAGTGCCTGAAGACGCTTATCTGCAATTTCTGTCAGCTGCTTCATTTTGGGATAAGTGAAGTAAGCGTAGGCTCTTCTGCTTGAGCGGCCAACTCGTCCTCTTATCTGATGGAGCTGTGAAAGGCCGAAACGGTCTGCGTTTTCAATAATAAGGGTGTTGGCGTTGGGAATATCAACGCCTGTTTCTATAATGGTGGTGCAAACGAGGATGTCGATTTCGCCTCTCGTCATTTCCGCCCATATATCTTCAAGGTCTTCACGGTCAAGCTTGCCGTGTGCGATGGCGATTCTTGCCTCGGGCAAAGCCTTTGAAAGCTTGCCTGCAAGGGTGTAGAGATATTCAACGTCGTTGTTCAGATAGAAGACCTGACCTCCGCGGCGAAGCTCTCGGTTGATTGCTTCAACTATCATATCCTCGTCGTGCTCGCAAACGTAAGTCTGCACGGGGGAGCGAAGTCCGGGAACGTCGTCAAGCACGCTCATATCAAGTATTCCGCCCATTGCCATATTAAGTGTTCTTGGAATTGGAGTGGCGGAGAGGGTGAGCATATCGGCGCCGATGGCTATTTCCTTGAGGCGTTCCTTCTGAGCAACGCCAAAGCGTTGCTCCTCGTCTATAATAACAAGACCAAGGTCGTGGAATTCAATATCCTTTGAAATGATTCTATGGGTGCCGATGATGATATCGGTTTCTCCTCTTGCAAGCTTGCGAAGGGATAATTCCTGCTGCTTCTTTGTGCGAAATCGTGAGAGCATATCAATTGTAACGGGGAAGCCTCTGAATCGGCTTATAGCCGTTCTGAAATGCTGAAGGGCAAGGATCGTTGTGGGAACGAGGATGGCAACCTGCTTTCCGTCGTTGACAGCCTTGAATGCAGCTCTGAGAGCAACCTCGGTTTTGCCGTAACCAACGTCTCCGCAAAGGATTCTGTCCATAGGATATTCTTTTTCCATATCGGAGTAGATATCCTCAATTGCCTGAAGCTGGCTGTCAGTTTCTTCATATTCGAAGGCATCGGCAAACTGGCGGCTCATATCGTCATCAGGTGAGAATGCAAAGCCTTTTGTTCTTCGGCGCGCAGCGTAAAGCTGAATGAGCTGGGCTGCCATTTCCTTTGCGGCGGCACTTGCCTTTTTCTTTGCTCTGTGCCAATCGGCTCCGCCCATTTTTGAGAGCTTCACGTTGTTTGTGTCAGCTCCTGCTCCTATATATTTGGAAACAAGGTCAAGCTGGTCAACGGGTAAAAACAGATGATCTGTGCCTGCGTATTTTATCTTAACATAGTCGCGGCTCACTGAGTCAATGGTCATATTTTCAATTCCCAAAAACTGACCTATACCGTATGCTTCGTGAACGATGTAGTCCCCTTCCGTAAGATCGCTGTAGGAAAGGATCTCTTTTGTTTTCTTTCCCTTAGCCTTGTTTTTTCTTATCTTTCTCTTTGCGCCTGAAGCGAAAATACTTCCCGAAAAGTCAAGGATAGCGAATTTTTCTCCGAACATTTCAAAGCCCGCCATGCTTTCTCCGTAAAGCACTGCAACGGGATACGTTCTTTTTTGCGCTCCGTAGTATCCTGTTTCGCTTTCGCACAGTCCTGCGGAAATTCCTTCATCGCAAAGCTCACTTGCAACGTTTTTTGCTTCTGTCATATTAGCGCAAAGCAGGGCAACGCGATAGCCGTTTTTCACCATTGGAATAAGGTCTTCTCTCATAAGCGCGGCATTTCCGCCGTAGGAAGGAATGTGGCGTGTTCTGAAAGAAAATTCTCCGCCTATAGTCAGTCCCGGATGAGAACGGGAGAATGATTCAAGAAGAATGGAGGGCATAGCTCCCAGTGCCGCCTCTATTCTATCAAAGGAATTACAATATACTCCCTGCTTGAATGAGGAAAGCTCGCCTGAGATAATAAGCTCGGCAACAGTTTCATTTAAAAGATTTTCCGCTGATTTCATATGGTCTCTGATTGTGTTTATATCAAAGAGCATAATAAGTCCGTCAAAATAGTTGAAAAGGCATGGAGAGTCGGGATATATAACGGGCAGATATTTATCAAGGAAGGGAATATCTGCGGAGTTTTCCAGCTTTGTAAGCTCTTCTTTGAGTATTGTAACTGCGTGGGAGAGCTGACCTTTTTTCAAAATCTTATTTGCCTGCGCTTTGATGCAGGCTTTGATGAGATTGCGGCGCTCCACACTCATCGTTTCGGGCATCGTAATTAGGACATGGTACCCCTTTGCAGCGCCGATGGCGGCAAGTCCGATGCCCGTGTTGCCGGATGTCGGCTCAATGATGGTAGCGCCCGGTTTGAGCCTTCCCCCTCTTTCTGCCTCCTCGATCATTGCGAGGGCAACGCGATCCTTCACGCTTCCCGCGGGGTTGAAATATTCAAGCTTGGCGAAAACCTTAGCCTTAAGTGCACACGCCCTTTTGAAATTTCTTAGTTCCACCAGCGGCGTGTTTCCGATCGTTTCCGTAATTGAATGATATACCGCCATATCTTCCCTCCCTGATTGTGCCAAGCGCCCGTTGTTGCGAAAAGCCACAAGGTGCTGCTTGCAGAATTTAATCATTCACCCTGCGTGATGAGATCGTGCAGAGTAATGCCATCCAGATACGCATTGATAACGCGATGAAGCCCCATCCATACGTCGCGCGCAGTACAATTTGTCCGCTCGCAGACATGGGCATCTCCAACACACCCAACGGGCAGAACGTCGCCCTCGAGGC
>JAFXGC010000150.1 GCA_017513325.1 Clostridia bacterium
GCTTAGCAATTACGTTCTCGGCGGCTTGAGGGCAAGCCGCCCTACAGGTATCCGCCACAATTATACCGCTAAACGATAATTTACTTAACTGTCGCAGAAAGGTTAAGCTTTGTACCCTTCTTGATATTCTCAGCGATCCAGTTTCCTGCCTTGTTATGACCTGAAAGAACGAAGCCACCTGAAGGGATCTTCATATTCCCAACCCAACAAACGGGGTCTGAGATCGCCACGCAGTTCGAATCAAAAGCAACCTCAACGCCCCACTGATTTGTGCCTGTGTAGTTACCTATATTGTATATCACAAGGTAATCAGTAAGTCTGAGAGTATTGATGCCATTTACCTTCACTTCAATCTCCTCCTTTTCGGGATAGTTTATTTTGTTAGCCTCCGCAGCTATGTAATCCATTTTGGATTTGAGGTAGGGACCTGGACAAGCTGTAGCAGAATACATAGAATGCCAAGTGAGGTTTTTACCTGCAACGAGCTTTCCAAGTCCGTTTCTCTTTGCAATATCTGCGCAAAGCTTTATAAGGCTACGTAGCGCCGCATCTGAAACCTTCCAGTCACCGCCTGTAGCAGAGTTGGATGTTTCAATGGATACAGAAGTGCAGTTTGAGTTCCAATTTCCGTCTGCCCAAGCCGTGTCAGTCTCAGGCACATACTGAGCAATAGTTCCGTCATTGCCTATTCCATAGTGGGCGCTACCGTTTCTGCCCCCAGCTTGAAACAGCTCGCCGCATCTCTTGGCAGAAAGCACACCTGCCATATGATGGAGAGTGATCTTGGTGATCTTTGAGCTTCTGCCTCTGGTGTAGTTGCCTATATGGGCAGGCACACTCAACTTAGCAAGAGGTGAATTACTCATTGCAAATCTCCTTTTCTTCGGGCAGACCTGCAATGCTAGTAAGGATCGATAGGATAGCTGCAAGAGCTGAAGCTGAAGCAACAGCGATCCAGTTAACATCTCCAAGCAGTGCAGAAGTGCCGATGGAAGCCACCGCAGTCTGGCAAAACGTTTTGATACTTCTCACCGCAGCGCAGCGAATCCATTTTTTCCAGTTTCTCATAATCATTCCTCCTTATTTTCAAGTATTTTAATTCGTGATTCGTGGTCGGAGAGCACAACGCTGTGCTCTCCAATCCGTTCAAATAATTTTGCATGTGTTTCGTGACTGTTTGATTTTAATTCCTTGACAGTGTTCACAAGCAACTCAATGGTAGTAGATAGGGTGGCAAGCGTTGTGGAAAGCTTGCTCACCCAAACACCAATGCTGCCGATAAATCCAACCAAGGCTATTATTCCGATAACTATTTCCCATGTCATTTCATAAACAACCCCCGTTCAATTATTTGCGATACCAATAATGCTGCTTATACGTAGTATGCAAATAAGTAGCCGCTGTGCTCGGGTCAGATACGTCAATGTTAGTTCCGCTAGTGGCATTTTCTGTTGTTGTAACATACCACCCCGTGGTATTTTTAAATTCTACAGAGGTTACAGATGTGGCTGCCGATGTCACACGACTTATTGATGTCACACCGCTACCTATCACAATTCTTTTGAGCCCACTTAAGCCGGAGAACGCAAGCATCGGTATCGAGGTAACGCCGTCGGGGACGATAAACTCTTGTAAACCCGAACAACCGGTGGTTAAACCAAGGGGGATTACCGTTACCGTTGCAGGAAGAGTAAAACTTAACAGAGCTTTACAATACTGGCAGTTGCGCACACCAATATTAGTGCAATTATCCGGGAATACGATATTGGTAATACTTGTATAAGAGAATACATCGGTTCCCGTAGAGGTAACACTTTCTGCGATTGTAACAGCAGTAACATTTGCACACTTGTAAAAAGCAAAATTACCTATATAAGTAATTCCTTCGGCTATTACGACCTTGTCAAATTTATCGCTATGCTCAAACCACGGAGCAGGATTAGTGCTGTTTGTGCTGGTTGGATCGGTATAGTCTGTCATTGCTCCGCTTCCGGCTATTGTAAGCACTCTGTCGCTGCTTATTGACCAAGTAGCTGAATCTCCGCAAGGACCGCCGATGCTTTCTATCCATTGAGCATAATAATCGGCATCACACGTTACGGTCGCAAGTTCGGGTGTCCATCCTGTAAACATATAACCGTCCTTACGAGCAGGCACATACGATGGCATCAATCCGTAAGCAAGTATTTCTGAGTGAATAACCGAATCACCGTCATAGTATTTGATAGTATAAAATCTTACTAAGCCTGCGAATGAAGCATAAACTGTTCTATCACTTGTTATATCAGCAAGTGCGTCATCATCAGCTTCACCACCTGGCGTTAAAGACCAGCCCAAAAAGCTATAGTCAAACTGCGCCGTGCTTTCCTTAGTGGGTATTTCAATGAGCTTTTGGGTAACAGGATCTCCGCAAGTGTCACCGTTCATAACAGTCTTTCTGCCAAGAACCGTTGTTCCGTCTTCACTCATAAATGTAACGGTATGGTCGCCGCCCGACGTAGCTTCTGATTTTATTACAGCCATAGCCTGCCAGCAGTATTCAACGTTTTCAAGGAATGTACCGTCTGAGCCAACCTGAAACGTTGAGTTGTCAGGGCAGTATATCTGGGAATTATCTCCATATTCTTCAAGACAGCCATCAGTTGCAAAAGAATAAGCACCCGAAACTGCTACACCACCAAGACCAATATTTTTGCTTGTGTTCAGAATAGTGCAGTATTTTGTGGTAACGGAATAATCGGCAGTTCTTTTCAGATAAACAACCACCATATCAGGTTTAGCACTAAGTCCGTGGCTGATAGTCTGCCTGCCTGTTCCGGTAGTTGCAGTATTAAAAGTGCCTGTTGCCGTAATGATTTTTGTTGTATATCCGCTATCATTTTCGCCCGAGCTGCCACCGTTACTTTCTTCAACAGAAATAGAAGCTATTTTGGATGCCATACTTGCAACAGGTATAGATGCAGTATCACCTGTTTTGGTACGGATTGCATCAGCTATTCCCTTGAGAGTAGTGTCTTTAATGAAATATAAAGCCATCAGAAACCACCGTCCTCTGCAAGTTCAATAGTAACCCATGCCGCTTTGCCGTCTACAACCTGAAGAAACTTTCCTTCATCTGCGGAAGGTGTGCCTTGATAGATTTCAACAGTATGGGAATTACCTTCTGCCTCATCTGTAGTAGATAAGAAAGTTACACCACCATCAGCAAAGAAACCGATAGCGAAAGGCTCGTTGTTGCCACCCATACCTGCAAAGGACAGATTTCCTAAACCTAAAGCACCGGGCGCAAGTGCGCTCATATCCACAACTGTACAAGTATGAACCGTGGTGTCCCATACAACGGTACAGGTATCTCCTACAGAAAGACCGATAGTTATGCTTGAAGAAGCACGACCATACATCCCATAATCTGACATGAAATAAAATTCTCCAAGCTCAGTTTGGGGTACGATGCTCACTTTAGATGACTCAGCTACTTCGGGCAGTCTGCATTCGCCGCTACCGCCTCCGACGCCGTCAGCACCATCTTTTCCGTCCTCGCCTTTGAGAGACTCAAGCCATTCTTCCTCTGTTCCATCAAATCCGTGATTCTTAGCTATTTCGTATGCGGACAAACCATCGGCTCCTGCAGGACCTGCTTCACCTGTGGGACCCGCAGGACCCGTTGAACCTCTGCTACCATTTTTAACAGTAAAGTCTGATGTTGTACCATCGCTGAGAGTGAAGGTGAATATGTTTGAGCCGCCATCCTCGTTTGACGTAGCGGTTTGTTCCATATTTGTAACACCTGCGCTTGCTCCCATTTTTGCGTAGTATATTGTGTCGGAATCAGAAAAGTAGCTTATCTCAAACCATCTCTTTTCATTGGGTGAGTTGAAATAAAAATAAATATTGCCACCGTATTCGTAAATTGAAGCGGGATGCTTTCCATCGTCATAGTTTATATAAACAATGTGGTCGGCGGTATCGTTTATAATTGATAAAATAACAGATTTTTCAATCAGTGTCTGAGATTCCGAAGGGGTATCTGAGTAGAAATTCAACTCATATTCATTAACTCCGTTTCCGTGATGAACGTCAAAACTTGTAACTTTGTTAATATCTGTGAAAGAAACTCGGTTGCCGTTGTCAATTGGAGTCACTTCTACTGTTGGTGATATGCCGGGATCGCCTCGGTCACCTTTATCACCTTTATCACCTTTTTCGCCGATAAAATCTCCTTTTTCAAGAGAAGATTCGATTTCAGCAATAATGTTTTCTGAGTCGGTTATGAGTTTTGAGAGCGCGTCAAATTCATTTTTTGAAGCAGAAGCAGCCCCACCGTTTTCGTATACAGTGGGAACAACAAAAATTGAAAATCTTGGGGAAGTCAGAAGCAAATTGTCATTTCCGCCGGTCAATCTGACCTCGCAGGAAACCATTCCCGGTGCAGATGAGGTCTGAGTAGTTACAGGGTAGCAGATAAGATTATCTTCGATGGAACATTCATTTATGATATATGTTCCGTCAGCTTTGCTTGCAACTAAAATAGCTCTGCATTCTTCTGAAATCTCATAGGGTAAACCGTTGTCTGTCAATGAAATCTTCAGGATTTTGCTTGAATCGAAATGTTTGATTTCAAGTGTCGTCTGAGATTCCACCTCGTGAATATCAAGTGATATTCTGATTTCAGGTTGTGTCATTTTTCCTCCTTGTTAGTTAAGATACAGGTCGTAGTAAGTTTACCCTATATAACAAAATATTTCTCCCCCTGATGAAACCGTTGAAAAATTTGTCTGACAGTTGTATAATATAAAAGGTATTGGGGGGATAGTAATGTCTAAAAAGAAGTATGAAATAGATATGTGTTCAGGGGCAATATTGCCTAAGCTTTTGCAACTTGTTCTTCCACTTATGCTTTCAAGCGTTCTGCAGCTGCTTTTCAATGCGGCGGATATAATTGTGGTCGGGAATTTTGCAAGCGAAAATTCTCTTGCCGCAGTTGGATCAACAACATCTCTGGTAAATCTTATGACTAATTTGTTTCTTGGTTTTTCTGTCAGTGCAAATGTTTTGACCTCTCATTATATGGGAGCGCGCAACGGGGAAAACGTTAGCAAAACGATACATACGTCTATTTTCCTCAGCATAGTGTTTGGATTGGTTTTGACTTTTGTAGGCGTTATGTTTGCAGACGATCTTCTTATTCTCATGAAGGTACCCGAAGAGGTTCTTTCGCTTTCAAGTTTATATCTCAGAATATATTTTTGCGGAATGGTTGCAATGATGATATATAATTTCGGAAGCTCTATTCTGCGCTCCAAAGGAGACACCAAACGACCGCTTTATTTTCTTGCCTTGGCAGGAGTTGTGAACGTTGTTCTCAACCTGATTTTTGTTATTGTTTTCGAAATGGATGTGGCAGGAGTTGCGCTTGCAACTATAATTTCGCAGTTTGTTTCAGCAGCGCTTATAATGATTTGCCTGATGAAAGAAACTGACTACTATAAATTTGAATTTAAAAAGCTTCGTCCCGATAAAAAGATACTTGGAAAAATATTTCGCATAGGACTGCCTGCCGGTCTTCAGGGTGTGGTGTTCTCTTTGTCCAATGTAGTTGTTCAGTCGTCAATAAACAGCTTTGGAGCAGTTGTGATGGCAGGAAGTGCTGCTTCTGCCAGCATTGAAGGATTCGTATGGGTGTCAATGAATGCTTTTTCACAGGGCGCCCTAACTTTTACAAGCCAGAACATTGGAGGCGGCAAATACAGCCGTATCAATAAAATTGCAATTGTCTCCTGTGCAGCTGCTGCCATAACAGGTCTTGTTATGGGAAATCTGGCATATATATTCGGAGACGTGCTGATCTCCCTGTATGATCCGCGTCCTGAAATAATCATTCCCGGAATGACGCGAATGCAACTCGTTTGCGGATTCTATTTTGTCTGTGGACTTATGGACTGTATAGTGGGAGTTATTCGAGGAATGGGATATTCGGTTGCGCCAACAGTTGTTTCAATGCTTGGTGCTTGTGGAATAAGAATATTGTGGATATCAACAGTTTTTCAGTTGCCGCAATTCCACTCAGAGTTTTTCCTGTTTATCTCATATCCGATAAGCTGGGCTATAACTTTTGCAGCCCATATGGTGTGCTACGTTATTATGCGCAGAAGATTGCCTCAAAAAGATATATAAAATATGATAAATCACCTCTATAAGTAATGTTTTTCACTTTTTTCAATATGATCAACATTCTTCTCAGGGGTGATTTTTTTGTTTGTATTGTATTGTGCAATGGCACGAAATATGGTAAAATATCCACATTGTATAAAGTGGGGTGAGCTATTTGGCTAAATTAGATAAGATACCTCAGATCATCTGGGATAAAGCGGAAAAAGAAGGCTTTCTGCGCGAAGATGTTAAGGCTGCAGCCAAGCTTGACCGTAGCAGAGATAACACTCCATGCGATTGTTATGTTCTTCTTAAGGAAACGGAACTGCTATTTATTTTTGGTATAAATGTATTAAAAAAGAAAAGAAAAAAAGTTCCGGGTGGAATTCCTCTTGAAGTTGAATATAAAAGTCTTTCCTGCGAAAAGCTTGATATTTTCGGGTGGAGAGATTTTGAAGTTGAACAGCAGATCTCCGGATGTATTATTTGCGCCAAAAATGATTTTGGCGGAGTTTTTGTCACGAGATTTTCAAATTCTGTTTCCGATGAAGCAAAGGATTTGTGTTTTGAGATAAATGTTTCCCTGGGCTGCGCAAATGAAGATGGCAGACGAAAAAAAGAGGAGCCTGCCCGTTGCCCCAAATGTGGAAAAGTTTATCCGGATCAAAACAGAAAAATATGCCCCAAGTGTATCGACAGGGCAGGTGTACCAAAACGTATATGGTTTTTCACCAAAAAGTATAAATTCAGCGTTTTTGCAATTCTTTTGGCAATGGTTTTGGCCAGCGCTCTGACTATACTTGCTCCATATATCAGCTCCGGCTTTTTCTATGACAGCGTACTGACTGTTGGCGGTGAATTCTACGGTCAGGTACTTCTTGTTATAGGTATTCTTGTTGCAACGCGTATCCTTTCGTTGCTTGTGAATATGGTCAACGAGGTTGTAACTGCCATTGTTGTGCCTAAGATCATATATGACTTGAAAAAGGTTCTGTTTACATCGATTGAGCGTTTGTCCATCAGTTTTTTCACCAACAGGCAAACAGGCTCTTTGATGAATCAGGTCAACGGCGACGCAAATACGATATATTGGTTTTTTGTTGAGGGATTACCTTTTATCATCATAAACGGTGTGCAGACGATCGCAATTGCGATAATTATGTTCATGGTTAATTGGCAGTTAACTATTATCAGTATTATTGCGGCCCCCTTGGTTGTGGTGCTGACGAAGTTGCTTATGGGGCATATGAACAAGCTCCATGCAAAGAACTATTCCAACAACAGAAGTCTTAACGGTATGCTGACCGATGCGCTTAACGGTGTAAGAGTTGTTAAAGCCTTTTCACGTGAGGATGAAGAAAAGCGCCGATTTGAAAAGAGAAACAAAGCGCTTGCCGAATCTGATCAGTCAGTTGCAATAAATAATACAACGTGGTTTCGTATGGTTGCCTATTTGTTCACTATAGCATCAACTGTAGTGCTTGGTGCAGGTGGTTGGATGGTGATAGAGGGGCACATGACGTATGGCACATTGATCACGTTTACGGCATATTCTGCAATGCTGTACAGTCCTTTGACTTCATTTGTAAATATGATAAGCTGGATGTCCAATGCGTCCAATGCAATGCAGCGACTTATGGAGGTTATGGACGCTGAACCCGAGGTAAAAGAAAAGACCGATGCTACAAGTCTTGAAAAGCTTCGCGGTGATATTGAGTTTAAAAACGTTGAGTTCAGCTATGATAAAAACAGAAAGATTATTGATGGAATATCTTTTAAGATAAATGCAGGAGAAACCATAGGTATAGTTGGTCACACCGGCGCGGGTAAATCTACAGTTGCCAATCTTCTTATCCGTTTGTATGATGCCGGAGAGGGTTCGATTACAATTGACGGATATGATGTCAGAGATCTCACTTTTGAAACGCTTCGTCGAAATATAGCCATCGTATCGCAGGAAACATATCTTTTCCAGGGCACGATATTTGATAATATAGCCTATGCAAAACCGGAGGCAACAAAGGAAGAAGTTCTTTTAGCGGCGAGAGTATCGGGTGCACACGATTTCATATGCAAGCTTGAGGATGGCTATTCTACGCGAATCGGATGGGGATACAAAGATCTGTCCGGTGGCGAAAAGCAGAGAATTTCCATTGCCAGAGCACTTTTGAGAGACCCGTCCATACTTATCCTTGACGAGGCAACCTCTGCTATGGATACACGAACCGAAAGAGCGATCCAGGCAGCGCTTGAAAAGCTTTCCGAGGGAAGAACCACAATAATGATCGCTCACCGTCTTTCTACTTTGAGAGGTGCAGACAAGCTTATGGTTCTTGAAAACGGAAAGATACCCGAAGAGGGCACTCACGCTAAGCTTATTCGTGAAAAGGGCATATACTATAAGCTTTATATGCTTCAGTATGAAGCACTCAAAAACGCAGGAATTGAGGAGTAACGATTATGGAAAATGAAAACAGAATAACTCTCGATGAAGCGGCGGGATTGAGCTATTTGTCGCCCGATATGATAACCTTTTCTAAAAAAGGAGATTTTCCTTGCGCTGAAATGGCTGACGGAAGACAGTACGAGCGAGTTTGGCTTCACAGAGTATTTCCTTTTGATGTGAAGGACGAATTCATTTCCGTTCAGGCGAAGGATAACGAAGAAATAGGAATAATCCGACGCATAAGTGATTTTGACAGCGAAACAGCGGAGATTTTAAACGCTGAGCTGGAGCGTAAGTATTTTATTCCGAAGATAAAGAGGATAATAACGCTTCGTGAACGCAGAGGCTTTTCCTATTGGAAGATAGAAACTGATATAGGTGAAATGGAGCTTTCTCTGCAGGATACATACAGGAGTATAACCAAGATAGGTGAAGACAGAGCTTTCATAACCGATATTTCGGGCAACCGCTGCGAGATAGAATCAATAGCTGCTCTTGACAGAAAAAGTCAGAAAAAGCTGGAACTTTATCTGTGAGGTAAATATGAGAGAAAAAGTTATACTCACATTTCCGTTTCGGTTGTCTTCTGAAAGGCTGAATGAGCAGACAGAAGGCAGTGTAACACTGTACGGTGATCACGTTGTCGTAACGGAGAAGGGAAAAGAGACAAAACGTATTTTGCTTTCGGATATAAAGGAATTTGTTTATGATGCCGGAGTAGGATGCGCATCTGTCGAGGCTTTGACCGTAAACGGATACGAAACTCTTTGCAGAAGCGTTATGATAGATGCAAAAGCGTTTTCTGCTGCAGTTAAGAGAATGAACAAATATCTTGAAGACGGATATTATGAAGAAAACTGGAGCAGCTTTGATGCAGTGGTGTGTTCAAAATGCCACAGAGCATTGCCTCCCGGTACGCAGACTTGTCCTCATTGTGCGGATAAAAGCGGATATATAAAGCGTCTTCTTGCTATTGCGGCAAACTTCAAATGGGGAATTGCCGTATCAGTAGTCTTGTATTTTGTGATCGCGGCTTTGGGACTACTTAGCCCGTATCTTAACAGAATTCTTGTTGACGACTATATCAAGGCGGCGGAAAAGCCTTTGTTCGGTCAGTTTATAATAGTTGTGGCGGCCATACTTGGAACATCCTTTGCGGTGCTGCTGCTTACAATGCTTCGCGGATGCGTGCAGATAATAACGGCCAATAAGCTGATCGTAAAGCTTAGAGCTATGATCTTCAACAAAATAGAAGAGCTTTCGCTTGCAGGAGTCACCAGAAGAACAACGGGTGAGCTTATGGCGAGGGTAACAAGGGATACCCAACAGCTTCGCCAGTTTATAACAGATGATTTCGGAGCGCTCATTGAAAACGTGGTAACCATTTCTGCAATAAGCGTAATGCTGTTTTCTACTGACTGGAAGTTGGCAGTGTTGGTGATTTTGCCCGCGCCCGTTGTATTGACGGTACATAGGCTTATGTGGAAATATCTCGGCAAAAGATATCATCGTCAGTTTACATTAAATGAAAAAGCGGATACCATATTGCACGATATTTTTTCAGGTATCAGAGTTGTAAAGGCTTTTGGAATGGAAAAGTCAGAGGAAAAGCGTTACGATAAAGCTACGATTGATGAGCGCGCAATGCGAACCTCAAATGAAAAGATGTTTGCATTTATCTCTCCCATAACAAACTTTTTTATGGGCGCAGGCGAGTTCTTTTTGCTCTATTATGTAGGAACAAAGATAATAGGCGGCGAGATGACTCTCGGACAAATGCAGCAGTTTTCAGCTTATGCTTCCATGATATACGCACCTCTTCGTTGGTTAGCTTTCCTTCCCAGAAGACTAACCGCCAGTATGACATCGGTTGTAAAAATATTTGACGTGCTTGACGAAGAACCCGACGTGAGCGATGCAAAAGATTCCAGGGAGGCAGAGCTTTCAGGTAATATTGAAATAAGGGATATTTCATTTGGCTATGAGGATAGCCGCAATGTTCTGCATCATGTCAGCCTTGATATAAAACAGGGCGAAATGATAGGCATCGTCGGCAGATCGGGTGTTGGAAAGTCAACGCTTATAAACCTGATAATGCGTCTTTACGATACTGATGAAGGGGATATCCTCTTTGACGGAGTCAGCATAAAGGATATTTCGCAGGAAAGTCTCCGCCGTCAGATGGGCGTGGTGCTTCAGGAAACAATGCTGTTTTCGGGCAGTCTCTATCAGAATATAGCATACGGAAAACCGGGCGCGTCCAGCGAGGAGATAATAACTGCGGCAAAGCTTGCAGGAGTGCATACTTTTGCGCTCAAACTTCCCGATGGATATAACACCATCGTTGGTGAAAAGGGATATACACTCTCCGGTGGAGAAAGACAGAGAGTGGCTATTGCAAGAGCGCTGCTTCACGACCCGAGGATACTTATTCTTGATGAAGCAACATCTTCTCTTGATACGGAAACGGAGAAGAATATTCAGGATGCCCTGAAAAAATTGACAGCAGGCAGAACGACCATTGCTATCGCTCACCGACTTTCAACCCTTCGAAATGCAAACCGTCTTGTTGTGCTTGATAAAGGCACGGTAGCAGAAGTGGGTAGTCACGATGAGCTTATGGCAAAAAAAGGTCTGTATTTTGAACTTGTTATGGCGCAAAGACAAATGTCTAAGATGCAGAAGTAAAGTTGAGAGATTGGTTGCTGCGCATTAAACTGTAATAAATAAAAGAAACGATACCGGGTTTGTTGACTTGAGTATCGTTTCTTTTTATAATTTAATAAAAAAGTGTAACCTTGGTGCACAAGACGGTGCTTGTTAAGGTGAAAGGCCTTTATTACGCTGAAAGGAGATGAAAGCTTTGGATGATAGCAGAATTGTTGATCTGTATTTGTTGCGCGATGAAACGGCGATAAAATTAACAGCAGACAAGTATAGCAGCCGTTTGCGCTCTTTGTCTTATGGAATAGTCAAAGATATGCAGAGTGCCGAAGAATGTGAGAATGATACGTATATGGAAGCATGGAACAGTATTCCGCCCCATGAGCCTAGGAGTTATTTATATGCGTTTCTTGCTCGAATTATCCGCCATATTTCTTTAAACTGCTGTCGTGATCGAAACCGTCTGAAACGGAGCGCATTTATATGTGAACTCAGTGCGGAAATGGAGCAGTGCATTCCTTCGCCGGACGATGTTGAATGCCGTATTGACGATGCGGAATTGAGCAGAGCGATCAATGGATTTCTTGGCAAGCTGGACGCGGAGAAAAGGAATATTTTCATTCGTCGCTATTGGTTTCTGGATTCTGTAGCTGATATTTCCCGTCGCTTTGCTATATCTGAAAGCAAGGTGAAGACAACGCTTTTTCGTTGCCGAAACAAGCTTCGTGAGTATTTGAGTAAAGAGGGGTATACTTTATGAGAGGAAATGAGTTTTTAGATAAGATGGAGCTCATCCAGCCTGCCTATGTTGAGGCGGCTGATATTAAGATAACCAAAAAGAAACACTTCATTGTCAAATGGGGAGCAGTTGCTGCTTGCATTGCTTTAATGGTTTTTGCAGGAATAAGATTTTATCCGCAGGCTGGGTCTGAACCGGCCCCCGGTCTTCCCATGTTGACTATCTCCGATGATCTGGCAGGAAGGGGATATGAGGGGTATATGGCTAATAATATTTCTGAGATTATAAATGCAAACCCATGGAAAAAAAGTTCAAAAATATCGTTTTTGCCCGTCTATGAAAATGTTTTGTCCTATGATGAAAATTTTATCGCTTGGGGAGCAGATGTTGATAAGATGCGAGAGCTTTTGCTTGATGTTGCCCACAGACTGGGTATAGATACAAACAACGTGATCATCACTGATAATTCCCCCGATGAGCAGACAAAACAGATGATGACAGAAAAACTTGAAAATGGAGGGGGGACAGTTCCGGAGGGATACTTTGATCCAACAGCATTAACAATAAAAACTGATGAAATGGAAATTCAGGTAGATCAGTCTATGACAGCAACGGTATTTTTTGATCCACCGGTGTCCCTGCCTGAAAAATATAATTTTAACCATTATGCTCCTCGCAAAGATATTGCTGCTGTGGCTGAGTATTTGAAAAAAGAATACAGTGAATTTATTGGAATTGAAAATCCACAGATAAATATTTATGGTGGTGATTATACTATCTATGGTGAGCAGGGATATGGCATTGGTTTTTTTGATGACAGAGGAAATGCAATCGAACAAATCATAAATTATAATTTTAATAGGGTCACATTTCATTGTGATGATAATGGAGATCTCTTTATAGCTAGAATATATCAGCCGGATTTATCTAAAAAGCTGGGAGATTACCCGATCATCAGTGTAAAGCAGGCTGAAGAATTACTGTTGAATGGTAATTATATCACCAGTGTTCCATATGAAGTTGAACAAGCAAAATATATTAAAAAAGTTGAGCTCATTTATCGTGCAGGTAATTATGACGAGGTTTTTATGCCATATTATCGTTTTTATGTAGAACTGCCGGAAGAAAAGCGAGATGAAGGTCTTAAAACCTACGGAGCATATTACGTTCCGGCTGTGGAAAGTTCCTATATTTCCAACATGCCGAAAGCGGCTATAAGTTTTAACAAATAAACAAAAAAGGTCCACCGCAATTGCGGTGGACCTTTTGCATATAATCGATTATTCAACAACAACGAAGTCTTCGCCGTTCCACTGATCAGCATTTCCGCAGATATAGAGGCGGAATTCGCCGGGCTCAAGAACGCGGTTGAGCTTTCTGTCAACCATTTCAAAGCGCTCGGAGGGGATGGAGAAGTAAACAGTTTTTTCTTCACCTGCCGCAAGAGCTATCTTTTCAAAGTCGCAAAGGAGTTTGTCAGGTGTTGCGAGAGAGGAAACATAGTCGCGGAAGTAAACCTGAACAACCTCTTCAAGCGCAACGTCGCTTGTGTTCTTTACAGTGCAGGATGCTTTCAGCTCGTCGCCTGCCTTGATCTCGGGATTTTCGATCTTTACGGGGCCGTATTCTACGCTGCCGTATGTAAGACCGTAACCGAAGCAGTACAGAGGAGAGTCGGGGCAATCTCTGTGGCGGTTGATGCCGTCAAAACCTCTGGGACGTCCGTTGGAATAGGAAGCATAGTAGATCGGGATCTGACCTGTTGCGCGGGGGAATGTAACAGGGAGACGACCTGAGGGACCAACGCGGTCAAAGAGAATGTCGCAAACTGCGTTACCGCATTCAACGCCGCTGTGCCAGTTGAGAAGAATAGCATCGGAAAGTTCGTCAAGAGTTGTGCAAGCAAGGGGACGCGCTGTGTAAAGCACGGAAACCAAAGGCTTGCCTGTAGCTTTCAGAACCTTGAGGTAATCATTCTGAAGCTGGGGAAGATCGATATCAACGCGTCCGCCGTGCTCACCTGCCCAGTGAACAGGTTCGCCGCAAGCGTAGATAATAGCATCACATTCAGCGGCAAGAGCAGCTGCTTTTTCAAAATCAGCTGAACCGGTGGACTCTTCATCAAGCTCGAAATCGCAGCCCTTTATGTAAACAACTTCAACACCTTCTTCAACTTCAAGAGCGTTCTTGAGAGTTACGATATCATTAACGTGACCTCTGCCGCCCCAAAGACCGATTGCCTGATGACGCTCGTCAGCGAAGGGGCCTGTGAGAAGGATCTTCTTCTTTTCAGCTTTGTTAAGGGGAAGGAGTTTATCTTCGTTTTTAAGAAGAACCATAGAGTGTGCCGCAATATCTCTTGCAGCAGCTCTTGTTTCGGGCTGGAGGAAGTATTTAAGGTTATCTTCTTCGCGATAGGGGTTCTCAAAGAGACCGATAGCAAGCTTTGCTACAAGAACTCTGAGAACACTTGTATCTATAGCTTCCATAATTGCAGGATCTTCATTAGCAAGCTCTTCAAGATATTTCTGATAAACCTCAGCGTGCATATCCATATCGTTTCCTGCAAGGATGCCCATACGAGCCGCATCCTTATCGTCTTTAGCAACTCTGTGCTTAACAAGCTCTGCAATACTTGTCCAGTCGGAAACGACCATACCTTCAAATCCCCACTGATCACGGAGAAGCTCTGTAAGATAGTAGTGAGAGCCTGAAACGGGGTCGCCGTTCATAGAGTTGAAGGAGGACATACAGGAGATAGAACCTGCATCGAGAGCAGCCTTATAAACGGGGAGGTATTCTCCGTGGAGAGTTCTTTCGCTGATGTCGCAGGATTCATAGTCACGGCCTGCTTCGGAAAGTCCGTATCCGCAGTAGTGCTTGAAGCACGCAGCTGTGTAAGGATAGTTAGTGTCGGGATTTATTGTCTGGAATCCGCGAACTCTTGCCTGTGCAACGCAGGAACCGAAAAACTTATCTTCTCCCGCACCTTCAGCGATTCGTCCCCAACGGGGTTCGCGGGTTACGTCGATCATAGGAGAGTAGATCCAGTTGATACCCTCGGCATAAGCTTCTTTAGCGGCGTAGTATTCACCCTTTTCAATTCTTTCCATATCCCAGCTGGATGCTGTTGCAAGGGGGATGGGGAAAAGAGTTCTGTCGCCGTGAACAACGTCGTGTCCGATGAGAAGCGGAATACCAAGGCGGCTTTCTTCCACAGCGATTCTCTGTCGGCGGTTAGCAGTTGCAACATCGGGAACGTTAAGATATGCACCGATCTGACCGTTGCGGATCATATCTTCATCAAGGCTGCGAACGGTTCCTGAAAGAACAAGCTGACCAACTTTTTCCGAGAGAGTCATCTGAGAGAGGATCTCCTTGGCTCTGTCCATATAGGGAGCGGCGGAGAAAGGCTTTTTATCAAGTTTCATAGAGCTTACCTCGCACATAATTATAGTTGTTTAAATTATACACTATAACAGAGCCAAAGTAAATATAATTATGAATTTTTTACAGTGTTTTTCAAGTATTCCACGTCGTTTTTTGTAATTGCTCCTGTTATTCTCATAAAAAATACCATAAGTGCGAAAGTGAAAGCCAGTTGGATTCCGTATCCGATATCGGTTATCAAGGGAGATGAAAATATAAAACGAGAAATAAAGCAGGAGATGAGAATTGAGATAAGCGGACGAGATATCCAGCTTGTTTTGATTTTTATGTCTGCAACGAAAACAAGTCTGCCAAGGCTGAGAGCGCAGTTTACCAGTTCCACAATATAAACTGAAACGATATATCCTACAAGACCAAATCTGGGCAC
>JAFXGC010000151.1 GCA_017513325.1 Clostridia bacterium
ACTCCAAAGCCTGAGCAGGGAGCATCGCAAAGCACTCTGTCGGCCTTTCCCACTATATCTTCAAGGGGATTTCTCGCATCCCTTGCCTGTGCTTCAATTATGCTGATACCAAGCTTTTCCGCGCCCTTTTTAATAAGAGATATTTTATTATCGTGAAGATCAAAGGAATATATCTTACCCTTATTCTCCATATTAAGCGCAAGAGCAAAGCTTTTGCCTCCGGGAGCAGCGCAGGTATCAACCACCGTTTCACCCGGCTTAGCGCCTACCATCTGAGCGCATAGAGCAGATGCTTCGTCCTGAACGAACCAATCGCCGCGCTCAACGCCATCGAGAACGCCGTCAAAGCTTTTTACAAGCATAACATCATCACAAAGCTCTGACTTATATGCACCCATCTGAGCCGCTTTTTCAGCTGCATCACTCCTGAGAGAATTAATTCTTATAGCCGTGTCCTTCTTTTCAAGAAAAGCCGATAAAATAGCCTCTGCTTCATCTCCATAGTCGCGCACGAAAAGTTCACACAACTCTACCGGGGTTGAATATTTCACGCTGAGATAGAGAAGCTCTCCATCTTCCTTTTTGGGCATATCGGGCTTTTTTCGAAGAAAAGAGCGCAGAAGCGCATTTGCAAATCCGCGGGACTTTCTCGGGCAAAGCTCAACTGATTCATCGACTGCCGCATGCGGCGGTATTTTATCCATAAACTCAAGCTGACAGATACCAAGTCTGACAGCGCAAAGTGTTTTCTCGTCTATTTCGTCAACAGGGCGGGAAGACAGCTTTGAGATCATATAGTCGATTGTGAGAAGTCTTTCAATTGTGGTATACACAAGGGCTGTATAAAGTCCTCTGTCAGCTCCCTGAAGATTTGTTCTTTTAAGAATGGCGGAAACCTCAAGGTTTACAAATTTATCATTGGCAAGGCAACTTACAAGAGAAGCATGAGCCGCCTGCCTTGCAGGATTTACATTTCCCATTTCAACATATCACCAAGGGCAATTCTTCTGCCATGAACAAAGTCCTCCGCCTTCATTCTTCCCTTTCCTTCAGGAAGAACGGCTGTTACGTGCAGTTTTGTTCCGCCGCCGCAAGCAACCTCAAAACCGTTATTTAAAGAAACGATAGTTCCGGGCTTTGCCTCTGTTGAGCCGGGAGCTTTTTTGGCGGAAATTATCTTAAGCATTCTCGCGTCGGGAAGCTTTGTGAAAGCAAGAGGAAAAGGTGACAAACCTCTTATCTGACAACTGAGTTCGTCCGCTGTACGTGAGAAATCAAGCTTGCAATCGGCTTTTGTGATCTTTTGAGCATAGCAAGCCTTGCTGTCGTCCTGCTTTTCTCTCACAACAGTTCCGTTTTCAATCATCTCCATTGCCTCAACCACAGCACGACCACCGATTTCAGCCAGCTTATCGTGGAGAGTTTCAAAGGTTTCGTCGTCCTCAATTGGAGTCTTTATAATATGAAGCATATCGCCCGTGTCGATACCCTCGTCCATCTGAATAATGGTGATGCCTGTTTCCTTTTTGCCATCAATAATAGCTCTCTGAATGGGAGCCGCGCCTCTGTACTCGGGAAGAACGGATCCGTGAATATTGATACTGCCGTATTTGGGGTAGTCAAGTATATAGCTCTGAAGTATCTTACCGAAAGCTACAACAACGATTATATCGGGTTGAAGCTCCTCAAGAGTGGGAAGAAATACTCCATTTTTCAAAGTTTCGGGCTGATAAATGGGAAGGCCCAGCTCCTCTGCAAGAACTTTAACTGCAGATTTTGCCATTTCATAGCCTCTGCCCTTGGGTTTATCAGGCTGAGTTACAACGCCTACAACGTTATGACCTGCTGCAAGTATCGCTTTAAGGCACTGCGCTGAAATATCGGGTGTGCCCATAAAAAGAACTTTCATACTCATTCTATTTCAAGGTCCTCCGGATCAAGCATTTCGATTGCGTGGTCTGTATAAAGAATACCGTCAAGGTGATCTATCTCGTGACAGAAAGCTCTTGCCGCCAGACCTGTACCTGTAACCGTATATTCTTCGCCGTGGCGGTTAGTTGCACGAACTGTTACCTCCATAGGACGATCTGTTACGCCCCACTTGCCGGGCAGAGAAAGGCAGCCTTCAATTTCCTGCTGATTACCCTTACGGTCGATGATCTCAGGATTGATCAGTTCATAAAGCTGACCGTCCTCAACTTCAACAAGGGCAATTCTGCGGCGAACACCAACCTGGGGAGCCGCAAGACCTGCTCCGTTTGCATCGTGAAGAGTTTCTATCATATCATCAAGCAATGTGATGATTCTGGGTGTTATTTCAAGAACAGGGCGGCACTTTCCGCGAAGAACGGGATCGCCCTCTTTAACTATGTTAAGCTTTGCCATATTATTTCTCCTTTTATCACAGTCCCGACGGATTGAGATCTGCCGTGACGGTTATTTTTCTTGTTGATTTCATGCCTACCTGACGAAGCAAACTGCTTATCATTGATCTTGAACGCTTTGTAAGGCGACACTTTATGATTATGCGCATTCTGAAGCTGTTCTGTACCTTATAAACCGGAGCTTCAAATGGACCAAACACTTCTGCTTCCACATCTTTGTATTCTTCTGTGAGCATACTTTTAAGCTGTTCTGAAACAGCTTTTGCTCCTGCAGCAAGAAGAGCTTCATCTCCGCTTGTGATATTTATCACCGCTATGTCGCAGAATGGCGGAAATGTGAGTGCGCGTCGCACGGCTATCTCGCTTTCATAAAAACTCTTATAATCCTGAGATGCCGCCATTTTTATTATCGGAGAGTCGGGATTACACGTTTGAATAACCGCAACGCCCTTATCCTTTCCTCTGCCCGCTCTGCCTATGACCTGAGTGAGCATTGAAAAAGTTCTTTCACTTGCTCTGTAGTCATCAAGGAAAAGGCTTCCGTCTGCGTTCATAACCCCAACAAGAGTCACATCCGGGAAATCGTGCCCTTTGGTTACCATCTGTGTGCCCAAAAGTACATCTGCCTCTCTGTTTCTGAAAGACTCCAGAATTTTATCATAAGCCTGCTTTGTGCTTGTGGTGTCCATATCCATTCTCATTATTCGGGAAGTTGGAAGAAGCTTGCCTATCTCCTCTTCCGCCTGCTGAGTGCCACATCCTATAAAACGGAAATGCTCCGCCTTGCAGCTTGGACAAATATTGGGCACTGAAGTTTTATATCCGCAATAGTGGCAGGAAAGACTTCCCCTCTCCGTTCTTATTCGGAAATAATCTTCAGGATTTCGGGTGTTTCCAAGCATACGATGAGTATGATACGTAAGAGAAACCGAACAATGAGGACATTTTACAGCTTCGCCGCATACTCTGCAGGAAACCGCGCTGTTATATCCTCTGCGATTGAGAAAAACGATTGCCTGCTTTTTATTTTTCACCGTTTCAAGCAGTTTGGAATACAGTGAAAGTCCCACAGGCGACGTATTGCCCGTATCACGATCAAGTCGCATATCGCTTATAATAACATCGGGCAATACGGCTCCGCCATAGCGACTGTTCAATTCAACGAGAGTATACACTCCGCTTTTCGCTTTATAATACGATGAAAGAGATGGGGTTGCCGATGCCAGCAGCATCAGTGAATTATTTTTACCCGAGCGATATCTTGCAATATCGTGTGCGTGATATTTAGGATCTGTATCAGATTTATAAGTATGCTCCTGCTCCTCGTCGATAACTATCATTCCGAGATTTTTAACCGGAGCAAATATTGCGCTTCGGGTGCCAATAACGATATTGGCTTCTCCGCTTCGTATTCTTCTCCATGCATCGTATTTTTCACCTGCAGAAAGTGCTGAATGAATAACAGCTACCTTTTCTCCGTAGCACGAGCAGAATATTCCGACGGTTTGTGGAGTGAGGGAAATCTCAGGCACAAGGATGATAACTCCTTTATCTTTTGCTATCATACGGTCTATCATAGCCTTGATAACCCTTGTCTTTCCGCTTCCCGTTACACCGTGAAGAAGCGCCGCCCTTGCCTCGCCGCAATCTGCCAGCTCAGAAAGCTTTTCAACTGCTTTTTCCTGCTCTTTCGACAAAGATGAGTTTTCATAAACGTCTTTTTTATCACAGGCGGCAAGATAAGGATTTCTGTATACCTCTCTTTTTGTAAGAGTTACAAGCCCTTTTTTTTCAAGAGCTGAGAGTTGGACCTTTGCATCTCTTCCGATAAATGCAAAAAGCTCTTCGCTATCCGCCTCTCCTATTTCTGCAAGGCGCATCAACATTGACGCCTGCAAAGGGCTTCGTGAACATTTTTCAGCAGCCTTGACCGCATCTTCCTTTGACACCTTCAAGGTTACTTTAGTTATATATTTGATATTTGTTGATTCTTTTATTTCAGCCTCTTTTTCTATGAGACCAAGCCTTATGAGAGAAGCTGCAAGTGCCGCTGTTTCTTCGCCGAACTCGCTTCGAAGCATTCCGGCTGAAGCTCTGCCTCTGCTTTTTATAAAGCTATAAAAAACGAGAGCCTTATCTGAAAGCTTTTTCTCTTTGGAAGCGCTCATCTCGCCCGAGACGAAATAATAAAAATTCATTTTTGACATTGCAGCTGACGGAACAACTGCCTTAACCGCTTCGCCGAAAGTGCAAAGTGTATAATCACACATAAAGCGGCAAAGGGATATCTCTTCCTCTGTCAAAACAGGACTGTCGGATGAAACAGAGAAAATGGGCTTCAGTTCCCTTTCGCCATCCTGAGCTCCGCTTACATCCGTTACTATAGCGGCGCATTTTCTGTTTCCGCGGCCAAAACTTACGTTTACAAGGCAACCGGGTACAACTGCATCCGATAATGTTGCCGGAATATAGTATTCATAAACTCTGTCACCGTGATAAGGAACATCAAGTATTCTTACCTTTGCATATTCTCTGCCCACAAAATGCGCCTCCTTTCATTTTTATATCTAAATCAGCCTGCCGCCGTTTCGGCAGGCAGGCTGACAGGTCCTCTTAATTATTATTCAGCGTCAGTTTCAGCAGCTATTTTCTCTGCCTTTGCTCTTTCAGCCTCTGCAATAAGCTCATCATCATATCCAACGATTGCGAAATCGCCTGCATAAAGATGATTGATAGCTGTTTTTACAGCCTTATCATCGCGATACTCGCGGTTGATCATATTTGCAACGGACTTATCTGTTTCCTTGTTTGCAACTCTCTTTTCAGCAATTTCTCTCTGCTTCATATATTCGTCTGTAATCATTCTTGCGCTCTTTGCTGTTGCAATAACAAGAGTGTAACGATTGAATCTGTCCTTTGTAAGGTCCTGAATGGAAGGTACTATCATTTTATTATCTCCTTTTGGTTAGTTTTCAAGAAATTTTTCTGTTATATATGTCATTCTCGCGCTTTTATTTCTTTCAGCGCGGATAATATCGCGAATCGTTTCTGCACATTCATCAACGCCGCCGTCTTCATTGACAACAACATAATCATAAGATGTTGCAAGCTTGATCTCTTCTCTTGCTCTTGCAAGGCGGTTTGCTATAACCTGTTCAGTTTCTGTTCCTCTTCCGCGCAGGCGTTCTTCAAGCATTGTAACAGTTGGGGGGATAAGCATTATTGTTACAGAATCGGGAACAAGTCGCTTTATCTGAGATGCTCCGTCAACCTCTATTTCAAGGATAAGGTCCTTACCGGCACCTGTGATACGCTCCGCTTCTTTTTTAGGAGTTCCGTAATAATTTCCGCAATATGATGTAAACTCAAGAATCTCGCCCTGAGCAACCATATCTTCAAAATCATCCCTTGTGATAAAATAGTATTCTCTGCCGTCCATCTCTCCCTCTCGGGGTGCTCTGGTTGTGGCAGAAACTGAAAGGCTTACCTCAGGCATTATTTCACGAAGGCGCTTTACAACCGTGCCCTTACCACTTCCTGAAGGACCTGAGATAACCACAAGTGTTCCTTTACTCTGCATCATCGTGAACCTCCTCGCCCATCATTCTTGCTGCTACAGTTTCAGGCTGTATTGCTGAAAGAATAACGTGATCGCTATCAGTTACGATAACTGCTCTCGTTCTTCTGCCGCTGGTGCAATCAAGCACTCTGCCCTCGTCCTTCGCTTCCTGAATAAGGCGTTTTGAAGGTGCGCTGTCGGGACCGATAAGTGCGATTATACGGTTTGCAGCTATCATATTATTAAAGCCTATATTTATAAACTTCATAACTTTTACCCATCTATAATTTATTATAGCAGTTTTCTTATTCTATATTCTGGATCTGCTCTCTGATTTTTTCAAGCTCTGCCTTGATATCAACAACAAGATGAGCTATATCAGCATTTGAGCATTTTGAACCGATAGTGTTTGTTTCGCGGTTCATTTCCTGAAGAAGGAAGTCCAGCTTTCTTCCTGCAGGTTCGGGACTCTCAGCAATTTCGCGGAAAGTTTCGAAATGGCTTGAAAGACGAACAAGCTCTTCATCAATTGCTGCCTTATCCGCAAAAACCGCAGCCTCTGTGAGAATTCTCTGTTCGCTTATTTCAACGTCAAAATCTGCAAGGAATTTCTTGATTCTCTCTTCAAGCTTTGCGCCATATCCCTGAATATCGTTTGCGGATATCTCTGCAATCTTCACTGTGATAGCTTTGATTCCTTCGATCTTTGAATAGATATCCTCCATCAGTCTTGCGCCCTCTGCCTCACGGCGTTCAAGGAAAGCATCAACTGCGGGAGAAAGAACGCTTTTAACGTCCTCCCAATCGCGCTCAGCATCATCTTCGGGCTTTCTCATAGAGAAAAGCTCGCGGTTTCCGGCAACTCTCATAACTGAGATATCATCACGAAGATTGAACTCATCTCGAAGAGCTTCAAGGGCTGCTATATAGGAAGCGGCTGCCGCGCGGTCCAGATAAACCTCGCTACCTGCCTGTTCAAGCACGTCAACGCCTATATATATTTCAACCTTGCCTCGCTGGATACCTCTTGATGTGAGATATGCCTTGATCCTCTCCTCAAGGAAAGAATACATACGGGGCAGCTTTACTGTGCAATCCATATATCTGCTGTTTACAGATTTGATCTCAGCTGTTATATCCTTAGAGCCGTCTGCAGAGGTGTTTCTCGCGCGGCCGAATGCTGTCATACTCTTAGGCATTGTACTGTGTCATTCCCTTCCGGGTATAGTACCCGATTTTATATTTATATCCTAATAATTATATAACACATTTTAATCTTTGTCAACTTTTTTTACTGGACAAACCGCCCAAAAAACGCCTGTTTTAAGGCTTTAGTTATGGTTTTTGCATATAATGATTATAATCGCAAAAAATCCTGCATTTTGCTATGCAGTATTTTTCAGCTTGTCCATAAAGTTAATCGAAAATTATTCAAAATATAATCCGTAGGCGACGGAAGTGCAGGAATGCACGACCAAGCCTACACCTTGCGGCTTTGCGAGTGTCAGAAGCGTAGCGGATTGGCACGAGACGCGAGTGTACAAAGCCTTTGTCGGAAAAAAACGTAGTTTTTTCGACAGACTAAAAAATCCTGCATTTTACAATGCAGGATTTTCGGATTATTACTTATTAAGTGCAGCAAGAGCTTCAATGATGCCCGCCTTACGAGCTTCATATTTAGCAAGCTTTTCGCGTTCAGCGTTTACAACCGCTTCGGGTGCGCGGGATGTGAAGCTTTCGTTTGCAAGCTTACCGGAAGCTCTTTTAATTTCAGCTTCCATTGTTGCAAGCTCTCCTTCAAGGCGCTTTCTTTCAGCTTCGAAGTCAACGATATCTGCCATAGGAATATAGATAGTTGCGCTGTCGGTGATGATCTGAACGGCTCCGTCTTCACTGAAGCCATCAACCACCTGAACTTCAGAAGCAGATGCAAGGCGCATAAAGAATGCAAAGCAGGAAGGCGCAAAAGCATCTGTATCCTTAGTTACGATATAAACCTTAGCCTTACGTGAAGGAGGAACGTTCATTTCTGCGCGGCGTGTACGGATTGCGCGGATAGCATCAATAACCTTATCCATATTTGCAGCATCTGCAAAATTAAGAGCATCGTTTGCCTTGGGATAGCTCTGGATCATAATGCTTTCGCTTGTTCCGGGAAGACCGCCATAGATCTCCTCTGTGATGAAAGGCATAAAGGGATGCAACAGTTTGAGTGTTTCGCGGAGAACGTATGCAAGTGTGTTCTGTGTTACCTTTGCTCTCGCCTTATCCTCGCCTGTGAGGGATGCCTTTGCAAGCTCGATATACCAGTCGCAATATTCGTCCCAGATGAAGTTATAGAGAGTGGAAAGTGCAACACCGATCTCAAAGCTTTCAAGATTTGTGTTTACGCTTTCAACTGCAGCGTTGAAATGAGAAAGGATCCACTTATCTTCAGGTGCAAGTTCACTCTCGGAAGGAAGCTCGATATCTTCAATATCAAGATTCATCATAACGAATCTTGCAGCATTCCAAAGCTTGTTTGCAAAGTTACGGGCAGCTTCGATCTTTTCATCAGAGAAACGCATATCGTTTCCGGGGCTGTTACCTGTTGCAAGAGCATAACGAAGAGCATCCGCGCCGTACTGATCGATGATTTCAAGGGGATCGATACCGTTACCAAGGGACTTGGACATCTTACGTCCCTGAGCATCTCTTACAAGGCCGTGGATAAGAACTGTGTTAAAGGGAGCCTTGCCTGTATATTCAAGGCCGGAGAAGATCATTCTGGAAACCCAGAATGTGATAATATCATATCCGGTTACAAGTGTGTTTGTGGGATAGAAGTAGTCAAGGTCTTCTGTGTTCTTAGGCCATCCCATTGTGGAGAAGGGCCAGAGCGCAGAGGAGAACCATGTATCAAGAGTGTCGGGGTCCTGAGTCATAGCCGCACCGCACTTGGGGCATTTGCAGGGAGCATCAAGAGATACAACAGTTTCACCGCAAGCCTCGTTTTCACAGTAGTACGCAGGAATTCTGTGACCCCACCAAAGCTGACGGGAAATACACCAGTCACGGATATTTTCCATCCAGTGGAAGTAGTTCTTTTCAAATCGTTCGGGAACGAACTTGATCTCTCCGCTGCGAACAACGTCGATAGCAGGCTTAGCAAGAGGTTCCATCTTAACGAACCACTGCTTTGAGATCATAGGCTCGATCGTGTGGTGGCAACGATAGCACGTACCAACATTATGAGCAAGGGGCTCGATCTCCTTAAGAAGGCCTGCAGCCTCAAGATCTGCAAGGATAGCCTTACGTGCTTCCTTAGTTGTCATACCTGCGTACTTACCGCAGTCAAGAACTTCAGGCTCACCAACAGCTGCTGCTCCGCTTGCAATCAGCTTATCAGCTGCAGCCTTATCTTCAGCGCCTGTCATCTTGCCATCATATGTGAATACACGAACAAGAGGAAGATTGTGACGCTGACCTACTTCGTAGTCATTGGGGTCGTGAGCAGGTGTGATCTTAACAACACCTGTACCCTTTGTCATATCAGCGTGCTCGTCACAAACGATAGGGATCTCCTTATTGATAAGGGGAAGGAGAACATGGCAACCGTGGAGATGAGCATAGCGAGGGTCATCTGCATTGATAGCAACAGCTGTGTCACCGAGCATTGTTTCGGGACGTGTTGTTGCAAGCTCAAGCATTTCGCCTGTTTCCTTTACGGGATAAAGCAGGTGATAGAAATTGCCCTGCTGATCTTCATATTCAACCTCTGCATCGGAGATTGATGTCATACAAGTGGAGCACCAGTTTACCATACGGTTTCCGCGGTAAATGAGTCCCTTGTCGTAAAGCTTCATAAATACTGTCTGAACAGCTTCGCTGCAACCTTCATCAAGAGTGAAGCGCTCACGTGTCCAGTCGCAGGAAGAACCGAGCTTCTTCAGCTGTTCGATGATTCTGCCGCCGTACTTAGCTTTCCAATCCCAAGCACGCTCAAGGAATCCGTCACGTCCGATATCATCCTTTGTAACGCCTTCGTTTCTCATTGCTTCAACGATCTTCGCTTCTGTTGCAATGGAAGCATGGTCTGTACCGGGAAGCCAGAGAGTGCTGTATCCACTCATTCTCTTGTATCTTACAAGGATATCCTGCAGAGTGTTATCAAGAGCATGGCCCATATGGAGCTGACCTGTGATGTTCGGAGGGGGAATAACGATTGAATAGTGGGGCTTGGAGCGGTCTACTTTAGCTGTGAAATGACCGTCTTCACACCACTTTGAATAAATTCTTTCCTCAAATTCCTGAGGAGAATAGGTCTTTGGTAATTCTCTTTTCATTTCTTTCTCCTTTAGATATTCGAAAAAACTTTTTAAGGAAAAGTTTTCTCGAGCTCTTTCAAAACCTTTTTAAATAATTATTGTTAGAACGCACTAACTCAAATTTTTTCAGAGTTTTTGGTCAAGCTTTTCCGAAAAAAGCTTGCGGGTTTTTAGGGCAGAGCCCTAAATCGTTCGTCGCAACGAACGAAAACCTATTGCGTCGTGGTAATCCAAGAGGCGAAGCTTCTTGGTCGCGTCCGCAGACGCGAAACTCCCCAAAAACAAAAAGCGTCCTGACTAAAAAGTCAGGACGCTGAATATCGCGCGGTACCACCTGAATTCGTTTAATAAAAAACGCACTCAAAATCCTTTACCGGAGATCACCCGTTGCTCCCTACACAACAATAGCCTTCAGAAGCAAAGCTCAGGGACTACTTCACCTGCCGCCGGCACAGCGCTTCCACCATCCGCTGCTCTCTATAGCTTTAAAAGCAGACTACTCCTTCCCGTCGTAGCTAAGAGTTATAGTAACATATTTTGATTTTTTTGTCAATAGAAAAACAAATCACTTTAAAACACAAGTTCCGCAAGGCTCAAGTCCGCGTCTTTCAACCTCTTCCCATGTGATCTCATGACTGTTCTTTCCGGCGCAATGCGCTTCATAGTGATACTTTTTACTGTACTGTCCGCCTGTATAGACATGACCGTGATAGTTTTCATCGTTGGGAATATATCTGTCATTTTCCGGTGCCGCTGTTTCGTGAACATACGTAGTTTCAGGCGAGATCGTTGTTTCCGGTACATATGTAGTCTCAATCACGATTGTTGTCTCGGGCACTGCTGTGGTTTCGGGGGTTACGGTTGTTTCCGGTACATACGTGGTCTCAATCACGATTGTCGTCTCGGGTACTGCTGTAGTTTCAGGGGTCACGGTTGTTTCCGGTACATACGTGGTCTCAATCACGATTGTCGTCTCGGGCACTGCTGTGGTTTCAGGTACATACGTAGTATCGGGAACATATGTAGTTTCGGGCATTATCGTTGTTTCACCTGAAGTTTCTGTTTCTGCTTCGGTCTCGTTATCGGCTTCACCTTTCAGTTTGTCAAGAAAAGAGGTTTCGATATCGGTTTCACTTATTTCTTCTGTTTCGTGCAGCACATCACTATCTGTCATTTCACAGGAAGCAAAACACAAAAGCACAATGCCAAGGGCTAAAATAAAAGCAATTTTTCTCAATTGTTTATCTCCATAAAACATCTATCACCCGTTTGATCAAACGGGTGATAGCAAAACTATTTACTCTTCGATAATTTCAACCTTCTCCATCTTCTGATCGCGGAGAGGCTTGTCCATCATATTTGTTCTTGTCATTGCGATGTCATCAACAGTTTCCATACCTTCTATAACGCGACCGAATGCTGCATACTGACCGTCAAGGAATGTTGCATCTGCATGGCAGATAAAGAACTGGCTGGATGCTGAGTTGGGCATCTGGCTTCTTGCCATTGAAATAACTCCATGCTCGTGTGAAAGGTTGTTTTCAACACCGTTAAGCTTGAATTCGCCCTTGATGGTCTTATCGCTGCCGCCAAAACCTGAACCGAGAGGGTCGCCGCCCTGGATCATAAAGCCTGCAATAACGCGATGGAAAATGAGGCCGTTATAAAAGCCTTCTTTAACGAGTGAAACAAAATTCTCAACTGTGATGGGAGCAATTTCGGGATAAAGCTCCAGAGTGATCGCGTCGCCGCTTTCCATTGTGATTTTAACTTTTGTTGCCATTTTATTTTCTCCTTAGTCTATAACCTTAATATATTCGATAACTACCTTTTCGTCGGGATAGTCACTATCGTCTGTTTCAACTGCTGCGATTTTATCAACAACATCAAGTCCTTCTGTTACCTGACCGAAAGCTGCATACTGACCGTCAAGGTACGTTGCATCCGCATGGCAGATAAAGAACTGGCTGGATGCTGAGTTATAATCCTGGCTTCTTGCCATGGAAATAACTCCGCGCTTGTGAGAAATTGTGTTGTTTACGTAGTTTGCGGCAAATTCGCCCTTTATATTTTCATCGCTGCCGCCTGTGCCGTTACCTTTGGGGTCGCCACCCTGGATCATAAAGTCTTCGATGATGCGGTGGAATGTGAGTCCATCGTAAAATCCTTTTTCAACAAGAGAAACAAAGTTTTCAACTGTGATAGGAGCCTGCTTATGATCAAGAGTAAGCTTGATCACTCCGAAATCCTTAACGGACATTTCAATATTGATACTGTCGCCTCTGCCCCAATCGGGTCTGGTTTCTTCTGTTGTGTCTATTTTTTCAACGCGGTCTGCACCGTAAACAAGCTTTGCATAGTCGATAACCACTTTTTCAGCAGGTGCATCGTTAGAATCTGTTGCAACATTGGCAATACTGTCAAGAACTTCAAGACCCTCTACCACTTTACCGAATGCAGCATAATCTCCGTCAAGAAAATCAGATTTCTGATGGCAGATGAAGAACTGGCTGGAAGCAGAGTCGTATGCCTGGCTTCTTGCCATAGAAATAACTCCGCGATCATGAGAAAGATCGTTTTCTATTCCGTTTGCAGCAAATTCTCCTATGATATTATTTTCACTACCGCCGGCACCTGTGCCCTCAGGGTCACCTCCCTGAATCATAAAGCCTTCTATGATACGGTGGAACGTAAGTCCGTCGTAAAAGCCTTCTGAAACAAGAGTTGCAAAGTTGCGAACCGTGATAGGAGCAACGTCGGGATAAAGCTCAATGGTCATAAGTCCATAACCCTTAACTACCATCTCAACATAGATATTTTCTTCTTCATAAGAAGTGAATGTTGTTTTATATGTTTTGCCGCAGCCTGCAACCGAAAGAAGCATCACAGCAGCAATCATAATCGCCAAAATTCTTTTCATTTGGTGTACCTCTCTTTTTTCATAACAGGATAATTATACAACAACAACGCAAATATGTAAACATCTTTTTCATCTTTATTTGTAAATAAACTCTTTTAAAGGGGAATAATGATTACAAAAGAACTGTTGACCAAAGGAATATATAAATGATATACGATAAGCTGAAGATTATAACCATATACGCTCTCGGAGGCACTGTTTTTCTCGGATTACTCTGGCTGACGCTCAGATTTATATTGCCCATTTTCCTGCCTTTTATCATCGCATACGCGATTGCGTACATTCTCAGGGCAGGGGCAAAAAAGCTGAGTGGCCTTACACAAATGAACGAGAATATTCTGAAAGCCATTATACTCATAACTTCTGTTTTCGCCTTATTTCTGCTTTTATGGTTTGGCGCTTCTGCCGCATTTAGCAAATTAAGCCAAGCACTAAGCGCCATATCAGACGATATCTCAGGAAGCGGAGGTATCACAGAAACAATGCAACGGTTAATTACAGAAATCGGAGAACGATTTGGCGGTCAATCCACAGTAAACGCCCTCACAAATCTACTTTCCGAAGCGACGACTAAAATAAGCGCCTTCATAGCGAGCTTTGCAGCTTCATTTGTTTCAGCGCTTCCTTCATTTGCCATAGGCTGTGCCGTTTCAATAGCTGCCCTCTTCTATTTCACCTTCGGCTACGAAAAAGCCGCCATGGCAATCAGAAGTATCCTTCCCCAAAAAAGCCGCACAAAAATATTCTCATATATAAAACGTGCAATGAGAGGGCTGGGAAGGTTTGTGAGAGCCTACTCGCTGATTATAATCGTCACGTTCACAGAGCTGTTTTTCGGATTTCTCATTCTCAGAATTGATAACGCATTCGTTCTGGCAGCTATTATAAGCATTGTGGACTTTCTTCCGATTCTTGGCGTTGGCGGAGTGCTGGTTCCATGGGCAGTCATTGGTTTTGCTATGGGTAACACGTATACTTCCGTGGGACTGCTTATTCTGCTTGTTATAATATGGGCTGTTCGTCAACCCGTTGAATCAAAGCTCATAGGACGAGGAGCAGGAGTTCACCCCATATTTGCCCTTGCCGCAGTTTATGCAGGATTTCGCCTCGCAGGCGTTTTCGGAATGATTGCTGCACCCATTCTTCTTACAGCCGTAGCAGTTACTTTAAAAAATGAAAAAACTCACTTAGAAAATGAAAGCTTGATTTGATAAAATGCAACTGTATGTCACTAAGCAAAAAAACCACTTCATAAGAAGTGGTTTTTTTGTTGGTGGGCCTTCGGGGACTCGAACCCAGGACCGACCGGTTATGAGCCGGTAGCTCTAACCAACTGAGCTAAAGGCCCTTAGCTTGTTGCCAAGGCACAGAATATATTATCACAAGGTTTTTTATTTGTCAAGAGTTTTTATTGGTCTTTTTTGCAATAATATTTGTTTTATTGTATGTTGCTATGATCATCAACAATAATTTCCGGCGCAAAAAACATCCCAAGTGAAATTGACATACTTATTATATGGTGGTATAATAATTAATAGGTTGTGTTTTGATACACATATTATGAACGAAATTTCTATACACAAGAGGTATATCAAATGAAAGTTACAGTTTGTATCGGTTCTTCCTGCCACCTCAAAGGCTCCCGCCAGGTTGTTGAAAGCCTTCAGAAGCTCATCTCTGAGAACAGACTTGAAGATAAGGTTTTGCTTAGCGGAACTTTCTGTATGCAGAATTGCCAGGCAGGAGTTTGCGTTTCTGTTAACGACACTGTTCACTCAGTTTCTCCCGAAACCGTTGAAGACTTCTTCCGCCGCGAAATTCTTGCAAAAGCATAAGTTTTAAGCAATCTTATCATCAACGGAAAGGATTTTTTGAAAATGGCAGAATTTCTCAGACTGAAAAAATCCAATTGCAAGAACTGTTCCAAATGTATTCGCCATTGTCCCGTTAAAAGCATTCGTTTTTCGGGCAACCAGGCAAATATTATCGGGAATGAGTGCATCCTTTGCGGACACTGCTTCGTTGTTTGTCCACAGAATGCAAAAGAAATAGCAGACGGAATCGAAACGGCAAAAGTTCTCATTGATTCCGGAGCTCCTGTTTATGCAAGCATTGCACCCTCATTTATAGCAAACTACGAAAACATTGGAATTGATAACCTGCGTGATGCGCTGGTTAAACTTGGCTTTGTTGGAGCAGAAGAAACTGCAGTTGGCGCAACAATAGTAAAAAAAGAATACGAACGTATACTGGCTGAAGGCACAAAAGATGTTGTTATCAGCTCTTGTTGTCATTCAATAAATCTACTTATTCAGAAATATTTCCCCCATCTGCTCCCTTACCTTGCAGACGTTAAAAGCCCTATGCAGGTGCATGCAGAATGGATAAAAGCCGTTTCTCCCGACGCAAAGGTTGTTTTCATCGGTCCTTGCGTTGCAAAGAAGGATGAAGCGGAACACTATGGTGCAGTTGATGCTGTGCTCACATTTGAAGAGCTTGCTAAATGGCTGAGAGAAAAGAACATTGAAATCGAACAGGGCAAGGATAAAACAAAAGAAAGCCTTGCGCGTTTCTTCCCCACAACCGGTGGTATTCTTAAAACCATGACCGAGCGCAATCCCATATATCAATATCTTGCAATCGACGGTGTTGAAAACTGCATTGCCGCCCTTGAAGATATTGCAAAAGGGAAAATACATCACTGCTTTATTGAAATGTCTGCTTGCGCAGGAAGCTGCACAGGTGGTCCCGTTATGGAAAAATATCACAATTCCCCCGTTAAAAATCAGCTTGATGTTTTTGACTACGCAGGAGACGAAGATTTCCCCGTTAAAAAACCTGAAGGACTGACACTTGATAAGCAGTTTGAAGCTATAGACAAAAAAATGATCCGCCCCTCAGAGCACGAAATAGTTGAAACTCTTCGTAAAATGGGCAAAACAAAACCTGAGGACGAGCTCAACTGCGGCTCCTGCGGATACAAAACCTGCCGCGAAAAAGCTGTTGCTATCATTCAAGGCAAAGCGGACGTTTCAACATGCCTGCCCTATCTGAGAGAAAAGGCTGAATCCCTCTCTGATAATATTATGACAAACTCCCCCAACGGAATCCTTCTGCTCAATGAAAACCTTGAGATCCAGAAGATCAACACGGTGGCACTTAATATCGTTAATATGAAAAATGCCTCTGACCTTATGGGCGAGCCTATTGTTAGAATTCTTGATCCTTCTGCATTCTTGCAGGTTATGTCCACAGGAAAAGTTGTAAAAGACAAAAAAGTATATCTTACAGAATACGGAAAATATGTTGAACAGAATATCGTATACGATAAAAACTACCATACCCTTCTCTGCATCCTGAGAGATATAACCGAACAGGAAAAAGCAAGAGAGCACAGAGAGGATATCAACCGCCAGACTGTTGAAACAGCAGACAAGGTTGTTGAAAAGCAGATGCGTATCGTTCAGGAAATCGCATCGCTACTGGGAGAAACAGCAGCAGAAACAAAGATAGCTCTCACAAAGCTCAAGGAGTCTATCGATGAATAATCTCTGTATCGACATCGGCTATCAGAGCCTTAACCACGTTGGAGAGCAGCTTTGCGGCGACCATATTGATATAGTTGAAGCTGATGAAAATTCAACTGTAGTGGTGCTTGCAGACGGGCTTGGAAGCGGAGTTAAAGCAAGTATTCTTTCAACTCTCACCTCAAAAATCATTTCAACAATGATGGCTGCGGGCCTCTCTATTGAAGATTGCGTTGAGACAATTGCCGCAACACTCCCCGTTTGCTCTGTGCGTCAGGTTGCATATTCAACCTTCACTATCATACATATCATAAATAACGAAGAAGCTGATATAATCCAATACGATAACCCTCAGGTTATTATGCTCCGAAACGGCGAAAATTACGACTATCCCAAAACCGAAATGATTTTGGGCGACAAAAAAATATACCGTTCCAGAGTTCAGCTTCAGGAAGACGATATTTTCGTTGCTATGAGTGACGGATGTATACACGCAGGCGTTGGGCTCACTCTCAATTTCGGTTG
The DNA here is from genome assembly GCA_017513325.1 of Clostridia bacterium. GTDB lineage: Bacteria > Bacillota > Clostridia > Oscillospirales > CAG-272 > Avispirillum. The sequence goes on from JAFXGC010000151.1 coordinate 17,223, forward strand.
GGAGCGCAAGGAAATCATCAGTTTTCTTGAAACTTTTGCCCACGTTGGTTTTACAGCCAAAACCCTTGCCACAATGCTTGCAGACGAATGCAACAAGCTATACGGTTTTGAGCCCGGAGACGATACCACAGTGTGCGCTATAAGAGTGCGCCGCCGCGAGCCTATGAATATGCTCTTTGGCCCTCCCTCCAATCCAAATGATGCAAACCGTATGATGGCATTGTTCTTTGCAAAGCAGGGAAAACATATTATCAGCGGAGGAACAACATCCTCAATTGCAGCAAAATATCTTGGCAAAACTCTTCGCCCAAGCCTCAACTTTTTTGACCCTGAAATTCCGCCTACCGCAGATCTTGAAGGTGTTGATCTGGTTACAGAAGGCGTTATCACCGTCAATAAGGTGGTGGCAAACGCAAAGGATCATCTTGGAGAGAACAAAAATTACGAAAAATGGAGCGTTTCAAGAGACGGTGCCTCCCTTATCTCCCGTATGCTTTTTGAAGAAGCAACGGATATAAACTTTTTTGTTGGCAGAGCAGTTAATCCTGCACATCAGAATCCCGACCTGCCAATCAACTTCCACATTAAAATGAATCTGGTGGAAGAACTCTCTGCCTGCCTTAAAAAAATGGGCAAGCGAATCAAAGTTATTTATTTCTGAGAGGAAGATCACTATGGCTAAAATCAGAAAATTTGACACGAAAGTTCAGTACCTGAAATATAAGGTGCTGCGTGAGGTTGCCCGCTATGCCTGGCAGGGAACTCTTGCAGAAAATCTGCTGAATATCCCCGAAATTATCATCCCCGGCAAACAGCCTACAATGCGCTGCTGCGTTTATAAAGAAAGAGCCGTTGTAAGCGAGAGAATGAAGCTTGCTATGGGCGGAGATAAATTCAACCCTAATGTTATTGAAGTTATAGATATCGCCTGCGACGAATGTCCTATGGGTGGATATGAGGTTTCTGCCGCTTGCCGCGGATGCCTTGCTCACCGTTGCGAAGACGTTTGCAAGCGCGGAGCTATCACTTTTGATGAACATCAGAAGGCTCATATTGACAAGTCAAAATGCGTTGAATGCGGACAGTGCGCAAAGGTTTGCCCCTATAGCGCTATCACCAACAATAAGCGTCCCTGTGAAACAGCTTGTAAAGTGAAAGCAATCACAATGGGAGACCACAAGCAGGCTAAGATCGATAACGACAAGTGCATTTCCTGCGGTGCCTGCGTATATCAGTGTCCTTGGGGAGCTATTAACGACAAGAGCTTTATCCTTGACGTTATTGATATGATACGCCTCAGCGAAAACAATACAAAATATAAAGTTTATGCTATAGTTGCGCCCTCTATCTCCAGCCAGTTTACATATGCAAAAATGCCCCAGGTTACAAGCGGCATCAAGGAGCTGGGATTCTATTCCGTTATTGAAGCAGCTCTGGGAGCCGATATGGTTGCCCTTTCCGAGGCAAGAGAACTTGTTGAAAAAGGATTCCTCACAAGCTCATGCTGCCCTGCATTCGTGACCTACGTGAAGAGCCAGTTCCCAGACCTAGCTCCTCATATCTCGCATAACCTTTCGCCTATGGCAGCCCTTGCTAAATATATTAAAAAAACCGATCCCGGATCAAAAGTTGTGTTTATCGGACCTTGCACCGCAAAGAAAATGGAATTCCAGAAAGACGAGGTTTCTCCCTACGTTGATTCTGTCATCACTTTTGAAGAACTGCAGGCTCTCTTTGACAGCAAAGATCTTGATATTACAACGCTTGAAGGAACAGACCTTGATAACGCATCCTACTACGGTAGAATTTTTGCCCGCGTTGGTGGACTTTCTGACGCAGTTGTTCAGTCTCTCAAAGAGCAGGGAATTGAAAACTTTGACCTTAAAGCTGTTCCCTGTGATGGAATCGAAGCTTGTAAGGTTGCTCTTCTCAAGGCTTCCAAGAGAGTGCTTGACGGAAACTTTATCGAAGGTATGGCTTGTACAGGCGGATGTATCGGTGGCGCCGGCTGTCTGACACACGGCGAAAAGAACAAAGCTGATGTTGACCGCTACGGCAGAGAGGCCATGGAAAAAACTATTAAGGACGCAACAAGCGTGCTGAGTATGTTTGATTGATTAATATGAATAACAAAAGCGAGGTGGAAACACCTCGCTTTTTGCTGTTTTAACATTTATTATCAAGCCCTAAAGCCTGCAAATATTTTTCGATCTGACTATCGGTTGGGCGATAATCTTTATGGGAACAACACGGAAGAGTCGGAGCAGTTCCATCCATTCTGTAAAACGGAGAAAGATTATCGTTTTCATAAAGCAAGCAATCCTGCGGATTGTCAAAATCGGGAATCTTATATGGCTTACCGTTCTCAAGCATGGAACGATGAGCAAGAATAGCAGTTGAAGACATTGCAATTGCGGCTTTTATATTAAAAGGATGTTCGGGCTCACGATTCTCCTCAAGACATTCAATAAACATACGCGCAGTTATATAATCTCCACCACCGTGGCCGCTGGACATGATCAGTTCTTCATCCTTATCATTCCACCGTGCATCATAGCAGTTGATCTCTTCTCTTCCCTCAGGTATGGACCAGCTGTTATAGCGAAGCATGATCTTTTCTCCCATACCTCTCAGATTTTCAATCTGTCCGTTCGTGCCGCAAATACGATAAGAATTATGATGCGCGCCCATGCCTCCACAGCCGGTAACTCTGAAAATAGAACCGTCGTCATTCTGAGTAGTTATGATCGCAACTCTGTCCCCAACAAACTCGGCCGTTGGAACATCTTCTTCGTGAGGCGCGAAGGCTGCAAAAGCTGTGACGATTTTAGGAGTTGCCCCCGTTGCACACATAACAGGACCAAGTGAGTGGGTTATATAATAAGTTCTTGCCAGATAGTTTCTCCAGTGCTTCGGATGGTACATATAAACTTTTCTGAACGCGTCGTCATTCATATTGAAGGGGTGATTATATTCACCCTCAGCATACAGAATCTTACCGAGAGTACCGCCTCGGCAAACACGCTGCATTTCACGGTTGAAAACCATCTGAGGATAATTTTCTGCCAGGAAAAATATTGATTTTGTATTTTTATAGGCGCGATAAAGCTCAACGCCCTCTGCCATGGTGCCATTGCTGATACATTCGCAAAAAACGTGGATGCCCTTTTCAAAACACTTTACTGCAAAAGGCGTATGCTCATGGAAAAGATTTGCAATAATAACAGCATCCATTTCACATTTCAGAAATTCATCAAAATCAGTGAACGTGGGTATGTCGCCAAGTCGTTCCACACCATATTTCAGGCGTGCAGCATCGTCATCGCAGAGAGCCACGATTTCACAATTAAGAAGCATAAAATTCTTTGCAAGGTCAACGCCACGACCTGCACCCAATACACCTATTTTGTACTTTTTCATAGATCTTCCTCCAAAATTGAAAAACAACTGAGTTTTTTCGGCAATCAATTTTTTCTGAACGGTCATCACAAAACTATGCCAAACTTCGAAGCAAAACCATTGTAGCACAAACAAAAGCCGAATTCAATGCTAAACACCCTAAACTATATTTGATTATCATAGAAAATAGCTTTACGCACCTCTCCTTAACCTGACTTCTACAGCAAATAAATCTCTGTTTTTTGCATGCGTTCATAGAATATTCATTATAAAATGATATAATTATCTTTAACATACAGAAAGGCGGTTTTTGCTTTGAAAAAACTGATCATCAGAATACTTTCCGCAGCTCTCTGCTGCTTTATGATATGCGCTTCTCTTGCCTCCTGCGCAAGTATTAATTCAAGCTCAAAGGAGAAAGAAACTGTTCTCAAAGTTGGAGAATATGAGGTGCCATACGAGCTTTACAGATACCTCGTTCTCAACTACAAGCTTCAGGTTCAGGACAAGGAAGAAGACTGGAACGACAGCAAAAAAGCTGAAGAAATGACAAAAGAGATCAATGTCCTTGTTGAAAGCTCTCTGAGAGATTTCTATGCGGTTTTCTCCCTTGCAACAGAATTCGGCGTTGACCGCGAAAATCCTGCAGTTAACGCAGCGGTTGAAGCTGAGCTTGAAGCAACAAGAAACGGATATAAAAATCAGAAGGAATACGTTGACGCACTTGCAGAAGGATTTATGACCCACAGCGCCTACGAACTCCTTCAGACAAATGCTATCTGCTCAGATGAGCTCTACTATAAAATGATGAACGACGGCGCCATCAAAGCCGACGAAGAATTTCTCAAGGAATTTATCTATGGTGACGGATTTATCCGTATCAAGCAGATTCTTATTGTGGGAGAAAGCAGTAACAGGGTTCACGACGGAACTGTTTATATCCCCGAAGAATCCCATACAGATGAAGAAGCTAAAGCAATCGCTGAGCTTGCACGTTCAAAGGCTCTGGCAGGCGAAGACTTTGACAACCTTGTGGCAGAATACGGTGAATCCTTTCAGATGTTCGGCAACAAAGACGGCTACTATATCTGCGAAGGATATTGGGACGACGTTAACAACGATGCGGTTTTTGCCCTTGAAATAGGAGGCATCAGCGAAGTTGTCGAAAGCTCTCAAGGCTACAGCGTTTATATGAGATGCGAAAAAGAAGACAGCTATATAGACTCTCATTTTGATGAGCTCAGAGATAAATACACAGAAGCTCAGTATTCTCTGGCTGTTGAAAAAAGAGCCGCTGAATTTGAAATTACAACAACTGAACTATATGACTCCATCTCCATAAAAGATATGAGTTGGGAGGCTGACCGCAAGTGAAAAAACGCTACAGAAGCTATACTGCAAAAAAATACAAACTGCCAAAGAGAATCTTGTTCTTTGCAGTTTGCGCGATTATTATTTTCTTGTTCGCACTGATCGTGGGCAACAACTTAAAAAAACAGATGGAAAATGCCCCTATTGACCGCGAACCTGTTGAAACACAGGATTTCGAAGAAAACCAGACTTCAAACGGAATTGAAAACGGCAACTCCACACACCCCGAGAATAAAGCAACAGTAAAAGCAGGATATTTAAACCTTTCAGAAATAGTCGATCAAAAAGATATCCAGCAAAGAATAGACCAGCTTGTTCTTGACGGATTCAACGCGCTTTCTTTTGTTGCAATAGAAAATGATAAACTAACATATGCATCGGCAGCATTGGAAGAATATTCCCGTCTGCCGGCAAGCAGCGAGATCGTTTCTCTGCAGGATCTCACAGACGCCATTGCATACGCAAATGAAAAAAACATCACTACTTCTGCATTCTACTGCAAAGGAAGCGATGATGTTCTTGACGTTATGATATGCAGTGAGCTTTCTCAGATCGGTTTTGATGAGATAATTATAAGCGGTTTTGAAGATCTGCTTACAGAAAACGGCGGCGAGATCACTCCCTGTATTTCTTATATTAAAAACATACGTACCGTAGCCGCATCATCTCACATTTCGCTCTGCCTCGCACCCTCAGCATACACCTATGCAAGAAACTCTTATCAGATAGAAAAGCTTTTCACATACACAGAATTTCTTTCAATAAACGTAACTTCGCTTGATTCAGAAAAAGTAAGTGAGCTCTGCGATAATATTTCAGGCAGCTTTTCAACCTATATGCTTCGCCCTGTCACAAACGGCGATGCGGTTGAAATACCTGCCGTGCTTTCCGAAAAAGGGATCTCAACTATACAATATATATCTCCCATCCCCGAAGCAGATCCTGAAACCTCCGACACAACTACCGAGGAGCAGTGATATGCGATCAGGCTCCTTAGTATATGCGCTTCCTGCGCACCTGCCCGCATTTGTTTGCGACAAAAACGGAAACATAGTGTTTTTGAATGAGCTTGCAGAGAACGCCTTCGAAAACTCTCTGCTCGGCAAAAATATTACCGATTTTATGTCACTGAAAGGTAAACTGCAATATGAGATAGCTATGAAAAGCAAGTATCACTGCCCTTTCTCTGACACTTTCAGATACCCTTGCGGCTACTCTTTTCTTTGCATTGCTCCGGGTATTATTTCATTTTGCAGACTTGCAACTGTTATTCTGTTTCGCAACGAAACGGAATGTGAAGCGTTTTCTCCGGAGATTTCTCCTTTATCTGCCGAAATGCTTGTTGAGATCATCTCAAATCTTATCTCGACAGACAGATCTACCTCCGATGAATGTGACGAAGCACTCTTTGATGCGCAAAAGGCAATTTCACGCATCAAAGATCACCTTAACAATGCTTCGATTCTGCCAAACAGAACAAGCTTCAGTTATAACTACGCACCGGCAGAGGGGCACGATTATATATGTGGCTGTCCGCTTTACGGCTTCACAAGTATGCTTGTATCATTGGCTTACGTTGCAGACAGCTTATCGGCATCGGGTAAAGCATCAATTGATCTGCACCACTACGAAAACACAATTGAGATTAAAATAAAAACCGAAACGTCGGTATCTTCTTCTTCGGAAGAATACAGCGATGTGCTTTCCCTTTCTCCGCTTGGCAGAATATCCTCCGACGTGTGCAGATTTATTGCCGAAAGCAATAAATGTAAATTAAACACTCAATGCTATAATAATATAGCTGTGTTTACACTGACACTCAATTATCCCGAAAGCCCAATAGACTTCAAAAGCAACGATCCCTTTAAAAACTTTGATGATATGCTGGATCGTATAATCAATAGTATCACTTCTATATACAGAGAAGAAGCGCAAGGATGAGCACGATTTCGGGAGAAATATCTTTTTCACCAACAAGAACTATCAACAGGGCAATGAGGAGCAGCTCCTCCTGCCCTATTCCTTTTTTAAGGAATGGAAACAGGCCTGGTTTTTTGTTTTCTTCCCCATTTTCCCTCTCCGTTTCTGATTTGCTTTTTGCAGGCTGAGAATATATTTGCCTCTGATTATCGTATGGCGGAAACGAATCATCTCTGCCATCACTTCTGCTTCCAAATCGGCTGCCATCGTATCCGGGAGGCGGAGTTATTATATAATCACCGTATTCTTCTCTGCTTTTTCTTGAATACATCAGTTTTCACCTCCAGTCAGCATCATTATTATCTCAGCAAGCGAACCGAAGCCGAGCATGGCGTCTATAGCGCCGCGTTTGCGCTCGTTCATATAAGGGCGTAATGCCTTCAACAATGCCTGACGCTTTTTATCCTCTCCTGTGCCTTTATGGATTTTGTTTCCAATACCAACGGATGAAAGCGCACTCATTGCCTGAGGAAGGCGCGATGCTATCTCATTCATATCTACTGAAGGAGTTTTCTGAGTGCTTTCTCCTGAAGCTTGATTTGCACTCTGCACCGAACCAATCCCCATTCCCTGAAGCATGGATATAACAGAAGGAAGCTTAGCCATCATCTCAGGTGAAAGCCCAAAGTTTTCAGAGCTATCTTCAGTTTTTGGAACCGTCTCATCTTCTGTTTTGGATAAACCTGCATTTTTAATTATATCCGCGATCTCAGGGCTTTCCGTCAGCTTTTTTATTATCTCCGGAAGCCCGTCATAATTACCACCGTTTGTCATTCTTTTCCCCCTTTTTACAGTTTGCAATTATCTCCGTTGCACGGCTGATATCCGCATCTGTCATCTGAGATAAGGCCTGACGAACTTTTTCAAGCTGGGCTTTATCCATTCTCACTCCCGACAGGTCAATCCCCGATGAAACCCCAAGTGCACATATGATCTTCCACAAATGATCATCGGGCATTTTAGTTATCATCTGAATGGTGTTTTTGTCAAGCTTCATAAAAAATCCTTTCATTATTTGAATTTTAGGTTGGCGTTATGAAAAAATTTAAACTTCTGATTTTCTCAGATTCCCACGGAAGAGAAAGAAATATTGAGTCTGCAATAAACGCCCACAACGGACGCGCTGATGCGTTCATTTTCCTGGGCGACGGCGTTGTTGGAGCTAAATCCGTTTTTGAAAAATATCCTGCCGTGCCCCATATATGTGTCAGGGGAAACTGCGACCCGATGTTTGTAAACGAATTGGAAGAAACCACTATCGATCTTGGCGGTATTAGAATTTTATGTATGCACGGACATAAATATGACGTTAAAAGCACGCTTTTGTGGGCAGGTTATCGCGCAAAAGAAAAAGAAGCCCACATACTTCTTTTCGGGCACACTCACAGCGCTCTTGAGATGCGCCGCGATGACTTGATTTATTTTAACCCCGGCACGATCGGCAGAGGATATCCCAATTGCACCTATGGCGTTATAGAGATCGTAGGAGAACATATCGTTTGTAGCCATGGAATAGTTTGATCAGATCAAATACCAACCAAAATTATAATTCATTCAACCTATTGAATGCTTTTTTGATTTGTGTTAGAATATATCAGATTTTGAAATGAAAAGGACGGTGTCCGATTATGATAAAAAACAATCTTCCCGAAACCGATCTCACTCTGAAGGATTTTCATTACGAGCTTCCCGAAGAGCTCATCGCTCAAACCCCCGTTTACCCACGCGACTCCTCACGACTTATGGTTATTGAACGCGAAGGAAACGGAATTGAACACAAGGTTTTCTCAAACATAACCGACTATATCCGCCCCGAGGATGTTCTTGTTATTAATGACACAAGAGTTATCCCGGCAAGAGTTATCGGAGTACGCTCTCATCGATTTGATAAACAGAGCGGCGAACTCGTTGAAACAGGCAGTACATCCCCTGTGGAGCTCCTTCTTTTAAAGCAGAGAGAAAACGACACGTGGGAAGCTCTTGCAGGTCCCGGAAAGAGAGCAAAGATCGGCGACAGACTTTCTTTTGGGGAAGGTCTGCTTACAGCCGAGGTTACAGATATTATCGAAGGTGGCTGCAGGGTTGTTAAGTTCACAGCTGGAGGAGACGCAACCTGCGTTTACGATGCGCTTCACAGAGTTGGCACTATGCCCCTTCCCCCTTACATCACTGAAAAACTTTCCGACGGAGAAAGATATCAAACGGTTTACTCACGTGAGGAAGGCTCCTCCGCGGCTCCCACAGCAGGTCTGCATTTCACAAACGAACTTCTTGATAAGATCCGCGCACAGGGCACTGCTATCGTTCCCGTTCTCCTCCACGTGGGACTCGGAACTTTTCGCCCTGTCAGTGAAGAAAATATAAAAGACCACGAGATGCACTCCGAATATATCTGCGTTACTGAGGAAAGCGCGAAAATCATAAATGAACGCAAGGCAGCAGGTGGCAGAGTTATCGCGGTTGGCACAACATCCTGCAGAACCCTTGAAAGCGCCGCAAATGACGATGGTGTTCTTCTCCCTGTCAGCACTGATACGGGAATTTTCATTTATCCCGGATATAAATTTAAGATAGTAGACGCTCTCATAACCAACTTCCACCTTCCCGAAAGCACACTCCTTATGCTTGTATCAGCTTTCGCAGGAAGAGAAAAAATGCTCGGAGCATACAATGAAGCAGTGAGCGAAAAATACAGATTTTTCAGCTTCGGTGATGCTATGATAATCCACTGATATGAAAAACAGAAAAATCATATTTATTCTTTTTGTTATTTACAGCATCGTGATGCT
>JAFXGC010000152.1 GCA_017513325.1 Clostridia bacterium
AATTCAAGCAGAACAAGGTGGTTAAAGGCTGTATGTCAGGGCTTAAGCCTGCGGTTGTAGGGCTTATCGCATCCGCTGTTATAACAGTGGCGGCAACCGTCTTTGTTCCCACAGGATTCTCTCTTAATATTTTCACAAATTTTAGCTTTTATGTTTCTCTTATCATATTTATTTTATCATTGGTGGCTGCACTTAAAAAAGTTCACCCTATCATTATCATAAGCTTTTCTGCTGTTGTTGGAATTGCCTGTGGATATCTGTTGTAAAAAGCAAATAAGCCTTCCGAAAGGAAGGCTTATTTGCTTTATCCGCAGCCGCAGCCGCAAGATCCTGAGGCTGTATTGTTGGTTGTATGATGTTTAGTCATAGAGCTGATAGCAGGAGGGCAGAATTCCGAAATAGGGAATTTCATGCTATGGAAAAGCTTGCAAGGGTCATTATCTTTCGCCTCAACACATTCTTTTTCGGGAACACAGTATTCAACCGCGTTTATAAGATACTGAGCAGGACGTTCGATTCTGACAACTGAGAAAAGTCCAAGAGTAACAACCAGCTTATCTCCTTCTCCGTCGCAAATATCGTCATTGAGACAATTGCACACGTTTTTCGGAATATCATCGCAACAACTGCAGCAGCATTTGCATCGATGAGGCTCAACTACACAGGAATCGAGTATTATAGGCTCAACTGTTTCAAGCACAGCTATAGGCAGATTTGAAGATTTTGAGCATCCGTTTGAGCCGTTATGGGAAGGGCAGAACCCAGAGCAGCCGGTTGTGCTTTTGAAAACACTTACATTTCCTTCGCTTCCGAAAAGAATAACCTTTTTTTCAACGACGCTGACGCCTTCAAATTCTCTGATGTTTCCGGGAGAAACGCAGGCTTCTCCGATTATGCGGATATAAAGCTTTATTGTAAGCTGATAAAATCCGCGGTTAAAGGGTACGGGGTCAATATCAATATAGGCCCAAATGATTCTGGCTGCTTTGGCGCGGATAGCAGCGCCGCGCTGCAATAATTCTTCGCCGCAATTTGTCAGAAAAACACGAACGTTCTCAAAACAATCTTTATCGCGGCATGAATCAAGCACGCGGTATGTATCCAAACACACCATTTCGCGTGAAGTTGGGCACTGTCTGTTTTCAGACATGGCGTATACCATTCCTTTCGAGGCATTATTTAACTGATTTTATTCAGTCATTTGCTGCCTACGGTAATATTGTATGCAGTGAAAACAGATTTTGATATTTATTCTTCGTAAAAAATGTGATCGGGAAAGCTTTCTGAGAGCATCTGGAAACCTACAGCAATTGCATAATAGCATTTGTCAGCTTCTGAGTTTCTCGGACAAGTGAAACGGATATTGGCATATCCGGGGTGTATCTCGCTTGCGAAGTTTGATACAAGCCCGTTTTCTGATGCTAATGTTAAGTAATAATGAAGAGTCAGTACGAGGATTGAAACAGCTGCACAAATAAGATCATTTCCTCTTGTTCCGAACCCTGCATGGCCGGAGCATTCGAGAATATGCTCGTCATAATATGTATTATGGGTTATATAGGTCAATGTCTGATCCTTTCATCTTTTGAAAGAGAATAAAGAACTTCGTCCTTTCCTTCAAAATCCATCATAGTAAGACAAATCTCTGCCGCTTCTCGGTTTTCTTTTTTGAAAATACCCAGTTCGTATAGCCTGCAGGCAAGCTCGTTTTCAACTGCTCTTGAAAAAGCCGCTTTTTTATGAGCATAAACTTTGATATCATAAACAGGAGCAGTAAGCTTATTGTTTTGTACGGAAATAAAATCAATTCCGTTTTTTCCGGTAATACGGTAGCATCGGGGAATGGAATAAAACTGTCTGATAAGTTCAATTATCATTTTACAGATTTCTTCAAAGCAGCGATAAGAGGAGGATATCATATCACGGGTGGTTTTGCTTCCTGCTTCCTGTAAAGCGGCGATTGCGCTTGCGGCAGTAACTCCGCCTGTAACAGTACCCTGTGAAAAATCTCTGTTACCGGAAGTTTCTTTAAGTTCATCAATCTTATGCTGAAGTATAGAAACGTAAACAGAGGGAAGTGTGGGCACGTCAATGGGCATAATAGCTGAGTTGGGGTCTCCGGAGCCTGAATAATGAACAAATGGCTTGTCCCAGTCAGCGAATTCCTTTTCGTTAAGGGGACCGTCGGCGCGCACAAAAAATCTTCTTCCTGATGCCATTTTTGCATTTTTTATAATAGCAGAGCCAAGAGTGTCAATTTCACTTTGCGTTCCTCTCATAGCGTCAATAATACCGAAACCGCAAGGACTTGCTTTGATGGGATAAAGAGTATCGAAAACAAAAGGATATTTACCGTGGTCGTAAAAGCCTCTGGTTTCGTACATAGGATCGTTTTCGGAGGAATAAAGCAGAATTCCATTAACGAATTTACAGTAGTGTACAACAGTTTTCATACCAACTCTTTTTTTGTAGTACCAATCAACAACAGCCGATTTGTCGCTTGTATCAATGGCGTCATCATAAATATATTTTGCAGTATCAATTGTAGGAGAATAAAGACAGTCAGCAACGGAAGGGTAGCGGGCAGAAAGGGTTTCGTTGTCCCATAAGGTGACGTGGAAAAGATTTTTTGAGTTTTGAATATCAGTTATTCCCGGTTCCCAAAAAAGATTGAGAATATCGATAGGGCGTATATCAATTCCGCCCATACCATAGTCAATAGAAGTATTCCAGAAGATCCCGTAACAACCGGTGCCGCTTTTCAGTTTGTCAAACCAGCATTCTGAATAAACAGTTTCAAAGTTTGTTTCTTCAAGAATACAAGGTATAACCTGATCCAGCATTTTAGCTGTGTCAGTATCTCTTTTTTCACGGGGAAGACAAGCGCAGGTAGGGATATTATCCATAGCATCTGCATGCTTGTTGATAACGGAGTTAAAAAGCCAGGCAGAAGGAGTGGTGTCTTTTTTTGTCTGGTGTCGTAATCGCCACCATTCTTCATTTTCGATAAGTCTTGCTTCAAGGTTAGTTTTGGCAGCTTTATATTGCTGCAGAATTTCAGTAGCGCGAAGGATTGATGCTTCGCTGATAATATTTTTCTCTTTCATTAAAATCTCCTTTAATATGAAAATTGTGAATATCGTTTGTCGGTTGTGCTGAGTGGATCAACATCAACAGGTGTACAAGGGGTGTCAGCGCTTGGCTTGATCGGTCGTGACATACAAAAATATCGAAACGAATCGGCAAAATGATCTTCTTGTGTTGTGTCAAGATCCTCAGGTGTGTGTTCGCTGTAATTAAGAATCGGCAATGTCCTAATGGCGTGGCGGCAAGTGTTGAAAAAATATACCATAGGTTTTCCATCTGCGTCAAAGCTCAGTCTGTAATGGCATTGCATCCATCCGGGAATACGCTTATTGTCACCCGGCTGGAAATAAACAAGATTTCTGTCAGCGGATTCGATGATTGCTTCTCCTCGTGAAGCATCCCATATGGAAGGATCGGCAACACCGAGAATTTGTTTGCCTGCAAGCCATTTGTGCTCATTTTCAATGCGCTTTATTTCTGCAAAAATTTTGTCCGGCGACCATTTAACACCTACGTTTGCCTCTGTGCAGCCATATAGTTGCAGTATAAGATAGGCTCTGCCATCATAGTCAATTGCCCACCAGTCACAAGAAAAAGGTTTTGAATAACCGAAGTCAAAGCTTCTGTATATTTTCCAATCACGAGGTATTTCGAAAGGCTCAATAACATGAGTGAAACAACGATCACGGTAGTGATTGGGATCATCACGGAATTCTTCAAAAAACTGGCCTTCAAAAATATTCCAGTCTCCTTCCAGCCAAGCCTTTCTTAATTTTTCAGGAAGTGCTTCGAGCTTTTTTATGTATTCAGGATCATTTTCAATCAAAGCTTTATTGTCGCTGACCAAGCTTTTTATGAAAACGTAATCAGTATTTTCTAAACTTTTATCAATGAATAGTTCTTTAACCCAGTTGTGACCGACTCCGCCCGGATTGCACGTGAGATAAATACGTTTTGGAAAATTGTTTACTCCTCTTACGCAGGCGCGTATGCGATCAAACATTTCACGGGAAAACTGAGTTGCTTCATCAATGAAAACAACGTCTGCTTCGGTTCCTTGAAATTTATCTAAATCCCGTACATTTCGGCAAGAGGAGAATTTTATACTTGAACCGTTAAGAAAAATAAGTTCTTTTTTTGTTTCCGAATAGGTTGCAATGGAAGCGCATATTCTGCACATCTCATTAATGTGGTTGGCACGTAGCTCGGGGTAGGTTTTTCTGATGATCATTATTTTTATTCCTGCATATTTCAAAGCCAGAAGCAAGGCTTTGGTGCGCACCGCCCAGCTTTTCCCCCCACCTCTTGCTCCTCCGAAAGCAGTGTAGGCAGCGTTTGATAAAAGAAACAGTTTTTGCTTTTCGGAAGGAGGTGACAGTTTCAGTTTTACGTTGCCCATTTGTCGCCTTCCTCCTCAAAGCTAATACTGATTTTAGTTTCATTTGTGTTTGGCGTCGTTTCATCTTTCTCAAGTGTTTTAATAACGGCTGCCAGTTCTTTAGCTGCCCCGGTAAGATCTTTAAGCTGCTTTATATCACGCTCATCATATCTCTTCATGGTTGTGGCCTCGCTGGAAATAATATCTGCAATAACTGAAATAGCGCTTTGCAGTTTCTCGTCCGGTGTTTTTTTCTTCATCGCTTTATAGCAATCATCTCCTTTCTGACGATACTATAATAACCGAAACAAAATAAAAACTCTCCCCATTTGAGCTTGCGATAATATCAAGCCATACCTGAGAAGAATATAATGGTATAAGGGGATTGGAGTGAAACGAAAGGAGTGATATTATGTGTATAGCAACTGTAAGAAATATGACAGGAGCAATAAAGATAAGAGATGCACTTATAAGAGGTGGTATCTATGCGGAAATAGTTTCTGTTGATGCTTCAATAACACGGCGAGGTTGCGCTTACGGTGTCAGTTTTCAGTGCTCAAAGGTGCCTCAGGTAAAGCGGATTTTGAATGTGAAAAGAATAGAGTACGGTGAGATAATGGGTGAAGCGCATGACTATTGACAGGGGAAATATTGTATATCTGGATAATGCCGCAACAACAATGAAAAAACCGTATGCAGTGAAAAGAGAGATTGCCAGATGGATCAATTGCGGAAATGCAGGAAGAGGCAGCCACAGAGTTGCACTTGCCGCTTCTGAAAAAATATATGAATGTCGTGAACTTGCTTCAAAATTGTTCAACTGTAAAGCAGACAACATTATCTTTACCTGTAATGCTACAATGGCGTTGAACATCGCAATAAAAGGATGCATACAGGATAATAGCCATATTATAACCAGTGATATAGAACACAATAGCGTGCGGCGTCCTGTTTTGAAGCTGTGCAGAGAGAATCAATGCAGCAGAGCAACCTTTGTAAGCGAAAAAAGAGAAAGAGTTGTCAGAAATATAGAAAGATTGATAAGAGAGAACACAGGAGCTCTCATATGTATTCATCGTTCAAACATTACGGGCAGAACAAATCCAATAGACGAAATAGGAAGATTGTGCAGAAAAAAAGGAATACTATTTATCGTTGATGCATCACAAAGTGCCGGTAATGCTGATATAGATATGGTCAGAGATAATATAGATATTTTGTGTACGGCAGGGCATAAAGGCCTTTACGGCCCACAGGGAACGGGTATGATGATCGTTCGTGACGGACTCAATATAAAAACTTTTTTAGAAGGCGGAAGCGGCACTGATTCTGTTAACGAAGAAATGCCTCTTTATTACCCGGACAGACTTGAAGCAGGGACTCTTTCAACTTGCGCGATCGCAGGTCTTTCTGAGGGAATAAAATTTGTAATAAAAAACGGACCTGAAAACATTCATAAAAGAGAATGCGCATTGTGGGAAAGATGCAGGAATGTACTTGATCATCGAAAGATAACTGTATATGATGAAAATATCCCGGGTGCAAACTTTCTTTTTAATGTAAAGGGTAAAACAGCGGCAGAGGTGTCAGCTGTGCTTGATAAAAACGGTATCTGCACGCGCTCCGGTCTTCATTGCGCGCCTGATGCCCATAATGCTTTAGGAACAATGAATTCAGGTGCTGTCAGGGCGAGTTTCAGCTGTTTCACGACGGAAAAGGAGATAGATTTCTTTGTAAAACAAGTGAGAAATATTATATAAAAAGCAAAAGTCTTCCCATCATCGATTAATTGGGAAGACTTTTGTGATTATTGACAAAAAACATAATTTGTGATATATTTATATGTTGTAACAACAACAAAGAGGAGAACTATGGAAGAAAGATTTAAAACGTTCACCTTGCTTATGAACGGTATTAACAGAAGTATACATAAATTAAAAACTGCAGAGATGGCTGAGTATCAGCTCAAGAGCTCACACGTCTCCTGTCTTTATTATCTGTATAAAGAAGAAATGACGGCTAAGGATCTGTGTGACATTTGCAACGAAGATAAAGCAAATATTTCAAGAGCTGTAAAGTATCTTGAAGAAAATGGATTTCTCGAGAGCAAGGCTAAAACTCAGACAAAATATC
>JAFXGC010000153.1 GCA_017513325.1 Clostridia bacterium
GGCTCTGCCCTACCCCAGTCATCGTCGTGTGTCGTGAGCCATTGCTTCGATACACTCAGCTCTGCTCACTCGCACTTTGGATGACACCGCTTGCGAAAACGATATTCAATCGTTTTCGCCTCACTAACCGCGACCTTTTTTTAAAAAAGGTCGATAAAAACGCGACAGGTGAAGTGCTAAATTATCGTTTGCCGAACCATCATATGTATTGTTTTTTATTGACAAGAAAAACGAGCAGTACTATAATCATTTATAGATAATAATAAGAATAAAGGAAGTGTTTTCATGAAAAAATACCCAAAAGCTATAGTTTCTGTATTGCTTATCATAGCAATGCTGCTTCCGCTTACAACAAGCATAGCGGCAGAAAATAGCGAAGATCGTGTTTCAGCAGGACTTATTCAGACAAACTCTGAGCTCCCCACACTGAACATTTATTCAGATGCTGACCTTGATAACACTATTTATCAGAGCAAGGACAACAAAGTTGATGCTTCTGCTGCAATTTCAGGCGCAGAAGACCCCAAACACAATCTTGATGAATCCTACGTTGAACTGAAAACCCGTGGAAACACCACCTGGGGTGTTATGAAATGGGCATATCAGATCAAGTTTGACTCAAAGGTTGACCTGTTTGATATGGGAAAGGCAAAAAAATGGATCCTTCTCGCCAACTATTACGACGGTACTTTCGTACGTAATAAAGTTATGTTCGACCTTGGCAAAGAGATAGGTATTCCCTACGTGGTTGAATCCGTTTTTGTAAATCTGTACATCAACGGCGAATATCGCGGCGTTTATCAGCTGACAGAAAAGGTTGAGCTTGGCAGCAGCCGAATTGATATTAATTCCGACTACGGTGTTCTTCTTGAAATGGATGCAACCAACCGTCCCGCTGAACTTGCAAAGGAAATATATTTCCAGACAAAAACAACCGGCAAGCCTTTTGTTTACAAAGAATACAACACCGACCTTGAAGATCCCGACGATCCCGAATTAGCGGCTGAGGTTATGGCCTATACGGAAAACTTCATCAACACTTTTGAAGCTGAACTTTACAGTGAAGACGCGGACTGGGATACAATTGCTTCTATGATCGACGTTGATTCTTTTGTTCGCTTCTATTTCATCACAGAGCTTTCAATGGAAGTTGACGCTACATACTCAAGCTCCTATTTCTACCTTGACGGCCCCGGAGATGTTCTCCATTGCGGACCTCTGTGGGACTACGACAGAATTATGGGTTGGGACACAAGCTACGACCAGACTACAAATGCAGACTATCTGAAAAACATAACCGATGCAACTGATGAATACAGAGTTGAATGGTTCAAGATGCTCTTCCGCCACCCTGAGTTTGTTGCACGTGTTAACGAAATGTACGACGAAACCATTCGTGAAGCTTTCAAAACAGAAAAGGTTGTTAAAATGTTCCGCGATTATCAGGAACTTCTTAAGCCTGCGCTTATCAGAAATCACCAGAAATATCAACTGGTATTCCACAACCGTTCTTATATTGTTGAAGACGTTTTCAGCGGTACAATGTGGGAACAGATTGAATTCACAACAAACACTCTCATAGATTGGCTCACTGAAAGAAACCAATATCTTGAAACAGCATATGGCAAATATCACCCCACTCTGCTTTACAGCACATATGACGGCACATCGGGAGCACAGCCTGCATACAGCGGCGGCTCAATGACCTATTCATCTTCCAATATTACCGGTCTGAATATGTCCATTGAAAACTCTCAGTTTGACGGCGAAATCAAATATGCCCTCTCAAAGAACAGAGAAACAACAGAGTTTGTCAGCGGAGGAGAAACAGCAAAACTCAGCGACAACTCGAGATTCACAGGTATTCTTGTCCGCCTTACAGGAAACCTTTCAAAGCATTTCGATGTTGAATACCGTGTTTACAGAAACGGAAGCTGGTCCAGCTGGAAATCTAACGGCGACAGAGCAGGAAGCGCAACAGGCTCTGCTTACGTTGAACGTATTCAAGCCCGCCTTGTTCAGAAAAAAGATGTTGAAAACGTAACTGTAAGCTTTGTTTCAACGGTTGGCACTTCCCCCGAGCCTGTTACAATGATTGCAGGAAATACTATCACATTTGAGCCCCTGGAAGTGGAAGGATACGAGTTTGGCGGTTGGTATGCAAATCCCGAATTTTCGGGAGAGCCTTTAACCTCTATTAATCCTTCAAGCGATATGACCTTCTACGCAAAAATGACATTAAAAATGCTTGGAGACGTTGACGGAAACGGAAACATTAACGCAGTTGATTTGTTCCACCTTAACCTCTTCGTTAAACAGATTGTAACTCCTACAGATGCTCAGTATGCGGCAGCCGATGTGAACGGAGACGAAAAAGTTACCGCGCTTGACCTGTTTGAATTCAAATACAGAATTGCCCGCGGCACTTGGAGAAGCTGACAAAAAATCCGCTTGAGAAATCAAGCGGATTTTCTTTTTGCGTTTGGTTTATGCAAACATCCATTTTAAAATATGCTGAATATATTCATCCCAGAATTCCCAGTTATGATATCCGGCAGATTCACGGTAGGTATAGTCGTAATCACTGTTTTCAAGCAAAGCTCTCAGTGGCTTGTCGTTTTCATAAAGGAAATCCTGTAAACCGATAGCAAGATAAATACGAGGCTTAAGAGGGTTATTCTCGTACTTTTTCACAAGGTAAAGAATATCATCTTCAGGAGGAACAACGAGATCGTCGCCAAAAACGTTGGTGAGAAATCCGTCAAAACCTTCAAGCTTGGCTATATCTCCGCAAGGAGACATAGATCCGATAGCCGCAAATTTGCCGCATTCACGAAGGCCGATCTTAAGGGCGCCATAACCGCCCATGGACAGACCTGCTATGAATTTATCTTCCCTCTTATTTGAAACATTAAAGGTTTTTTCAATAAAATCGGGCAATTCAAGGGCAATATAGTCATAATAATTATATCCCTTTTTCATATTGGCATAAAAGCTCTGCTCGCCCGTAGGCATAACAACAACTATGCCATACTGCTGTGCATACTTTTCAATGCCTGAGCGCTCAAGCCATGTGCCCTCATCATCTCCAAGGCCGTGAAGAAGATAGAGACATTTATATGCACCTTCGTACTCCTTTTCGGGCACTACCACGTTTATTCCCGTTTCTTTACCAAGCACCTTACTATCAAATTTTATATTGATTATTGCCATATAGCACCTCTGATTTTTTACTGTACTTTCATTATATATTCTTATTCTTCCATTGTCAATTAACAAATCCAAACGCCAAAAAGACCTTGACGAAAATCAAGGTCTTTTTAACTTTTTATTCTGCGCCTTCTCCGCTCTGCTGTTCCATTTGCTTTTTAACCATAGCTATATTCTGATCGTGCTCGGTCTTACTGGAAGCAAAATACGTTTTGCCGCCAATGCCTGCAACAAAATAATAGTAGGTAGACTCTGTAGGATAGAGAGCATATCTGATAGCGCTGGCACTGGGATTTGCAATTGCACCGGGAATGAGTCCGCTATATTTATATGAATTGTAGGGGCTGTCAAAGTTTCTGATCTGATCGGCTGTGATATCAGCAGGTCTTGTGCCGTTATTTGCAAGCTGAATCGCATAAACCGTTGTAGCATCACTTTCAAGTTTGGGGAAGTTGCCGGGATTATTGAGGCGGTTATGGAAAACAGAAGAAACATATCTGTAGTCTGCCGCAGTTCCTGCCTCTTTTTCAATGAGAGATGCAATCGTTATGATATCGTCAACACTCATACCCAGCTCAGCCACCTTTTCACGATAAGCATCAACGAAAACTTCTTCAAATCGCGCAAGCAACTTGTTTATAACTGTTACCTCGCTGGAGCTGTTATAAAACTCATATGTGTCGGGGAAAAGATATCCTTCAGGGCGGTAATGTCTTCCGGGCTTTTCGGGAATCTCCTTCACAAACCAATAATCAAATTCATAGTTATTGATAACATCGATATACTTTTCTCTTTCACCAATTCCGTAAGACTCCATAAGCGAGATGATCTCATCAACAGTATAACCCTCAGGAATTGTTATCCAACTGGTTCCCGTTACGGGCTGAGGCTTGAATGCCGCTCGCAGGTCATCATAGCTCATAGCAGGAGAAATACTGTAATCTCCGGGAATAAAAACGCCGTCGTCCTTTTTCATATTGCCGTACATTGTGAAAATGCCCGGAAATGAAATAATGCTGTTTTCATGCAGAATATTTGCCACATCACTAAGCTTTGCATCTTCAGGAATGGTTACATCAATAACCTCATCGTTTTTAACCAGAGCGAAAACATCATTGCCCACTCTTATAATTATTATTGAAAGGAAGATGGCAACAACGAAAACTGCCGCGATATATATAAGAGCCTTTACAGCACTACTCATCATCTCGGCGCCTGCTTTGGAGAGAGTTGTTTTTTTAGGTTCTTCCTCTGCAGGAATATTTGTTGTACTCTGTGTGGGTTTATCTGTTTCTTTGGCATCTGCTGCCTTAGATGCCATAGGAGGCTGTGCAGACTTTATAGGTTTCATACCATTCTGTGCAGCAGGGTTTGCTGCAGGGCGCTGTGCAGGATTTGCTGCAGGGCGCTGTGCAGGGTTTGCTGCAGGGCGCTGTGCAGTATTTGACGCAGGACGCTGTGCAGTATTTGACGCAGGACGCTGTGCAGGATTTGCTGCAGGACGCTGTGCAGAATTTGCTACAGGGTGCTGTGCAGGATTTGCTGCAGGACGCTGTGCAGAATTTGCTACAGGGTGCTGTGCAGGATTTGACGCAGGACGCTGTACAGGATTTGACGCAGGGCGCTGTGCAGGATTTGCTGCAGGGCGCTGTGCAGGATTTGCTACAGGGCGCTGTGCAGAATTTGCTGCAGGTCGCTGTGCGGAGTTTGCCGCAGGTCGCTGAGCAGAGTTTGCCACAGGACGCTGTGCGGAATTCGTTGCAGGGCGCTGTGCGGAGTTTGCCGCAGGTCGCTGTGCGGAATTCGCTACAGGACGCTGAGCAGAATTTGCCGCAGGTCTTGGTGCCGCAGGACGGTTTTGTATATTATTTTCGGGGATTTTATTTTCCATATATAATCAACCAACCTTTCGTTGAAATGATCTCGCTTTTAACTAACGGCAGTTACAATAACAAAGAAAACTACCAGAATAATAAACGTTGGTGAGAGAAGAGCCTGCAAAAGATGTGGCAACTCGTCCGGTTTTTTTCTTCGCACGAGAGGAGCAGGTTCATTTGCATAAGCTCTGTCACTATAAAGTGTTTCGGCTTTCATAAAAAACAGAAACGCAAAAACTAACATTAATGTTACAACAATGAACATCATAAGACCAAGTCCGCTTCCGCTTTTTGCGGCTATCTTATAAAGATAAGGCTCGAGGAACAGAACAAAAATATTGTTCAGCATATGAACAAGCATTGAAGAAAGAACGGAACTTGAAATTGAAGCTGTCAATGAAAGCACTATGCCTGTGAACAGATATATAGGAAATCTCACAAAACTTGTGTGCAGCATAGAAAACATAAGCGCACTCATTATAACACCTGTCAGCGAGCCATATGTGTTGTATTCTGCCGAAATGATTCCACGGCAAAGAAATTCTTCAAGCACCGCAGGAACTATTGCAAGACTGATAGCCGCATAAATAGCTCCTCCTGCTTCACTTGCAGTGTACGACATATAGGACGTTGTTACGTCACCCGCAGCATTCGGGAAAAGCTTATACATTACAAGATTAAGCGCCATACTTCCAAATACAAGAAAAGCAAGCGAATAAACTGTCATCGTAAGAAATCTTGCAGGAATGATCTTCAAGCGAAGTCTTTTCGTATATTCATGACCGCGAAGCAAGCAAAAGAACACCGATGGTATTCCTATTATCATAAGCTGCAACACTGTTACTGTCAGCATAGGGCTCATTCCACCTGATATAGCGGATATATCAGCGAAGCCGGCAGCGCAGCTTAGCGCCATAACAACTATAACCAAGGCAGGCGCTGCATGTATTCCTTTAACTTTCAAGGGGAATCCTCACATTCTTTTCTGTCAACATTATATCAACCTTATGATCAAAATGACCTTTTGGAACTCTTTCAATAATAAAATCACTGTATATGACACCCATTTTACAGCCTTCAAATTCCGTAAGAAATCTGTCGTAATATCCTCCGCCATAACCAACACGATATCCATATCTGTCGTATATGAGACCGGGGATCAAACAAAGAACCGTTGATTTATCCGAAACGCTGTAAGCCGGGGCACTTTCAGGAGGAGCAAGAATACCATAAGCATCCTTCGTAAGCTCATCGAAACTTGAAACCATATGATATGTCATAGTTTTCTTTTCTTTACAGCATCGGGGAAAATATACTTTTTTCCCTCTCCTGAGTGCTTCCTCAGCAATTGGCATAACATCTATTTCATATCTGGTTGGTGCATACATAAGAACACAATTGGCATATCTGAACGCAGCCAAATTTACTGCATATCTGCAGACAGCACTGTCACGCTGAGATTTTTCCTCGGCCGTAAGCGCCATTCTCTTTTCTCTGAACTGAGCTCTCAGCTCTCTTTTCTGCTCAGCAACCTTCAATGAATGATTGTTCATAGCAATATTGATTTTTTAATCTCAAGTGCTGCTTCTTCGCCCCTGAGAACTTCAATTATAAGCAAAGCAAACTGAGCTGCACTGCCCATTGCTCTGCCGCAAACTACTTTACCGTCACGCACAGCGGGAGCATCAACAACTTCTGCGCCAAGAAGATATTCTTCAAATCCGGGATAGCAAACTGCCTTTTTATTTTGAAGCATGCCACGCTTGCCAAGCACCATGGGAGCCGCACATATTGCGCCGTAGGGAATATCGTTCTCCATTGCGTACTGCAGGAAAGTTTCAACAGTTGTACTCATATCAAGATTGGTACTACCGGGCATACCACCGGGAAGTATAACCATTTCAGCTCCTGATTCAGAAAGCATTGAAACAGCTTCTGCTTCGCTCACATCAGCTTCAACCTTGATGCCGTGAGCTCCGCAAACCACTTTACCTCCTATACCAACCGTTACTACATTGATTTTTGCGCGGCGAAGAAGATCTACTGGGGTGAGTGCTTCGATCTCTTCGAAACCTTCTGCCAAAAACAAATATACCATGATTATCTCCTTAATTATCTATCAGATCAATAAGGATCTGCGAAATTTCTTCCTTGGATTTCTGAACACCGTCGGGAGCACAATTGATAACACTCCATCCAAGCTTTTCTGCTGTATACATAGCCGCATCGTAGCATCTGCGCAGATACTCAGCATCCTTTTCGTGAATATCCTTCACTGCTCCGGTTTCGTTGCAACGCTCCTCAACCTTTTTGGAGCTCTGAGCCTGAGGCATTTCAAGGAAAATCACCTTATCGGGAGCAGGAAGACCAAGCTTGCCAAATTCAAAATCACACAACCAGGAAAGGAACTCATCCCACTCATCTCTTTCTGTTTTAGAAAGCTGATGATATGCATTTGAAGTTGTGTATCTTGTTGAGATAAGTACTGTATCAGGATCTTCATAATCCTTCTTCCAATCGGTTACAAAGCTGACATATCTGTCGGAAGCAAAAAGCATTGACGCGGCATAGCCATTTGTATCCGAAGCCTTATTTCCAAGCTGACCTGACAGATACATTTCAACCAAGGTACATCCGGGGGTGTTGTAGCAAGGGAAGCTGAGAACTCTCACCTTTTTACCTGCTGCTTCATAGTGCTGACGCAGCAAATCGCCCTGGGTTGATTTTCCGGAGCCGTCAAGCCCTTCTATAACTATAAATTTACCCATAATGATTCTCTTTCAAATAATTCTGCACTACGCGTAGTTTTTAGTTGGGATCTTCATCACGAAGAACCATCTCCATATATTCCTGCTTTGTGATAAGCAGCTGTCTGGGTTTCTGGCCTTCAGGTGCGCTTACATATCCAAGCTCTTCAAGACGGTCAATGATCTTTGCCGCCCTGCCGTATCCAATGGAAAGACGGCGCTGAAGCAGGGATGTTGATATTTTTCCGCTTTCAAACGCAACGTCAAGAGCCTGACGAATAAGAGGATCTCCGTCGCCATCAGAGGCGCCGCCTTCAGTCACTCCGCCGGATCCCTTTTTGGAACCGCACATAGCAGCCGCAGCTTCGATTTCCTTCATGATCTCATCGCCCTTGCTGTTTTCATTTGAAATATTCTGAGCCTTGATAAAGGAAACGACCTCATCAACCTCTTTATCAGAAACGAATGCGCCCTGAACTCTTATAGGTTTAGCAGCTCCAACAGGACTATACAGCATATCGCCTCGTCCTATAAGGTTTTCCGCACCGCTACGGTCTATAATGGTTCTGGAGTCAACCTGAGATGCAACTGTGCAGGCAATACGGGAAGGAATATTTGCCTTGATAACACCTGTGATAACGTCAACTGAAGGACGCTGTGTACCGATAATAAGATGCATACCTGCAGCTCTTGCTTTTGCAGCAAGACGGGCAATAGATGTTTCAACGTCATCGGGAGCAGTGGACATAAGGTCAGCAAGCTCGTCGATAACGATAACTATCTGAGGCATATATTCATAATCGGGATCGTTCTTTGTGATCTCGTTATAAGAAGCGATATCTCGAACGCCAACCGCTTCTATAAGTCCGAAGCGACGCTCCATTTCGTTCACCGCCCAGTTAAGTGAGCCTGCTGCCTTTTTGGGATCGCTCACAACGGGAACGAGAAGATGGGGGAGCCCGTTATAAATATTAAACTCAACTTTTTTAGGGTCAATAAGCATCAGCTTAACTTCGTCGGGTGATGCTTTATAAAGCATTGAAACAAGCAGACAGTTTATGCAAACTGATTTACCCATACCTGTTGCACCTGCGATAAGAAGGTGGGGCATTTTTTTGATATCCATATATACAGGCTCGCCGCCTACGTTTTTGCCAAGGGCTGTGGATATCTTGCTTGCATTTTCGCTGAATTCTTTTGTATCAATAAGGGAACGGAGGTAAACAGTTTCCGCAACCTTGTTCGGAACCTCGATACCAACCGCCGCTTTGCCCGGGATAGGAGCTTCAATTCTGACACCGGTTGTGGCGAGGTTAAGAGCTATATCATCTACAAGATTTGCAATGGAACGAACTCTTGTGCCCGCCTCGGGGAGAAGTTCGTATCTTGTGATAGTGGGGCCTCTTGAAACTCCCACTATCTTTGTTTTAACATTAAAGCTGCCAAGCACGCGGACAAGCTTTGCTGCGTTGTCGTGAAGCTCTCCTCTGATATCGCCTGCTTTACTTCCCTTATCCTCTGTGAGAAGATCAATTGGAGGAAATTTATATTCAGGTTTGGGAATTTCAATTGCCACCTGCTCGATGCTTGTTATCTCACCCTCATCGCTTCTTTCAACGCTGAGGCTTTCGGCTTCACCGTCACCGCGTCCGAGATATGCATCTGCAAGCTGATCAAGAATAGCAGCAGAGTCAGCAGAAACACCGCTGCCTTCTGCCTTGATTTCCTCAATCTGAGGCTCGCAAACGGTTTCTTCTGCCTTTGCAGGCTTTTCAGCGCCTTCAAAGAACGCATTTTCCGCTTCTATTTCAGCGGCAGATTTTTTGCTTCTTGTTCGCTGAAGCACCTCGTTGAAAATCACTGTATCCATATCAACAGGCTCCGGTTCGGGTTCCGGAACAACTTCCTCTGCAGGAAGAATATCCTCAGGAATATCAATTTCAACGGGAACATCTGTATCAAATTTGGGCTTTTTACGTCTGGGCTGATACTCTTCTTTCTCTTCATTAGCTCTCAGCTTTTCAGCCTGTTTCGCTTCATAAGCTTCAGCAATAGCATCAGGATCTCTGAAATGAATGGGCTCATCCAACATTTCTTCCGCTCTTCTCTGAGCTGCTTCTTCTCTCTTTGTTTTTATTGTGTAAGCAATATAAACGTAGATATATTTAGGTGTGAGACCTATCATAAGCAAAACGGAAAGAATGAGGAAAGCTATAATAAGCACATATGATCCTGCAGCCTTGAAGCAAACCAAAAACAGCTCGCCGATAAGTCCGCCTATTACACCACCGCCGGAAAGCTGTGTTCCATTTTTGAAAAGTGTTACTACAGAAAATGAATACGCCGGAGTTATAAGCTGAAGGAGCGCCGCCAGAAGAAGCATTGAGATTCCTGCAAAGGTATATCTCATAGCGCCCGTTGCATCAGTTTTGTCGGTAAGGCTCATTATTGCAGAAACAAGCAAAAACAGGGGTAGGATAAATGCTGCGCCTGCAAAAAGACCTGTTAAAGTGTTGTATATAAATCCATTAACAACTCCCGGATCTTCTCCGCCACCTGTGAAATAGCAAACTATGAGAAAGATTGCTGCCACAATGAGTATGTAAGGAAGAACCTGGGTTGCAAAAAAGCTTCGTCTTTCTGCTTTTCTTTCCTGCATCTTCATCTGCTGCGCTTTTGCAGAATTTGCAGCAGTGCTTTTCTTTGGCTGAGTTTTTCTAGCCTGCGCTTTTTTAGGGGACGTTGCTTTTGTTTTTTTCTTTTTTGTGTTGTTCGGCATCGAATTACCGCACCTTTCTTTTATGTCAAGCCGTATAAGGCAAAATATCAGTGGAATAATAAAACTACTTCATATTATAATACCACAAAAATCACACAAATACAAGGACTGTGGCAAATTCTTTAAACAAAGGCAGAAAATGATGCAGATAAAGATAGAAAAAAACGCAAAAAAGAAGTTTGTTTTTGCAATTATAACAGGAATTGCGGCAGGATTTCTCAATGGGTTTCTCGGAGCAGGCTCAGGCGTTGTGCTGATGTTTGCAATAGCCGCTCTTAATCCGGATAAAAGTGAAGAAGCATCAAGAGATAATTTTGCAACAGTGGTAGCATGCGTGCTTCCGCTTTCTGTTGTGAGCACGGCAATATACGTTTCAAAAGACGCCGCAAGCGGTGAACTCGTAGGCAGATTTGCCCTTCCCGCCGCTATCGGAGGAATCATAGGAGCTTTTCTCACTGATCGGTTGAATACTAAAATACTGCGGCTTGCTTTTGCGGTTGTAGTCATCATAGCAGGTGTTAATATGATAAGGTAATACAAATTCAGAATCTTTTTAGTTATGTACTTGTATGTCGGAACGTCTAAGGCTCCGTCCCACGGTTATATACGAAAAGATCCATAAAAAACACCTAAAAAATATTTTCAAAAAAATCAAAAAAGGTGTTGACAAACGAAAAGTGGTTTGATATAATAACAAAGCCGCGTGAGAAATGCGGCGAAAATGGAAGCATAGCTCAGTTGGGAGAGCATCTGCCTTA
>JAFXGC010000154.1 GCA_017513325.1 Clostridia bacterium
GAGACAGTTCGGTCCCTATCTGTCGTGGGCGCAGGATATTTGAGAGGAGCTGACCTTAGTACGAGAGGACCGGGTCGGACGCACCACCGGTGCATCTGTTGTACTGCCAAGTGCATAGCAGAGTAGCCGCGTGCGGATGAGATAAACGCTGAAAGCATCTAAGCGTGAAACTTACCTCAAGATTAGATATCCCACAACGAAAGTTGGTAAGGACACTTGAAGACTACGAGTTAGATAGGTCGGAGGTGTAAGTACAGTAATGTATTGAGCTAACCGATACTAATAGTCCGAGGGCTTGAACTACAAAGGTTCTAGCGAGAAAAGTTGTGTAGACTTAAAATGAAGCTTATTTGGTTTTCAAAGAATATTGGCAAGCTCAGCCTGCTTTTTCTTTGTAAAAACGCAAGTGACTATTTAAAACTGATATATAATAAAATTAAGGAGGCATCAGCCTCCTTTTTTGTTGCTTATATTCAAAGTATTGACATGAAATAGAAATTATTCTTTGTGTTTATGTGAATTTCATCATCAGAAAATGCATCTCACAGAAAGTCGGTTGAAAATGAAATATAGGTTTGATATACTTAACTCGTAAGGAGGGTTGGCAGTGAAAATAGAAATAATCCAAAATGAAAGTATTAAAGAAACAGAAATAACCATAAAAGCAAAACTCATTGATGATGAGCTTTCCGAGGTTATATCCTGTCTTAGTCTCATTGGAAACACAGTTGCAGGAGAAAGACAAGGGATAGTAAGCTTCATACCTCTCAAAGATATATACTATTTTGAATCTGTAGATAATAAGACATTTTTTTATACAAAGGATGATGTTTTTGAGATTAAAGCGAGGCTTTATGAACTTTGTGAAAAGCTTGCAAATACGTCTTATGTTAGAATATCTAAATCTACTATAGCTAACCTCAGAAAATTAAAAAGCATCAAAAGAAGCACAGGAGCACGTCTTGAAGCAGAACTTACAAATGGTGAAAAGCTTATGGTTTCTCGACAGTATGTAAATGAAATAAAGAACAAGCTGGGGGTGTAGGGATGAAATTATTTAACAGAATTATGAGAGGAATCATAAATTCATTAGCAGTTGTTTGTGTGTTTTTTATTATTTATGGATTGGTGTTCAAGTTAGATCATATTCGTACTAATGAGATATATGTAATGACAGCGATAGCCGTTATTGGTCCTATATTTGAGGGCTTCCTTTTAGGGGTGATAAAAGGTGATTCACAGTTGATTAAGTGGATACGTAGAGGTATATTGTTTATTGTACTTATACCTTCGTTCATTTTACTTCTATGGTACTTAAATTGTTTTACTGCTGAGGTAATAATAATGGCTATTAAAAATGGAATTATACCTGCTTTAACAATGGCAGTTATAGTTTATATCATAGATGACATAATAGAACGAAAGCGTCTTAAAAAAATAAACAAAAAGCTTTCCGAAAATGTAGAGGATACAAACTCAGGAGACTATACGATATCTTAAATATAACGAATGATGAAAAGTCGCTGAGAAATCAGCGGCTTTTTTTGCAATGCAAATTATCGTTTGCACAAACGCCCTCATATTTTTTTCTTGTAAAATACGTTTGATTATGATAAAGTATTATCAGTAGAAATGGTTCAGGAGAATAATATGAAAAATCAAGCATTCAATCCTTTTTTGCCCTCTTGGGAATACATTCCTGATGGGGAACCTCACGTTTTTGGCGACAGAATTTATCTTTACGGCAGTCACGACCGCTTCGGTGGCGAGAATTTCTGCCTTAATACATATGTGGGATGGTCTGCTCCCGTCAATGATCTTTCGGATTGGAAATTTCACGGGGAAATATATGACACTGTAAACGATCCTTTCAACCATGAGCGAAAGTGGACAGGTTATGCTCCCGATGCTTGCATCGGACCTGACGGACGTTATTATTTTTATTATGCGATCAACAACGATTCAGTTATCAGTGTTGCTGTTTGCGATGAGCCTGCAGGGAAATTTGAGTTTTACGGACACATCAAGCTGGCTGACGGCAGAATATACGGCACAAAAGAAGGCGATGTTTTCTGCTTCGATCCCGGTGTGCTTGTGGATGACGACGGAACGGTTCACCTTTATATAGGTTTTTCTCCCACTTGGGAGCTTTCCGACGATATTAACGATAATCTGGCAAAAGCGAGAATTGACGGTGCTTATCATTTTGAGCTTGAAAGCGATATGGTGACGATCAAGGGTGAGCCGACTATGGTTTGTCCCGGCATGCTTCATACAAAGGGTACTTCTTTTGAAGGCCATGGTGTATTTGAAGCTCCCAGTATCCGTAAGTTCAACGGAAAGTATTATTTTATTTATTCTTCTGAAAATTATCACGAGCTTTGCTATGCTATAGGTGACAGACCTGAGGGTCCCTTTACATATGGCGGAGTGCTTGTAAGCGACGTGGATATTGGGATCAACGGAAATACAGAACCGCTGAACTATCCTTCAAACAATCACGGCAGTGTTGAAAGGATAGGGGATGATTATTATGTTTTCTTTCACAGACATACCAATAAAACTATGTATTCACGCCAGGCTTGCGCTGAGAAGATAATTATGCTCCCAAATGGTCATTTTGTTCAGGCAGAGGTTACAAGCTGCGGACTAAACGGTGGCGCGCTGAAGGGCAAGGGCGTATACGAAGCGCGTATTGCCTGCAATCTCTCTTCTGATGGCGGATGCTCCAATTACGGCTGGGATCATTTTGATACAATGCCTTATTTCACCCAGACAGGTGAGGACAGAGAAGAAAACGGCACTCAGTATATTGCTTATATGGACAACGGCAGCTGGGCAGGCTTTAAATATTTTGCCTTTGAAGGCGGGGAGACTATAAAAATGACTGTGCGTTCTGATGGCGAGGGCGTTTTTGAAGTTTCTACCGTACGCGGCGGCGAGGTACTTGTAAAGGTGCTTGTTTCTCCTTTGGAAGAAGCGTCAGTTTTTGAAGGTGTGGGCGAGTTACCTTGCGGCACTCACGCTCTTTATTTCACATATCGC
Source organism: Clostridia bacterium (assembly GCA_017513325.1). Taxonomy (GTDB): domain Bacteria; phylum Bacillota; class Clostridia; order Oscillospirales; family CAG-272; genus Avispirillum. The sequence goes on from JAFXGC010000154.1 coordinate 3,046, forward strand.
GGAGAAGGGCACGTTGATTTTATTTCCTTTGAGCTTTTTTGAGTTAATATAAGAAAACTGCATTGCTTTTGCAATGCAGTTTTTTCGTAATCACCACTTACAAAAAGTTTAAAATATGCGGGTTAATTATTAACAATATAATGCATATAATAAGTATAATTTGTTTTGGGGTGATTTGATGAAGGACAGAAAAAAAGGCAAGCTTCAACAGTTTATCAAAGATTTACAGACGGAAATCAAGAAAAACAAAAATGTTGCAGCTGTTTATATAATCTTACGTATACTTGTTATTGCTGTAGCGGTCGTTAGCCTTGTTTCCGGAAACATAGAGAACTTTTTTCTTTGCATTTTATCTCTTGTTCTGTTTTTGCTTCCTGCATTTGTTGAACGAAAATTTAAGGTGGATCTGCCGGATGCTCTTGAAATTATAGTTTTGCTGTTTATTTTTGCAGCGGAGATTCTTGGAGAAATTTCAAGCTTTTACGTTAGAGTGCCTCACTGGGACACCATGCTTCACACGGTCAACAGTTTCCTCTTTGCTGCAATCGGTTTTGCAATGGTTGACGTGCTTAACAGAAGCTCCAGAGTAAAATTCAACCTTTCTCCTTTCTATCTTGCTGTGATGGCGTTTTGCTTTTCTATGACGGTAGGTGTTTTATGGGAGTTTTTTGAGTTTGGCATGGATATGCTTGTGGGTTTTGATATGCAGAAGGACACCGTTATTAATTCCATAACCAGCGTCACTTTTGACACAACTGCTTCAAATCAAACGGTTGCTTTTCACGATATAGTTGATACTGTTATTATTGGCGCTGACGGCAGCCAATATGTTTTTTCCGATTATGGTGTGAAAGGATATGTGGATACGGGAATTGTTGATACCATGAAGGATCTGATAGTAAATTTCATAGGTGCTGTTGTTTTCTCCGTGGTTGGATTTTTCTATGTAAAGAGCAGAGGAAAGGGTAAAATTGCAAAGAATCTTATTCCTACGTTAAATGAGTCTGAAGAAGTGACAGAGTGATAAATCCTGCAGAAATGCAGGATTTTTTGCATCAGAATCCCCCTTTCTTTCTGTAGCAAAAAATAGTACTTGAAAAAAATCGCTGATAGGGATATACTATAATCGTGGAATACTGAGCTTTTGTGAGCTATTAAAAAACGGAGGGTATTATGAGCATATCTAAAGTATATATTACAGCGCTTCACCTTAATCACGGTGGGGTTGAAATGGTTATCGCTTCTATTGCAAATGCTTTTGTTGAAAAAGGGCTGGAAGTGGAAGTTCTCACTACATATCGTTATGATAAGCCTGCTTATGATTTTGACGAAAGGGTTAAAATAACATATCTTACAGATGTGCGCCCCAACAGAGAGGAGTTTTCTGCCGCTGTCAGAAGCAAGAATCCTTTCCGTATTTTGAAAGAAGGCTTAAAGGCAGTTAAAGTCCTTCGTCTGAGAAAGAGCACTATGGTGAAAGCTATCAAGGCTATTGAAGATGGTGCTGTTATCTCCACAAGACACGATCACAATATGTGGCTTTCCCAGTACGGAAACAAGAACGTATTGAAGATTGCACAGCTTCATTTCGACCATAAGTTTGATCCTCAGCTTGTGGCAGATTTTAAGGCTAATTATTCCAATATAGATTATTTCACTTTGCTTACAGATAAGGTTACGGGTGAGCTTAAGGAAATTATGGATGGTCATAATTCACATACAAAATGTGTAACTCTTCCCAACTTCCTTAATTTTGAGCCTGTTGACAGAACAACAGAAAAGAAAAATCAGGTTATTGCGGCGGGACGCCTTCATCCAGACAAGGACTTTGCAACAATGCTTCGCATATGGAAAAAGGTTTGCGACAGAGTTGAAGGATATGTGCTGAAAATAGCAGGTCAGGGTGAGCTTGAGGGTGAGCTCAAGGCATATGCAAAAGAGCTTGGTATTGAAGAAAAGGTTTGCTTTATGGGCGGAGTGCCTCACGGAGCGCTGCTTCAGGAAATGCACGATTCAAAGGCATATCTTATGACATCCGTTTCAGAAGCTTTGCCCATGGTTCTTTTGGAAGCTATGTACTGCGAAACACCACCTATTTCATTTGAGCTAAGAATAGGAACGGGCTCAATAATCAACGACGGTGTCAACGGCGTGGTAGTTCCCGAGAGAAATGATGACGACTATGTGGAAAAGCTCGTTTCTCTTCTCAGTCTTTCTGGTGATGAAATGGCGCGTATGAGAGAAAATTGTATGGCTCGCGCTATGGATTTTTCAAAAGAAAAGGTCGTTTCCATGTGGTTTGACCTTTTTAATGGTGCTTTATAATACTAATGCACTTGATTATTTGGTTTAAATAGTATATAATGATGACATAAAGAAGAAAAGAGGATTTGAGACATGATCAAAGTTATGACAGTTTTCGGCACAAGACCTGAAGCTATCAAAATGGCTCCCCTTGTTAAAGAATTGCAGAAAAGAAAAGAAATCGAAACTATTGTTTGCGTAACTGCACAGCACAGACAGATGCTTGACCAGGTTCTCGAAGCATTTGATGTAACTCCCGATTATGACCTTGACATTATGAAGGCAGGACAGACACTTTCCTCTATCACAGCGGACGTGCTTGTAAAGCTTGAAGAGGTTCTTAAGGAGTGCTCTCCTCACATAGTGCTTGTTCACGGTGATACAACAACTGCAATGGCATCTGCAATGGCAGCATTCTATCAGCAGATCCCCGTTGGCCACGTTGAGGCAGGCCTTCGTACATACGATAAGTATTCTCCCTATCCTGAAGAGATCAACCGTCAGGTTATAACTCTCGTTTCCGATATGAACTTCGCGCCTACTCAGCTTAGCCGTGAAAATCTGCTTCGTGAGCACAGAGATGATAACAATATCTTCGTAACAGGAAACACAGCGATCGACGCGCTTAAGACAACAGTTCGCGAGGATTATCAGAACGAGATCTTTGATTGGATCGGTGACAGCCGTCTTGTTCTTCTCACAGCTCATCGCAGAGAAAACCTTGGCGAACCTATGCGTCATATGTTCAAGGCCATCAGAAGAATTCTTGATAAATACGAGGATATCAAAGTTATATATCCTGTTCATCTTAACCCCAGAGTTCAGCAGGTTGCAAACGAGATCCTTGGCGGATGCGACAGAATCAAGCTTATTCAGCCTCTGGACGTGCTTGATTTCCATAACTTTATGAACAGAGCTTATATCATTCTCACAGATAGCGGCGGAATTCAGGAAGAGGCTCCCGGTCTTGGCAAGCCTGTAGTTGTTCTTCGTGACACAACTGAGCGTCCTGAAGGTGTTGAAGCAGGCACACTGAAGCTTGCAGGCACAGATGAAGAAAATATCTACAATATTGTAGACGAGCTTCTTGGTAGCCGCGAAGAATATGAAAAGATGAGCACAGTTTCCAACCCCTATGGTGACGGCCATGCAAGTGAAAGAATTGCGGATGCCATCATCGAAAGATTTGCAGAATATATCTGATTATATGCATAGGAAATCCCCTGTATTTTGAAAAATACAGGGGATTTTTGAGTTTGTTTTACTACTATATTTTAAAAAAATCTTTAACTGTGAAGAATATTTTTTTGTAATATTGATTTTAAACAAAAATATGTTAAAATTAATATATAAATATAACGGAAGGACGATTGAATTATGAAGAAAATCATTTCTGTATTGCTTTGTATGATAATGGTTGGGTCAATGGTTGTTTCAGCTTCTGCGCTTGTAAGCAACAACTCCGAATACAGTATTTTCTCTGATGATGCTTTCATGTTGGGTGATGCTAACGGAGATAATGCGGTAAACGCTATTGACAACCTTGAAATCAAAAAGTATTGTGTTTCTATGCCCGGTGCAAACCTTAAGGCATCGGATATCAATGCTGACAATGTTGTAAATGCCAAGGACCTTCTCCTGCTCACAAGATGCCAGGCAGGTGTTGACAGCATTGAAAGTTATGACAATGCAAACGTGGTTGACAGATTCACTATTGCAGGCAACGATATTTCAAACTATTGCATAGTTTATCACAAAGACTCCAAATATGTCGAAAACGCATATTATGCAGCGACCACCTTGAGCAAATACGTTGAGAGCGCAACAGGCGTTTCTCTCCCCATTGTAACTGAGGCAACCACAGAGTACGTGATCGAAATGGTTGATGTTACAACTGTTCCCGGCCTTGAAGAAGATCTGGGCATTGAGAACTATAAGTACGAAGTAGTAAACGGCAATCTGTATATCTACGGCACACGCCGCGGAAATATGTATGCAGTTTATGAGATCCTTGAAGAGGTTCTTGGCTACAGATTCTATGCTCCCAATGAGTTGTACCTTTATAACGAAAGAGTTATAGATATTGCTGAGGGAACAAGTGTATACAGAGATCCCGGCACAACATTCCGTTTCTCAGGTCAGAATATGACAACGGATAAAACGGGCATATATTTTGCTAACCGTCTTAACGGTTCAACACTTTATTCTCATGATGGTATTGAATATGGAACACTGACAGGTCCTCACTGGATCAATGCGCACTCCTACGGCTATTATTGGAAGATGGCAACGGGTCAGGTTTATGTTGATTATGACGGAACTAACTCCAACGATTATTGGGCAAAAATGGACGCGGGCATTCAGCAGAATGAGCTTGAGTGGAACCCGTGCTTTACAAGTGATGCTGAATATGCAACACTTTTCCGCGGCTTGCTTGAAGTAATGCGACTCATCAGTGGTTGGCATACTTTCCGCGAAGAAACATCATCTATGTCATTCTCAATTTGCGACAACGCAAACTATACCTGTTCTTGCAACAGCTGTAAGTATATAAGCTCTACAGGTACTGACAGAAAGAAGGGCGAGCGTCTTAATTGCGGAGCTGCGGGCCTTAATATCTATCTTGCAAACAGAGCTTGCCGCGATATAGTTGAGTATTATCCCGGCAGAGCAGCATCTATGCAGGAAAACGGCGATAAAACATACAGCGATGGCGGATATGGTGGAGCAATCACCGATGCATATCCCGATATGAACCTCTATACCATTATATATGACAGCACACCTGCTCATGAAAAGCTTTTCACAGATGAAAGATATAAGGATATCATTCCTGCAGAAAATCTTATCATTATGTTCTGTGCTCAGGTTTGTAATAACCACACACTTGATTCAGGTGAGTGCGAAGGTAAAACAAATATTCTTGGCAGAAGCGGTCTCCAGGGTGCTGAAGCTATAAAGAGCTGGGGCGAGGCTTGCCACAAATCAGGTGCTGAGCTTTGGTTCTGGTACTACGCAGTAAGCTACAATACCTTCCTTTCCGATTCTCCCAATATTTATAATATTTATTACGACTTCAAGTTTGCTTCCGAGGTTTGCCATGTAACCGGCTTCTTCTATGAAGGCGGCAGCGGCGGATATATCTTTGAAAACCTGAAGGCATATCTTGCAACAAAGTATATGTGGAGCATAACTGAGGATGAGAACGGCAATCTGAACGCTATGAGTCTTGAAGAGTTTGAAGCAACTATGCTGGAATACCTTCAGATGTATTATGGCGACGGCGCTGAATATATCTTTGAATATATTAAAATGCAGGATCATGCCGGTAACATAAACACTACTTCAGGCGATAAGTACGGAACAATAGAATCTTATTGCTATGTAAACAACCTTGACTATCCCGGTGATATGTTCGACTATGAATATATGCGCGATAACTATGAGTATATGAGAGGTCTTATTCTTAAGGCTCTTGCTCTTGCTGAGGGTGCACAGGTGAGAAGATGCGAATATCTGCTTATGAATGCAGAGTTCCTTGGTCTTTCTGCTTGCCATAAATCATGGTATGTTGAGAGCACTGACGAAGCACAGAAGGCGGAATATGTAGAGCGCTATGAATGGCTTTACAATTTCATTAAGGATAATGGCGTAGACATTTGGGTTTATGATATTAACAGTATTTCCTTTGATGCAAGCAAATCTCCTATGAAGCTGTTCTATAACGGCGGTTCATGGAATATTGATAACGCTGACACCTGGGGTTATAATGGTTCCACACCTGGTTGGGGATTCCACGGTTGATGAATTAATACAAATAAAAAACGCTATGCTTTGGCAGGGCGTTTTTTGTTATCTGTGCATAGAACGATTACGTATCTATAACAATTATCAAAAATTAGCAATAGCGAAATAACTAAAATATGAATGAGTAATATGTGCTAAATATCCAAAAAAAAGGAAGACGAGTTTTATTTAGCAAAAAAACATTGATTTTAAGCAAAAATATGATATCATTAGATTGATTAATAATGTATAGGAGGAGATATTTATGAAAAAAATCATTGCAGCATTGCTCTGTGTAATGATGCTTGTTTCTTCAGTTATTTCAGCTTCAGCGCTCTCCGGAAACGGCGCTTATCCTGATATAATTATGGGTAATGAGTACACAGTTGGTGATGCTAACGATGACGGCGCAGTAAACGCAATGGATGATCTTGAAATCAAGAAGTATTGCGTTGATCTTTCAGTTGTTAATGTTGACGGCTCTGATATTAACGCTGATGGTTCCGTAAACGCAAAGGACCTTCTTATTCTCAAGAAGTGCCATGCAGGTGTTGACGCGCTTGAAAACTATGAAAGCGATAAGGCTGTTGCAAACTTTACAATTGCCGGAAACCCTATTTCTGAGTATGACATCGTTTATCACGCTGATGCAAAGTACGTTGAAAATAACTACTATGCAGCTGATACACTCAGAAAGTTCATCAATCTTTCAACAGGTGTTAATCTTGGAACAACAACTGCTGCAACAAGAGCTCACAAGATCGAGTTTGTTGATGTAACAACAGTTGAAGGTCTTGAAGAAGAGCTTGAAATTGAAAACTACAAGTACGAAGTTGTCGACGGCGACCTCTTTATTTATGGTACACGTCGCGGCGCAATGTACGCTGTATACGAAATTCTCGAAGAGTATCTCGGTTACAGATTCTATAACGACGTATTCACATATCAGTATGCAGCAAGAACATCTGATATTCCCGAGGGAACAAATGTGTTCCACGATTCTTTCCTTGAATTCCGTATAGCTAAGCAGGCATTCTGGAGAAATGATGAACTTCACTATTTCCCCAACCGCCTCAACGGTTCTCAGCACGGTAATTCAAGTGTAGCAATGGGTACACTCACAGGTCCTCACTGGATCAATGCTCACTCTTTCGGTAAGTATTGGCAGATCGCTACAGGTCAGGTTTACGTTGATATTAACAACGGCGTTCATACATATGGCGATTATAAGGCGAAAGAGAATGCCGGTGTGGTTAAGAATGAATCCGAATGGAATCCTTGTTTCACAAGTGATGATGTATATGCAACACTGTTCCGCGGACTTCTTGAAGGTATCAGATATTGCCAGAGCTGGGGCCACACATTCAGAGAAGAAACATCTCTTATGTCCTTCTCCATCTGTGACAACAGAACAGTTTGTACATGTAACGAATGTAAGTTCATTATGAACACAGGTAGTGACCGAAAGTTCGGTACACGTCTCGGCTGCGGTGAAGCTGGTCTTAACCTCTATATCGCAAACAGAGCTTGTAAAGATATCAAGGCTATGTACGAAGGCAGACCCGCTAGTACAGATGCTGACGGTACAAATTCCGCAGGCGAGATTGGTTATGGATATGGTCAGGCAATCTATGACTATTATCCTGATCTCAGACTTTATACAATTCTTTACGACCACTCATTCCCTCATGAAAAGATTCTCTCTGATGAGAAGAATGATGCAAAGAATCCCTACGGTTATGAAGCAATCAGACCTCAGGAAAACCTTTGCATTATGTTCTGCGGTAACCCCTGTAACAACCACTACATGGGCGCTTACGAATGTAACGGCAACTGGAACGTACTTGGTAACTATGGCGAATCTGACGCTGAGTCATTTGCAGCATGGGGCGATGTAACAAAGGTTACAGGCGCAACAATGTGGTTCTGGTACTATCCTGTTAACTATAACACATACGTATCCGACTCTCCTAACGTATTCAACATCTGGTACGACTTCAAGTATGTAATTGAAAATTGTAACGTAACAGGTATCTACTATGAAGGCGCAAGCAAGGGTTATGTTTTTGAAAACCTCAAGGCTCACCTTGCATCTGTGTTCATGTGGAGCATGGTTGAAAACGAAGATGGCACAGTTTCCTATATGAGCTATGAAGAGTTCCTTGCTGCAATTGAGGAATATCTCCAGATTCACTATGGCGAAGGCTGGAAATATGTATATGAATACATGGAAATGCAGGATATTGCAGGTAACATAAATGTAGTTGGATGCCAGGATGGTCATGCAAATCCTGTATTTGACGAAAACGGCAACCAGAAATATGAAGTTTCTTGC
>JAFXGC010000155.1 GCA_017513325.1 Clostridia bacterium
CCGATAAAGGAAAGCGACTTAAGATTTATTATATGACTCAGGCATCAACAAGACCACCAACATTTGTTTGTTTTGTCAACGATGCTGAACTTTTTCATTATAGCTATCAGCGTTATCTTGAAAATCAGATCAGAGAAATCTTCGGTCTTGAAGGAACTCCGGTCAGATTTGTTATAAGAGAAAGAGATGGCAAAAAATAAAATTAGAGATATGCAAAATATGACTGATAAAGGGGATGTAAAACTCGTTTTTTACATCCTCTTTTTAGTGTTGGGGAAAATTGCGCAGAATGAACAAAACACAAAAACACCGATTTTGTCTTCCTTTAACGATTATATTTTTAAAGGATTTCTTTGTTTTAAACCGGAAGAAATCCTATATTTATCTTGTTTTATGCGATCTGCTCTTTTTTTACATCCCTTTTGATATCTACCGGTGAATATGAAGTTTTTAAATGTAATATTTTACATAAATGTATTGCTCAAAAAAACAAACTGTGATATAATAAAATGATTTAAAATGCGATATTGTATGCAAAGTAGGTAAATTAATGATCATCCTTGGAATTGACCCGGGTTACGCAATCGTTGGATTTGGAATTATTGAATTCAAAAACTGTCGATTCAGAATTATAAATTTCGGTGCGATAACCACTCCGGCTGATATGCCTTTTAACAAAAGACTACGTGTTATTTTTGATGAAATGTCTTTTCTGATTGAAAAATATAAGCCTGATGCAATGGCAATTGAAAAACTGTTTTTTAACACTAATGCTAAAACCGTTATTGATGTCAGTCAGGCAAGGGGAGTAATTATGCTTGCTGCCGAAAAAAACGGCGTTCCTTCCTTTGAATATACACCCCTTCAGGTTAAGCAGTCAGTTGTTGGCTATGGAAGAGCCGAAAAAAAACAAGTTCAGGAGATGACAAGGCGAATTCTCGGCCTTGAAAAAGTTCCTAAGCCTGATGATACTGCCGATGCGTTGGCTATGGCAATCTGTCATGCACACACAAGCGGTTCTTGCGCTGTAGGAACACCGAAAATTAAAAAGGGGATATAAAATATGTTTTATAGTTTAACCGGAAGAGTTTTAAAAACCGATTTGTCAAGTGTTGCTATTGAATGTGGCGGAGTAGGCTTCAGATGTCAGGTGTCTTATATGACACTTCAGGATATTGATCCTTCTGAAACTGTAACTCTTTACACTTATCTCAATGTGCGCGAAGATGCAATGGAGCTTTTTGGCTTTTCAACTGAATATGAGCTTGAATGGTTCAAGCTTCTTATAAGCGTCAGCGGCGTTGGACCAAAAGCTGCTCTTGCCGTTCTTTCTCAGTATTTGCCTGACAGATTGGCTCTTTTGATTTCTGCCGGTGATTCCAAGGCAATAACAAAAGCTCAGGGAGTTGGGCCCAAAATTGCTCAGAGAATAATTTTGGAGCTGAAAGATAAAGTAAAAACTCTCGGCGCTGTTAATTCCGGCGGTGTGTCAGTTGAAAGCGTTGAGCTTGCCGCTGATTCTTCCAATACGTCAGAGGCGATAGCTGCGCTGACAATGCTCGGCTACACTCAGACAGATGCGGCAGTTGCTGTTAGCAAAATTGATCCTTCTCTCAATGTTGAGGATATTATTAAACAAGCGTTAAAGCTTCTTTCAAGGCAGGTGTGATTAAATGATTGAAAACGGATATGAAGAAAGGTATGTTTCAACTCAGCAAACTTCAGCCGACAGCGATATCGAGGTGTCTCTTCGTCCAAGAGTAATGAGCGAATATATCGGTCAGGAAAAGGTCAAAGAAAATCTTGAAATTTATATCCAGGCTGCCAAAAACAGAGGCGAAAGTCTTGACCACGTTTTACTTTATGGACCTCCGGGCCTTGGAAAAACAACACTTGCCGGAATTGTTGCAAACGAAATGAATGTCAACCTTCGTGTAACATCCGGTCCTGCTATTGAAAAGCAGGGAGATCTTGCAGCTCTTTTGACTAATTTAAACGAAGGCGATGTTCTTTTTATTGATGAAATTCATAGACTTAACCGAAGCGTTGAAGAAATCCTTTATCCTGCAATGGAAGATAACGCTCTTGATATAATCATCGGAAAAGGACCTTCTGCCCGTTCAATCAGGCTTGATCTTCCGAAATTCACTCTTGTTGGTGCAACAACACGTGCCGGTCAGCTTTCTGCACCACTCAGAGACCGCTTCGGAGTAATACTTCGTCTTGAACTTTATACTCCTGAAGAGTTGGCTCAGATTGTCAAAAGAAGTGCAGGAATTTTAGGAATTGAAATTGATAAATACGGTGCTCTTGAAATTGCTTCTCGTTCAAGAGGAACACCACGAATTGCCAACAGACTTCTCAAACGCGCGCGGGACTATGCACAGGTTATGGCAGAGGGAGTTATTACTGAGGATGCGGCACGCAAGGCCCTTGAACGTATGGAGATTGACGAGCTGGGTCTTGACCTTGTTGACCGCAATCTTATGAGGGCAATGATTGAAAATTACAATGGCGGTCCCGTTGGACTTGACACAATTGCCGCCCTTATCGGTGAGGAGTCCGTTACAATCGAGGATGTTTACGAGCCTTACCTTATGCAGCTTGGCTTCCTTATGAGAACTCCTCGCGGCAGAAAGGTTACTCCCGCGGGATACAGACATCTGGGCTTTAATCCCACGGAGGAGGATTCCCTTCAGGGTAGCTTCGATTCATATTGATTTATATCCCAAATTTATTTTGATAGGAGAATTTTTATGGGCAGACTTTTTGGTACAGACGGTGCAAGGGGAGTGGCAAACTCCGAGCTTACTTGTGAGCTTGCAATGCAGATAGGCAGAGCCGCTGCAATGGTTCTTACAAAGCACTCAATTAAACGTCCCAAAGTTCTTATCGGTATGGACACACGTGCATCATCACAGATGCTTGAATCTGCAATTTCGGCAGGTCTTTGCTCAGTTGGTGCAGACGTTATGCTCCTTGGTGAAATTCCTACATCTGCAGTTGCTTATCTTGTCAAGAAGTACGAGTATGACGCGGCTGTTATGATTTCTGCATCACATAACCCGTGTGAATATAACGGAATCAAGATTTTTCAGGGTAACGGCTATAAATTGCCCGATGCCCTTGAGGAAGAAATCGAAAGTATTATTCTTGATAAAACACAGGTACCGCCC
>JAFXGC010000156.1 GCA_017513325.1 Clostridia bacterium
AGTCATCTAATATAGTTATTACGCTAAATTATCGTTTAGCGTTCACTTTGTTATATTCTGAACAAATTCCTGCAATCTCCAAAGGTCAGAGGGCTTATCATCGCGAAGCCAGGCGGCGCTGTAGTCCCGTAGCCACTGATCAAAATCAGCCTGCAGAGCTTTTTTATCGGTGTAGCCCTCAGCATTGTTTATGCAAAGCACAAGGCGGTTCATAAGCTCAATCGCGCGGCAGGAAAGGATCAGATCGCATATAATGCCGTCGTTTCTTTTGAGAGCTTCGAGCCGCGCTTTTTCACGCCGGCAAATTTCTATATGAGAAACAAGGTCTTCGGGGGTGTATTCTCCATTGTGATTTCCGCCATATCTGAGAGGAACAGCCTTGCCCTCAAGATGGGTTGCAGAATGCCATATAACAAATTCCGACCAATTGCTGCTGCTTCCTGCTTTGGCAAGGCTTTTCAAGGTGTCCGCCATATTGAAATCTATAACGTTATACAAAAGCAGGCTTGCCGCACTTTCAAATTCCGCATCCATCACAGAGCCCACGTTCCATGATTTTTCAGCGCCTGAAAGGAGGCCGTACAAATTGCAGTTGAATGGACAAACGTGACCGAAATCGCCCCAATTTGTGTTCAGAATGCCAAGTGTACCGTATTTCTTTGCGTGGGCGGCGAAACTTGAAATATTCCCCTCGGAAATATAAATGTTTTCAATAAAATTGTCCCAGCAGGAAGTTCCCGTGCAGCATATCTGGGAAAAATCTCTCTCCCAAAACATTTTGGGTATCCATTCTGCAACCTTATGCCTGTAGCACCAGTTGAGAACGATAACATCCTCGGGCAAACGTTCTTTTGCCATATCGGGACGCGCCATAATCTCATCGCCCCACATCATAGGAGTTTTGCCGTAGGATTTCACTATATCAATGAGCTTTTCAACGTGATAAAAATATGCTTCGCCCTTATCTTTGCCCCGGTTTGCTCCGTTGCAAAGATCCATTGTTTCATCGCAGCAGATATTGAAATATTTCGAGGAGAAAAGGGGAATAAACTGACGAAGCATCGAGCCGATAACCTCTATTGTTTCAGGGTTATATACGTCAAGGGTGTGATGCCATTGGCGCTCAAGCCAATAGTTGCGCGTCATTTTGTGCCCCTTGAGCTCGCAAAGATGGTTATATCGCTCGCTCTGAAGCAGTGTGAAAAGGTGGCCGAAAGTGGACATTGAAGGAACAAGATCAATGAATCTGTCCTTACAATAGCGGTCAAGCTCTTTTATTTCATCGGCAGTGAGAGCGTTTTCAGCAGAAACGATTCCTTCAAGCTCGCTGAAGGTGAAAGCATCTTCAACGTATAGCTGAAGGGAGTTTATTTTGAAAAAGGCAAGAGTATCCGCAATTTCCTTAAGCTTTTTGAGTGTAGGCACTCTGCCGCGGGAAATATCGTGATAAAATCCGCGATATGAAAGGTCCGGGGCGTCTTCAATATAACAGCAGGGAATATCTGATCCGTTTTCTTTTATAAGCTGGCGAAGGGATTGGATCGCATAAAAAGCGCCTGCCGCGCCGTCGGCTTCAATTTTGATGCCGTACTTTGAAACGGTCAGTCTGTAGCCTTCGCCGTTTTCACCGTGGGAAACGGAGATGAGCGTGTTACCGTGGTGATTCTCAAAAAGAGAGTTGAGGGCCGCGGTTATTCTGCTGTCAGAGCCGTTGTATTCATAAGCACAGGAATCGGAAAAAGAAAAAACTCCTTTTCTTTCTTCAATAAACCTTGGCGTTGGAATAATTCTAAGCATATCCACCCTCCTTAATCTGATATTTTATTTTATCATATAAAACAGTGGTTTGACAAGAGGCGGAACAAGGGGTATAATGATAAAAAAAGCCCACGGAGGTGCAATTATGACAATGCGTGAAATTCTTAATGATCTGAAAAGCGACAGAGTTAAAAAGGTTATTCTCGACACTGATGCTTATAACGAAATTGACGACCAGTTTGCTATTGCTTATTTTTATTATTCCGAAAAGGTGGATCTTCTGGCAGTCACAGCCGAGCACTATATGCACGACAGATGCAACTCCAAAGAAGTGGGAATGAAGCGAAGCTACGATGAGATAGTGAAGGTGCTTTCACTTGCGGATCCTCATTATACAACCGAAACCTATCGCGGAAGCGTTAATACGATAGATGAGCTCGGCACCTACGTTGAAAGCGATGCGGCAGATGCGATCATCCGTATAGCAAGAGAGAGCGATGAGATAGTATACGTTGTGGCTATCGGAGCTTTGACAAACGTTACGTCAGCAATTCTGAAAGCTCCCGATATCAAAGATAAAATATGCGTTGTGTTTGTGGGATGCCGTCCCCTTGCGATCGGATGTCCCGTTGAATATAACGTTGAACAGGACTATAAAGCGGCTCAGCTGCTCTTTGAAAGCGGAGTGCGTCTGGTTATCATTCCCGATGCCAACGTAACCCAGAAGCTTCGCTCTCCTATTGACCTTGTTGCGCAGCTTAAAGGAGCAAATCCCGTTTGCGATTATCTTTATGATATTTCATATAACGCATATCGCGCTGTAGGATGTCCTCCCACGTGGGCAAGAACTATCTGGGACCTTGGCGCCCCTGCGATTTTTGAAACGCCCGAGGCGGCAACTATCGAATTTATGCCACGCCCCATTCTCACAGAGGAGCAGACGTACGCCTTTGACGATAGCCGTCCCGAAATGATCATGGTCACCGACCTTGACCGCGATCCTATTTTTGATCGCGCCTGGGATGTGCTGAAAAAAGGAAAGTGAGAGTTGTGTTTATGTGGGGCGCTGCCCCAACACCCCGCAACCTTTTTCATAAAAGGTTGATAAAAACACAAAGGTGAAATAAACATAAAAAAGGAGATGCAGAGCATCTCCTTTTTCATATTATTGCAAAAATTCGCTGAGATCGATCCAAAGAGCTTGTTGAACATCTGTAAGAGAAAGAACTTCAACAACGGTAAACTGAAAACCGACAAAACCTATATTCTCGCTTAGTTTTTTCGAAAGCTGTACAGTGCAATCGTATGATTCACCGGGCAGTAATTCAAGAGAAACAGTTTTTTTGTCTTCTGCAAAGAGCGCATCAACTTCACCTGTTTCTATACGGCCTGTGTTATGAAGCTCATAGAGAGTGTTTTTCAGTCCCAATGTATATTTGTAGTCTTTTTTGCCGTCATTTTTAAAGGTTAAGTTCAGCTGAACAATTCCGTCTGTTATCGTTGCAGAGTTGAACGTGAGAGTGCATCCGTCCCCCAGCTTTATAGGCTGGCCAAGCTCTGTTTTGGCTTTAGGGTCCAGTGCTGATGACACTTTATCATAAGCTCGCTGATATTCAATTTCCACAGCCTTTTCATAATCTTCAGCAGGATAAAAGTTTTTTCCGGAGAATTTGAAGCTGCGTATTCCTTCTTCTGAATGGTCAATAAACAAGGCGTAAATGGTAAATTCTTTTGATGCAACTATATAGCAACCAAGATCATTGTCATATTTCCAGGCGAATGGGGAATTCTCGTTTCCAACAGTGCCTTTTCCGTCGGGGGTGAAAACAAGGGGGCCTAAGCTGTCATCAGCAGGGCATTCCCATTGGCCTGTAATTTCAGAGATAAAACCAGGTTCTGTGTTTTCCTCAGGGTTTTCCGTAGTGTCCTCATCTGTGCTTTCGGGTTCGCTTTCAGTTGTATCTTCTGCGGAACTTTCGGGTTCGCTTTCGGTCGTATCTTCCTCTGTGGTATCGGGCACAGCTTCAGTGGTGTCTTCAGCAGTGCTTTCGGAAGTGGAATCTGTTGTGTTTTCTTCAGTGGTTTCTGTATCTTTATTTGTATTTTTAAAGCATGCCGTAAGCGATAAGCATATAGTCATCGCCAAAAGCAGCGCCAGTAATTTTTTCATAACTTTCTCCTTGGGTTATTGGGGAACTATATTATAGTACATTCGGAACAATTTGTCAATGGAGGGTGCTAATGAGTGTTCTCACTCAGAATGGGGAAGGGGAGTATTTGTTGGTGGCGAAAATCAGGATTTTAGCCATAATTGTGTTAAAGAGTCACAAAAACGAGCGAAAAATCAAAGAAAAAGGAGATGCTTGGCATCTCCTTTTTTTATTATCTTTTCAAATCAACAATACTGTGCTATAATCAGTATATAAAGTTAATTTCTTGTGCGAGGTAATGCTATGACAAGAGCAGAAGCCGCAAAAAAAGCCCGCGAGCTTGTTTCAAAAATGACAGTAGAGGAAAAGGCCGACCAGCTTCTTTACTGCAGCGATCCCATCGAGAGGCTTGGCATTAACGGCTACAACTGGTGGAACGAGGCGCTACACGGAGTGGCAAGAGCAGGTGTTGCAACGGTGTTTCCACAGGCCATAGGCCTTGCCGCATCCTTTGACCCCGAGTTCGTGGGGGAGGTTGCCGACGTTATCTCCACCGAGGCGCGCGCCAAGTACAACTGCCACGTTGAGGAAAAGGATTTCGGCATATACAAAGGCCTTACCATGTGGTCGCCCAACATCAATATTTTCCGCGATCCCCGTTGGGGCCGCGGTCAGGAGACCTACGGAGAGGACCCCTACCTTACGTCAAGCGTTGGATGCGAGTTTGTTCGCGGCCTTCAGGGCGACGGAGAATTTTTAAAGTGCTCTGCCTGCGCAAAGCACTTGGCCGTTCACAGCGGCCCCGAAAAGCTCAGACACACCTTTAACGCTATCTCCTCACAAAAGGATCTTTTCGAGACCTATCTTCCCGCATTTGAAAGGCTTGTCAAGGATGCAAAGGTAGAGGGCGTAATGGGCGCCTACAACCGCACAAACGACGAGGCGTGCTGCGCCCACAGCCAGCTTATGGACGACGTGCTCTTTAAGCAGTGGGGCTTTGAGGGATATTTCGTTTCCGACTGCGGCGCAATATGCAATTTCCATAAGACACATATGATCACCCCCGACGGCCCTCACTCTGCCGCCCTCGCCCTCAGCCACAGATGCAACGTAAACTGCGGCGGCGCATATACCAATATTCTGAAGGCACTTGAGGACGGGCTTGTAACGGAGGAGCTTATTGACGAAAACCTTGTAAAGGCTCTGACCACAAGAGTTCTTCTCGGCGAATTTGAAGAGGTTCGCCCCTATACGGATATCGAATACGATATCGTCGACTGCGAGGAGCACCGCCTTAAAAATCTTGAGGCGGCCCGCCGCTCTCTCGTTCTTCTCAAAAACGACGGCACCCTGCCCCTCAGTCGCAAGGAGCTGAAAAGGGTTGCCGTCATCGGCCCCAACGCCATGTCCCACTCTGCCCTCTCCGGCAACTACTGCGGACTTGCATCCGAGTACGTCACCGTCACCGACGGTATCAGAAGAGCCCTGCCCGATGCGCGCATCTACTACGCTATGGGCACACGCCTTTTCGATGATGATACGGAGCACGCAGGCGGCATCAGCACAGCGGCAGAGGCGGCAAAGCGCGCAGACGTAGCTATAGTTTGCCTCGGCCTTGACCCCAACCACGAGGGAGAGGAGCTGACCGTCTCAAACGACTACTGCGACGGCGGCGACAGAACTACAGTTGCCCTTCCCACAATACAGAAAAAGCTTCTTTCTGCGGTATGCGATGCCTGCGATAAGGTAATTGCCGTAGTTATGCAGGGAAGCTGCTGTGATATCGGAGAGGAGCTTCTCCATAGAGTAAGCGCCCTCGTCCACGCCTGGTACCCCGGCGCACAGGGAGGAAATGCCATAGCCGAGCTTATCCTCGGAGACTTCTCCCCCAGCGGCCGCCTGTCCGTCACCTTCTATCGCGAGGACGACGAGATCAAGGATATCTGCGACTACGATATGGAGGGCCGCACCTACCGATTTATCAATACCGAGCCCCGCTTCCCCTTCGGCTACGGACTCGGCTATTCCGAGTTTAAATATACGGATGCTACTCTTCTCTCAAGGGACAGCGAGGGTATTAACCTCTCGGTCAAGGTAACGAATACGGGTAAAATGGATGCAAGAGAGATAACGCAGGTGTACGCCTCCTTTACCGATAGCAGGACCCGCACCCCCAACTTCCAGCTTTGTGCCCTCTCATCAAATATGATCAGAGCAGGAGAGAGTGCAACACTTACTCTCAAGGTCTCCCACTATTGGCTCAAGGCGGTTAACGAAAAGGGCGAGCGCATCACCCCAAACGGTAGCCTCTCCCTCTTTATCGGCGGCCACCAGCCCGACAAAAAAAGCACCCACCTTTGCGGCGAGTGCCTTGAGATTAAAATAAACTGATTAAAGTAAAAGGAGATGCCGCGGCATCTCCTTTTTAAATTGTTTTGATGAATATGTTCTTCTCGTATTTTTTTGCGTAGCTAATCATAGATTTTGTACCTTTGCTTTTTCCATCCCAAAAACAAATGATAAGGTCGCTGATTTTTGCCATTTGCTCGTTTCGTACAGGTCCTGCCTTCCTTCCAAAAGATTTCCAATCAGCAGGATATTTTTCGATTTCAAAGCCGTTTTCGATTGCATATCGTTCACCAATAGAATCGGCGCCCTTTGAACATCCGGATACGATAACTATAGTATGTTTTTTTCGCATTTCCCGAAGACAATTATCAATGAATATCTTTGCTTGTTCATAATCGTTGTAATTTCTGCATCCTGCTATAACTATTCGCTTTATCATAACCAAATCCTACTATATGGGGATTATATCCCCTTAATAATCAGGATTATAACCCCCATAATAAAATATGTCAAGGGGGTGCAGAAAAATGATAGTTTTTGATAAATTATGGCTCACGATGAAAGAAAAAGGATTTTCAACCTATAAATTGCGTGAGCAGTGCGGAATTGATAGCAAAACTATAAGAAGACTCAAGGCAAATGAGAATATAGAAACAAAAACTATAGATAAAATTTGCTCTGCCCTTGGTTGTCGTATTGAAGATATTGCAGAGTTTGTTGAGAATAATGATAACTAAAGAAAGGAGATGCCGCGCATCTCCTTTTTTCATTAACACGACGAAGTCGTATTTCATATTGCGAAGCAATATTTCACCTGCACTTTCGTGCAGATTTCACCCGCTGAAGGCGGATTTCACTGCAAGTAATTTTAATTACTTGCAAGCCTCGACCATAGCAACTGCAACAGTCATCTGATCCTGTGGGTTGTTCCCTGCGCCGCCCACGCGTGAAACGCGCGGTTGTTACGAAGAAAAGCCCTCTCCAAACCTCTATTTTATCAAGTTTTATGTGTTTTGCTCATGCCTTTATGGACACAGGTAAATTGCCACCTGATAAATACGTAACACGAAAAGAGGCCAAAATGCAAGGATGGGATCCTGAGTTGGGCAATCTCGATAAAATACTTCCAGGAAAATCTATAGGTGGAAATGTTTTTTCAAATAAAGAGGGAAAATTGCCGCAAAAATATGATAGAATATGGTATGAAGCGGATATTGACTATATTTCCGGTTATAGAAACAACTCGAGAATACTTTATTCCAACGACGGTCTGATTTTTGTCACTTACGATCACTATAAAACATTTTATGAAATAACGAATTGAGGAGAATAATGCGAACATATAACTACAACATAAATTTCACAAAAATCAACTCTTTTTCAGAACTGCATGGAATACTGAAAGAAAGCCTTGATCTTCCCTATTACTATGGAGAAAATCTTGATGCGCTTTACGATTGTCTTTGTGAACTTGTTTGTGATAAAGTAACAATTGAAATCACGGGATACGAAAATGTACGTGCTTTTTATCCTGAATATAGTGAAAAGCTTCTTTCTGTTTTTCACGACTTCAAGTACTGCGAAGATGAGTTTTCACATCTTATAACCATCAGCATTGAGGAAAATGGAAAGGTTACATATATAGAATAAGCATAGGAAAATAAAATGGAAACATATAACTACAAAGTGCATTTTTCAAAAATAAATTCATTCGCAGATCTGCACGGAACGTTGAAGGAAAGCCTTGAACTCCCCTATTACTACGGAGAAAATCTTGATGCACTTTACGATTGCTTGCGTGAGCTTGCACGCGATAAAGTAACAATAGAGATTACCGGATACGAAAATGTTCGTGCATTTTATCACGAATACAGTGAAAAGCTGCTTTCTGTTTTTTATGATTTCAAGCATTATGTGGAGGAGTGCTCGCCCCTGATAACCATCAGCGTTGAGGAAAACGGAAAGAAAATTTATATTGAATAAATTATAAAAATGGACACATCACAGAGTAAACCTCAAAATGATGTGTCCAGTTTTTTATTAAAGTTTTTGCAAAGCTTTTTTCAAAAAGCGACCGTTTTTTCTATTACTTGCAAGCCTCTTCGATAGCAACTGCTACAGCTACAGTCATACCAACCATGGGGTTGTTACCTGCGCCGCCCACGCGTGAAACGCGCGGTAATTACGAAGAAAAGCCCTCTCCAAACCTCTATTTTATCAAGTTTTAATGTATTTTGCTCGTGCCTTTGTGGACACAATGTGGACGAATTTTCGTCCACATTTATATACACGTGAATAGTATTTTGAGCCTTTATAGGCTCATTTCTTTTACTCTGCGGTAGAATGTGTTAGGCTTCAAGCCAAGCTCATTCATTGCGGCGGTGGCGGTCATCTTGCCGTCGCGCCATTTCTTACAAACGGCTACGAATTTTTCTTCGTCAATGTCAACAGGCTTACGACCTTTATACTTACCCTCGCTCTTGGCAATCTCAATGCCCTCTCGCTGACGTTCCAAAATGCTCTCGCGTTCAAGCTCTGCAAGCGCACCGAATATTGTCAGCATGAAACGACCTTGCGGCGTGGTGGTGTCGATGCTCTCTTTGAGGCTGACAAACTCAACACCCTTTTCGGTCAGTTCGGAAACGATAGAAAGCAAATCGCGGGTGTTTCTTGCGATACGTGAAATACTCTCCACAATCACAATATCACCTGCACGAACAAAAGCCATCATTTCCTTGAACGCGGCGCGGTCTGTGTTCTTGCCGCTTGCCTTGTCGATGAATAACTTTTCCGCGCCCTGTTCTTCCATCATCTTTAACTGACGCGCTTCGTTTTGTTCGATAGTCGAACAACGTACATACCCAACTCTCATAATTGCCTCCTTGTTTTCTGTGTCTTAATTATATCACAAATCAGCAACTATGTCAATAGGGTATATCATTTATTTTGAAATATTGCAAAATAATTTTTTAACTTATGTGAAACACATTTTTGCTCTGTTTCGTCCTGTCATTGGGGTATACTCTATTGAAACACCAAGAGAGGGAAAAGATTGAGCGGAGCTTATCCCCCGCGCCGTCAGATTAGTTGATAAACTGGATTTTGTTATTCTCTTACTAATCAAAATATCCTATTTCATTCATCACATTTACAATACCTTCTTCATTACCATCATCGCAATAAGCATATACAACAGTGTTACCAACGCGAACATCAACCGAATATCGCCCTTTAGATGCGATAGTATATATGCGATAATTAGCTTGCTTGGAATGGTGCTCCACGCGGTATGGAACATGATATTTTTGGTAGAGATGCGAATGAATTTTAGAGTATATACCTCTTGCGCTGTTAGAATCTTCAAGTATATAAAAATTGAAATAAACGTCATCCTTTTCAAATGCTATGCACTGAATAAGAGAGGACATATCTTCTTCATACAGATACGTGGCATCAACGGGGAGATACCCTTCTTGCTCAATAGCATCCCACACTTGTTCAGCAGTTGCTACTTTTTTAGGCCCAGTTAAATTAAAAGCAATAATAATTGAAAATATAACTATAACAAATAGAATTGTTGCTGGTATTATTTTATTATAATGTGTTCTGAATTGAAGTTTGTAGTTGTTTTCCATATGTCCCCACCTAGGATTATTATTTATATAACTTTTTTAACAAGTAGATACTAATTCAAAAAAGGTCTGCGCCTACTTCGAATATTTACATAGTAATTGCTTGGTATAACAGAAGCGCTAAGTGTTTCTAACAGTTCGACAAATTGGAATTTAACTTCGTCTCCTCACAACAGCATACATTAAACTATCAAATTCTGGCAACGCACTTGTGATACCTGTCTCAATCACTTCCAAACCATTCCGTGCTAATTCATTGTTTAATGTCTTGAACGATACCTTTCTGCACGATGTTGCTGCAACCATTAATTTCCCAGACTCATGGTTTCTTTCCACAATCTCAAATGCTCGGCTTATATCACTTTGCATCTCAAATTCTCCATCGCCCATAGTACAAATAAGAGCCAAACCATCTGGCTTCAAATGCTTGTAGATGAATTGATAGAATCCGTCTCTGTCCTCGTCAAGTACAAGCATATGGATAACGGCAATGCTATAAATGAAGTCAAACAGTTCGTCAATCTTGTCAGACAGGCAATCCAGCACACTAAAATGTTCTTTGAAACAAGGCATTGTTTTCTTGCAATATGCAATGGCTTCATTTGAAATATCGGTTGCCATCAAATTATAACCATTTTCCAAAACTGCCCTTGAATCTCTGCCCTCACCGCACCCAATTTCCAGTAAATCATGTTCGAGCAAAATATTGTATTTCTTGATTACCTCCAACACGATAGGGCTATGCTTGTTACTTGCCCAACTAATACCTTTCTGATGTGTGGTTTTGTATCTTTCCTCATATGCCGTATAGTATTTTCTGTTTTGGTTTCTCATTATGTATCTACTATCGTTTATTGTCTCGGTAATCTCGAACCCTAATTTCTCATACAAAGAAACTGCTCTTTTGTTTTTGATAAAAGTATACAGCATAACAGGAGCATTAACAGATGCACAGCACACCTTTATTACCTCAGAACCAATTCCTTGTTTTTGAAACTTTGGGAATACATACAAGTCATCTATTTCAAATTGTCCATCATCATTTTTATAAAAATGAAAAAATCCTGCTTTTTGTTCTTTTACATAGATGATAGTGTATTCGTTGATTGAATTCTCGATTTTCTTCCGTATCCATTTTATTACCTTAGGGTAATCGATTAAATCCAATCGTTCATAATCCTGTATTAGTTGTTTAGAAAACTCAAAGATTGGTTCAATATCTTCTACTTTCGCCGTTTCATATGTCAGCTTCATCTTCTCACCGCCAAATTCAAGTTTGTCGAACTCATTATATCATACATGGAAAACAAATGAAAGGGCGGATTTTACCCGCCCTCTCCGTTATATGTTCGTTATTCTTTGTTTTAGATCTGAGCGTTTAGAATAACACTTGCCGCGTTTACTGCGGCTTCGTATTCATGTACGTGGCGTGAAACAGTTGCGGGATTTCTATGGAGTTTTTTCGCCACTTTCGTATATGAGCCAAGCTCTTGGTAGAGCTTCCACATCTTTTCTTTTTCTTGTTGTGTTACTTTTTTGTGTCTCATTACTTCAAGGATTTAATATCTGCCTTACGGATGAGAGCATTCTTTTCAGCCTTTTCGATAGCATCTTTTACATACTGAACGTAATCAATCTGCTTCTCCGCGCCGTTCTCTGCAAGGACTTTATTCATCTTGTCAATCTGATTAAAGAAGCTGTCGGGAACGATAATTCTTTCAAGTTCGGTATCAACGATAAAACGCATAATGGTTTCCTCCTAATAAAACAAAAAATGTATAACCTTGGTGAAAAACACCAAAATTA
>JAFXGC010000016.1 GCA_017513325.1 Clostridia bacterium
AAAAGCTAAGCATATAAATTTCCCAAGAGAGAACGGGCATGGTGATTTTAATGGAGAAAACCCATATAGATTTAATCATTCAAAAGCAGAGAGAATATTTCAGAGATGGTAACACTCTCCCAGTGAAATTCAGAATTGAAATGTTAAAAAAGCTGAAGGAAGCCATAAAGAAATATGAAGCTGAAATAGAAGAAGCGTTGAAACGTGATCTTGGTAAAAGCGGATTTGAAAGCTATATGTGTGAAGTGGGAATGGCTTTGTCTGAAATAAGCTATATGATAGGTCATGTGAAGTCTTTTGCAAAACGCAGACGTGTAGCAACCCCTGTGGCTCAGTTTGCAGCTAAAAGCTATGTTAAAGCCTCTCCTTACGGCAACACTTTGATAATGAGCCCTTGGAATTATCCTTTTCTCTTAACAGTTGGTCCTTTGGCTAATGCAATCGCAGCCGGAAATACAGCTGTTGTAAAACCAAGTGCATATTCTCCCGCAACAAGTGCAGTTGTTGATAAAATAATCAGTGAGTGCTTTGAAAAAAATTATATTGCTGTCGTTCTTGGCGGCAGAAAAGAAAATGCGGAGTTGCTGGATAAAAAATTTGATTTCGTTTTTTTCACGGGAAGCACAAACGTGGGCAAAGAGGTTTTAAGACATACGGCAGAGCATCTCACACCTGTAGTGCTTGAACTTGGTGGAAAAAGCCCATGCATAGTAGATGAAACTGCAAAAATTTCTCTTGCGGCAAAACGAATAGTGTTTGGTAAGTATCTCAATTGCGGTCAAACCTGTGTTGCACCTGATTATGTGCTTTGCCACAGAGAGATAAAAGATCAGTTAATAAAAGAAATTATTGATCAGATAAATAAACAGTATGGCGATAATGCTTTTGAGAATAAGGATTATGGGAAGATAATAAACGAAAAGCATTTTGATCGTATTGCAGGGCTTATAGATGAGAATAAAGTTGTATATGGCGGAAAGATCAATAGAGAAACGTTGCAGATAGAGCCTACGGTAATGGCGGAAGTATCTTTTGATGATGCGGTGATGCAAGAGGAGATATTTGGTCCTATTATGCCTGTTATCGCATATGATAATTTTGACGATGTTATAAAAACGTTATCCGGAAAACCAAAGCCGCTTGCTTTCTATCTGTTTTCAGAGAATAAAGACAGAATTAATTATACAGTAGAGAGTTGCGCCTTTGGCGGTGGATGTATCAACGATACTATTATCCATCTTGCCACAAGCGAAATGGGATTTGGCGGTGTTGGTGAAAGCGGAATGGGATCATATCACGGCAAGGCTGGATTCGATGCTTTTTCTCATTTGAAAAGCATCGTTGATAAAAAAACTTTTATGGATCTGCCTATGCGATATCAGCCGTATAACAGAAGCATTTATAGAAAGCTTCTGCGTATGTTTTTGAAATAATGATGAAAGGTTTTTGATATGTACAGATTTAATTGCGACTATCTTGAGGGAGCTCATCCTCAACTGTTGAAAAGATTGACAGAAACAAATCTTGAGCAAACTATTGCGTATGGAGCAGATGAGTATAGCAAAAGCGCGAAGGAGAAAATAAGAAAAGCCTGCAAGTGCGAAAATGCAAAGGTGTTCTTTCTTGTAGGTGGAACTCAGGCAAACTATACAGTGCTTGATTCAATATTGAAAAACTATGAGGGAGTGCTTTCAGCCGACACAGGACATATCAGTGTGCATGAAGCCGGAGCCATAGAGTTTTCAGGACATAAGGTGCTGACAGTTCCCGGTACTGACGGAAAAATTGCTGCAGCAGACGCAAAAGACTATCTTGAAAAATTTTATGCTGATGCAACATATACTCATATGGTTCGTCCCGGAGCGATTTATATTTCTCACCCCTCCGAATATGGAACACTTTATACTAAAGACGAGCTTAAGGCTCTGAGAGATCTGTGTGATGAATATTCAATGAAATTGTATCTTGATGGAGCTCGCCTTGGATATGGGCTTGCAGCTGAAAATACAGACGTGGGACTGTCTGAGATAGCAGAGTATTGCCATGCTTTCTACATCGGCGGTACAAAAGTAGGTGCCCTTTTCGGCGAGGCTGTTGTGTTTACAGACGAATCTTCAGGAGACTACTTTTTCACAGAAATGAAGCAGCACGGAGCTCTTCTTGCTAAGGGAAGAATCTTGGGCCTTCAGTTTGATGAGTTATTCACAAATGATCTTTACTATAATATCGGCAAACATGCCGTTGCCCTTGCAATGAAGATCAAAAAAGCTTTTGTTGAAAAAGGGTATAAGCCCTATCTTGATTCATATACAAACCAGCAGTTCTTTATATTGGAAAATGAAAAACTCAAAGAGTTGCTGGAAAAGGTTGTTGTTGACGATTGGGGGCCTGTTGATGAAACACATAGCCTTATTCGTGTAACAACAAGCTGGGCAACAACAGAGGAAGCCGTGGATTACTTGATTTCTCTCATATAATGAAAATAAAAAATGCTTCAGAAATGAAGCATTTTTTTGTTTATTTGTTTTTCTTATATTCGATTGGGCTCATATCATATTTTTCTTTAAAGCAACGTGAAAAATAGTTTGCATCGGGATAACCGCATTTTTCTGCTATCTCATTGACAGAGTATGGCGTGCCTTTAAGCATAATTGCTGCATAGTCGAGACGCAGGGAGCTTATATATTCAACACAGGTGATACCGGTCTGATCCTTAAACTTTCTGCAGAAATATGATTTGTTGTAGCCGAATTTTTTTGCAAGCTCAGCAATTGAAATATTATCAGTAAAGTGAGTGTCAAGGTAATCGATAACCTCGGTAAAACGGTGGTCGGAGTGGCGTGGTGAGGATTCGGGCTCTGTATTTATGTAGCCTTCGATCAATCTTGTAAGAAGCATAAGTATTCCTGCGTCTATACGTATAGCGCATGTTGGCATATTTGTTTCATAAGCTTCAACTAACTTGTCAATTACAAGGCTGATATTCTCATCGTGTATATAATTTTTAAATCGCATTTGGCGGAAAAGCAAAGGTTTGATGTAGTTTTGACCGTAATATCTGTTATTTACAAGAGGGCCCAATTCAAACATAACGCAGGTATAATCGGTTTCTGTTGAGCCAGCTATAGCAGAGTGCGCTTCTTTGGAGTTGAAAAGAGCTATCTCTCTTTCTTTGATACAAATGTTTGTGCTTCCGCAGGTAACTGTCAATTCGCCGTGGTCTACTCGCAGCAATTCAATTCTGTCGTGCCAGTGGAGAGGAAAGCAACGGGCATAAGGCGCCTTTGAAAACTGCATAACCTTTGCGGGAGCACGGTCATAATTGACATTTTCCAGTTCTTTAAAGCTGTTTTGCATAGTAATCACCTTAAAAAGTAAAAATAATGCTATTTTATGGCATTATTCCATATTGAAATATCATATTTTTAGTGTATCATAAAAATATAACCAATGCAATATGTACGGAGGTAAAAAATATGTATGTAGGTGTATGTGTCAACCATTCATGGGACAGAGATATTGAAAAACAGTTTTCAGATATTGTAGAAAACGGTTTTCATCATTGCCAGCTTGTTTCCTGGATCCCTCAGAAATGGACAGACGAAGAGGCAGCAAAAATAAAAGCTGCTGCAGAAAAGCTTGGTGTTGTTGTAACAGCTTTCTGGTGCGGATGGGAAGGACCCTGTGTTTGGAACTTCTATGAAGGCCAGCAGACTCTCGGTCTTGTTCCTCCTGAATACCGTGAAATGAGAATCAAGAATCTTTGCGATGGCGCAGATTTTGCTCTCAAGTTCGGTGTTAAGGACGTTGTAACACATATGGGCTTCATCCCCGAAAACCCCAATGATCCTCTTTATGCAGGCTTTATTGAGTCAGTTAGGGCGGTAGCTGAACATCTTAAGTCCAACGGTCAGAATCTTCTCTTTGAAACAGGACAGGAAACTCCCGTTGCGATGCTTCGTGCATTTGAAGATGTTGGAACTGATAACCTTGGTGTAAACTTCGATACAGGTAACGTTATTCTTTACGGAAAAGCTAATCCTGTTGATGCAATAGATGTTATCGGTAAGCACATTAAGAACATTCACGCTAAAGACGGACTTTACCCCACAAACGGCCGTGACCTTGGTGAAGAGGTTAAGATAGGCACAGGTAAAGCAAATCTTCCCGAATTCCTTCGCAAGATGCATTCCATCGGTTATGACGGACCTGTTATTATCGAGCGTGAGATTTCAGGAGAACAGCAGAATATTGACATACTTGAAGCAAAAGCGCTTCTTGAGAGCGTAATTGCAGAATTTTAAGGAGAGATAATATGTTGAAAGTAGCAGTACTTGGCACAGGTGGTATCAGTGGCGCGCATATTCCTGCTTGGCTCAGAATTCCTGAAGCAGAGCTTGTAGCAATTTGCGATGTTCAGCCTGACAGAATGGAAAGATTTGCAGGCACAGGCGCAAGACAGTATACAGATTGCGAAGAGATGTTTGCAAACGAAGAAATTGATATCCTTGATATCTGCCTTCCCACATTCCTTCACGCAGAGTATTCCATCAAGGCAATGGAGCGCGGCATCAACGTTATGTGTGAAAAGCCCGTTTCCCTTGATCGTGAGGATGTAAAGAGAGTTTATGCGGCAGCAGAGAAGAATAACGTAAAGTTTATGATTGCTCACGTTCTTCGTTTCTGGCCTGAATATGTGGTTCTTAAAGATGCTATTGATAATGGTACGTATGGCAAACTCCTTTGCGGACATATGGCTCGTCTTGGCTGCACACCCGGCTGGAGCTGGGAAAACTGGATGAAGAAGGAAGAGTGCAGTGGTCTCGTTCCCTTTGACCTTCACATCCATGACCTTGATTATCTTGTGTACACACTTGGTAAACCCTCTAATTGCATCACTCATCGTGCTCGCTTTGAGGATCACGATATTATCAATGCAACATATGAATTTGAGGACGGCAAGTTTATCACAGCTGATTCCTGCTGGTATAACGGTCCCTGTCCTTTCGAATCAAGCTATCGTATGTCCTTTGAAAAGGCTGTAATGGAGTTTAAGGACGGAAAGCTCACAGTATTCCCCGTTGGCGGCTCTACATTTGAAGTTAAGAGCGGCGAAGCAGATGCTGAAGGCGAATGTATCAACCTCCCTGCAACAGATGCTTATTTCGAAGAGATCCGCTATTTTGCAAACTGTGTTCTCGAAAACAAAGCAGCAGACGTTGTCAAACCTGAAGAGCTTGAAACAGTTCTCGACCTTCTCAAACAGTTTTAATTAAGAAACAAAAAAGTCCTGCATCAATTGATGCAGGACTTTTTTTCTTATTTGTCAATTTCATTGAAATACTCTTCAAAGTCAACGACAGTGTTTTCAGCTCTGGATTTTTCAGCCGCAAAAACAATAGAGTGGTTATAGTAGGATTCCATAATATCGGGAATATTGTTTCCCTTATAGTTGGTGGTGAAATATTCGTGAACAGTATTAACAATTCCGTCATCACCGCCGCCGTGACCGCCTGTGATCTCGTTGGAGCCTTTTTCATCAACCAATTCTTCACGGTTGTCCTTAAAGTGGAAAACTGAAATAGGAGTCTGTGCATCAAGAGCGGCACGTAGCTCACCTTTTGTGCCCATAATATGAATATGTCTGCCGCCGCGATTAAAAGCATTCATAGTAAAGGTAACGGTAACGTCATCTTCAAAGAGCATATTCACTGTCTGGTGGTCAACAACGTCGTTGTCACACTTGAAAACACATTTTCCGTAAAGAGTTTCCTTGATTGCTTTTTCCACAAGCTCGTCTGTGTGATTATAATGCTTTGTGCAAGCTCCTCTGAACCATCCGTTCCATTTATCGTCGTAATAAAGCTTAACTGCGTTGAACTCACATGTTTCAGCGTGAGGACAACCCTGATAGCAGTATTCCGGAGCGCCTTCAGGAGCGTTCTCTTCTGTGAAATATGAGAGTGTTCCAAACGACTGAACTCTCTTACATTTCTTCCCGAGCAGCCATTGCAGAATATCAATATCGTGACAGGATTTCTGGAGCAGCATATTGGAGCTTCTTCCTTCATTTCCCCAATTCCCGCGAACGAAGCTGTGGCTCTGATGGATTATACCAACACATTCTTCGTGATTTACGGACATTATTTTTCCAAGAGTTCCACTGTCTATAATATTCTTTATAACATTGAAAACAGGAGTGTAGCGAAGCACTGTGCAAATAACAACACGAACGCCTTTTTCTTTTGCTGCATATGCGATATTCTTGCATTCTTCCTGAGTTGGAGCGATAGGCTTTTCAAGCATCAGGTCATAACCAAGTTCAAGAGCCTTCATAGCAGGCGCATAATGATCTCTGTCCATCGTGCAGATAAGTGCCATATCGGCGATC
>JAFXGC010000157.1 GCA_017513325.1 Clostridia bacterium
AATGATCTCGCGGCAGGGGGGGATGAGCAGGTCGCGGTCGATATAGTCTGTGAAGCGCTGAGTAACGGGATCAAAGTTTCCGATTCTGTCTATTTCATCGCCGAAAAGCTCAATTCTGTATGGCGCATCGGATGGCGGGAAAATATCAGCAATTCCGCCGCGCACCGCAAACTGGCCGGGGCCTTCAACAAGCTCAACTCTTGTGTAACCGCCAAGGGCGAGAGCATTTGTCAGGTGAGATAAGTCAAGATTGCCGTTTTGTGAGATCGAAATGGTCAGATGTATAAGCTCTTCGGGTGGGATTGTCACCTGAAGCGCGGCTTCGGGGGTTGTGCAGACTACAAGGGGTTCCTCGGTGAAAAGGAGCTTTGAAAGCACCAAAAGCCTCTCGTGCTCATAGTCACGGGAGGTTGTGGAAAGAGTGAAGTTGTAGTCCTTTGCAGGATAGTGGCAGGCGTTTACGTTACAAGCCTGCAGAGATGCTGCGGCTTTAGCTGCATCTCCTTCTCCTGCAAAGATAAACATTGCGCGGCGTCCGTTCTGAAGCTCATTCTGAGCCAAAGCGGAAAGAAAGAAGGGAGTTGCTCCCTCGCACAGCCCGATAACCGTAAAAGGATGGGGATGCGCTCTTTTTCTTGCGGCTTCAAGTGTATCACGCAAATCGGTGAATTCCTTTGAAGCGGACATTATTGAAAGGAGAAAATCGTAGTTATTCATTTGTTTTTTCCTTTGGTTTAAGGCCGTTGCAGCGGCTCATAGCCATATCAGTTTTGCCTTCTGCAATAAGGGGGACAGCGTCAAGGGTGGCCTCAAAGCACTGCATCATATTGTCAATATCATCTTTTGAAAGGTTCCCAAGCACCCAATCTGCAAGGTCATATTCAGGATTGGGACGCTCGCCCACACCTATTCTTATTCTGGGAAAATTGTCAGCGTTAAGGTGATAGATAATACTCTTGAGACCGTTGTGGCTGCCTGCGCTGCCCTTGGAGCGAATACGCATGGCACCGGGCGCCAGAGCGATTTCATCAACGAGAACGATTATGTTTTCGGGGGATATCTTGTAAAACTCTGCGGCATCACGAACAGCCTCGCCGGAGTTGTTCATAAAAGTCTGAGGCTTCATAAGAAGCATTCTTTTTCCGCCGATCGTAGCTTCGCCGCAGAGAGCTTTGAATTTTGCTCTGTCGCAGCGAACACCCAGCTTTTCGCAGATGTAGTCAATAGCGATAAAGCCTGCGTTGTGTCGTGTTCTCAGATATTTTTCGCCGGGGTTACCCAGTCCGCAAACTATATGAGTGATGGGCACCTGGGGAGTTCTTTCTTTTTCTATTTTTTTAAACAGCTCAAAAATGTCAGCCATTATTTTCCTCCAAAGTGTATAACGCCACAAATCCCACTGAAAATGATCAGTGGGTGTGAACTGTTATTTATGTGGGTATATATTATCATATTTTCTCAAAAAAGTCAATGGCGAAGGGTGTCGCTCAGGGGGCAAAGAAAAGTAAATTTCACTTTCATTGGTAAAATCTTTTATTTTGAGGGATAATGTGGTATAATGATAAAAAAATATGCAAAAATCAGTTGAGGTGAGCATATATGAAAAAAAACATATCTGAAAA
>JAFXGC010000158.1 GCA_017513325.1 Clostridia bacterium
CCTTGGCGTTGAAGACAGAGTTATCTACACAGTCAGCGATATAGCGAAAGGAAAATGCCGCGAAAGCGATGCGATCGTTTCAGATCTTGAAACGGGTATCAGCGGTCTTGTGCTTCTGCCCTGTCCTGCAGGTGCAACGGTGAGAATTTCCGAAAGCGAAGATGACGGAGGTCTTTCTCCCAAAGCCGTTATAGATGCTGTTAAAAAAGCAGCAGCGGCAAGCAGCTGCCGATATGTGGTTATCGACACGGGAGCAGGCGTCAACGCGCTTTCTGATGCCGCAGCCGAAATTGCCAACAGCATTTTAGTTGTTGCAAGCCACAATCCCATTTCGCTGAGAGCAGCGGAGGGAACCGTTGTGAGATACAGCAAGCTTGGGCTTAAGGATATCCGCCTTGTGATAAACTCATTTGAGGCTGATTCAACCTTCAGCAAAAAGTATCAGAGAAAGAGCTTGCTTGATATAATTGATTTGTCCCGTGCACAGCTTCTGGGCGTTGTTCCGTATGACTATGCCCTTATGCTCAGCCACGAAGGCCTTCTGATGAAGGAGCGTTCCGGCAAGGCAGGGGATTCCGACAGAGCATTTTATAATATTGCCCGTCGAATTATGGGGGATGATGTTCCGCTTTTCATGGGCATCAAAAAGCTTCGCCGCGCACGCGAAAAGCTTTATCAGTAACTTGATAATAATTTTTACTATAGAATAAATTTGGAGGGAACAATGGAAATAGCAATCATAGCCGATGACGCAAAAAAAGAATTGATGACGCAGTTTTGCATAGCATATTGCGGAATACTCTCAAAGCACAATATCTGCTCCACAAGCATTACAGGCAAGTATATTGAAGATGCTACCGGTCTTGAAATTGAAAAGCTTCTGCCCGGAACCCATGGCGGCGTTCAGCAGATCTGTTCAAGAGTTTCTTATAATGAATTGGACCTTGTTCTGTATTTCCGTAACTCCGACCCCACATTTTCCTATTTTGAAGAAGAAATGAATCTGCTTCGTATGTGTGATAGCCAGAACGTTCCCGTGGCAACCAATATCGCAACAGCAGAGGTTCTTGTTTGTGCGCTTGATCGCGGAGATCTTGATTGGAGAGAGATCGTTAATCCTGCATCCGAATTTAACAGAAAAAAGAGAACCAAAGTGATATAAAAAGATAAAACGGCTGTCCCAACGGGTGTTAATCCACTTATGGCGCAGCCTTTTGCTTTGTTTTTTAAAAGATCAGAGGGGAGGAAGCGAGATGTCTCTCTTAAAAATACTTTGCATCGGCGACGTTGTGGGAAACGGCGGATGCAGATATCTCAGCGGCGGCAGATTGAGACGTGCCGCAAGAGAGCTGGGAGCAGATTTTATAATCGTCAACGGAGAAAACTCTGCATCGGGCAACGGAATGAGCCGCGACAGCGCAAACAGCCTGCTTGATAGCGGAGCTGATATAATAACCGGCGGCAACCACACGTTCAAGCGCCGCGAGGTTTACGATATGCTTGACGATGAAAGGGCATTGCTTCGTCCTGCAAACTATCCTTCTTCAGTTCACGGAGAGGGATACACCATAGCCGATTGCAACGGCTATAGAATACTTGTTATAAACCTTCTTGGCTGTGTTTTTATGGAAAGCCTTGCAAGTCCCTTTGAAACTGCCGAAAAGATACTGAAGGCGGAGAAGGGCAGATATGATATTTCGGTTATTGATATCCACGCCGAGGCAACCAGCGAAAAAATGTGCCTTGCCAGATATCTGGACGGAAAGGCAAGCGTTGTTTTCGGAACGCATACCCACGTTCAGACGTCCGATGCAACAGTGCTTCCCGGAGGCACGGGATATATAACCGACCTTGGAATGACAGGCAGTATGAATGGCATACTGGGAGTTAAAACGGAGAATATTATTCATAAGTTCACTATCAAAACTCCCATCTTTTTTGAGGCGGCTGAAGGAAACGAATCCGCCCACGGCGCAGTTTTCACCGTTGATACAGAAACGGGCAAATGTACTGAGGCAAAAGCCATAACGTTTTAAAAAAAGACCATAAAAAGTAATTGATTTTGCGCATCTTTAAATAAAGAGGGTCAAAAATGAAAATTAACCAACTGAAAAAGCTTATAGAAAACGGCGGACTGGATAGCATCCTCATAAACGAATGCTCTCTGGTTCCCGAAAAAATAAAAGATAACTATCTGAAGCTCTGCGATAGCTTCAGCGCCCGATTCGGAGAAGAGCGTGATGTATATCTGCTCTCCGTTGGCGGAAGAACTGAGGTTTCCGGAAACCATACCGACCATAATAAAGGCAAGGTCATGGCGGCGGCAGTAAACCTTGAGCTTGTGGCAGTAGCCGCAAAGCGAGATGACGGTGTTGTGTGTGTCAAAAGCGAAGGCTTCCCCGAGGATGTGGTGGAAAGCTCTGCGGTGGATGCACCCGATAAGTCAAAATTCTTCACGTCAGGCGCGCTTATTGCAGGAATGGAAAAAGCATTCTGCGATAAGGGGCTGAACGTTGGCGGCTTCGATGCCTATACTATCTCCAGCGTGCTTAAAGGCTCAGGTCTCTCCTCATCTGCCGCATTCGAGGTTATGATAGGAAATATCCTGAACCACCTTTATAACGACGGCAAGGTGGATAACGTTGAAATCGCAAAAATGGCGCAGTTTGCAGAGAATGTGTATTTTGGCAAACCCTGCGGTCTTATGGACCAGATGGCGTGCGCTGTGGGCGGATTTATCGCAATTGATTTTGAGGACACAACAGCTCCCAAGATCCGTAAACTTGATTTTGATCTTAACAGCGAAGGCTACAGCCTTTGCATAATCAATACAGGCGGCAATCACGCCGATCTTAATGAGGACTATGCTTCAGTGCCTGCCGAAATGAAGGCGGTTGCAAAGCTTCTTGGCCACGAGGTGCTCCGCCAGTGCACTAAAGACGAGATCGTGGAGAATGTGGCAAAGATAAGAAGCGAAGTGGGCGACAGAGCTTTCCTTCGCGCAATGCACTTTGCAGGCGAAAACGAAAGAGTTGATGCTATTGCCGCATCTCTTGAAAGAGGCGACGTTGAAGGATTCCTCAGCGGAATAAAGAAATCAGGCGACTCAAGCTTTAAATACCTGCAGAACGTTTACACAACCAAAAACGTTGCGGAACAGGGAATCTCACTTGCCCTGTGCCTTGCTGAAAACTATCTGGCTGATAAAAAGGCAGCCTGGAGAGTTCACGGCGGCGGCTTTGCAGGCACGATTCAGGTGTTCGTCCCCATAAGCGAAGCGGCAGGATTTGTGAGCTATATGGAAAAGGCAATGGGAGAGGGCTCTTGTCATCTTCTTTGCGTGAGAGGAGCAGGAGCGATATGCCTCGCAAAATAAAAACTCCGCAGGAAAAGGGCAATAAAAAAAGCGTAAAATACGCCGTGTTTATGGCGGTGAATTTCACCTGGATGTTCGCCCTGTATCGTATAATGATAATGCTTGGTGAGCGGCTGGAAACAATTTTGCCATATGCAATTTGCTCGGGCGCGTACCTTGCGGCGGCAACCGTTTTGCTTGGGATATGTTATTTCTGCACTTCGGGGGAAACCGATGTTGAGAAAAAAGAAAAGTATAAGCCCCTGTTTCTGTGGGCGTTCCCAATAATTTTGGTGCTGCTTCTGGACGTTCTTGAAACTGTTATTTTTGACAATATAATAAATCTGTTCAAATGAAAGGATAACTGAAAAATGAAACTCAATCTTCCCAATAAGCTGACGCTTATCAGAATCGTGCTTGTTCCGATTTTTATGGTGGCAATGATCGCTCCTATATTTGAAAGCGATATTGTTTCCCGTCTCGTGGCATTCGGCATTTTTGTTGTAACATCTCTCACAGATATGCTTGACGGTAAGATCGCAAGAAAGTATAACCTTATCACAAACTTCGGTAAGTTTATGGATCCCCTTGCTGATAAGTTTATGGTTTTCGGCGCGCTGCTTGCTATTCTCGTTAAGTATGACTATCTCAGAAACGTATTCGTATGGGCAGCTGCTATCGTAATGTTCAGAGAGCTTGCGGTAACAAGCGTTCGTCTCATTGCTGCAGGTCAGGAAAATCTCGTAATTGCGGCAAGCTGGCTTGGTAAGGTTAAAACAGTTTCTCAGGTTGTGTGCATTTGCGCAGTTATCCTTGAGCCTGTTGTTCTTCCCTTCAAGCCCTTCACAGAGTGGCACGTTCTTTCATATATCACTATCGCGTTTATGATATTTATGACAATCTGGAGCGGTTATGACTATATGAAGACATATTGGAAGTTTATCAAACCTACAGAATAAGTTAATAAGTATAAGAACATAAGAGGAGGGGCTTTAATACGCCCCTCCTCATTTTCATCCCGCCGAAAGCATAAAGTGGGAATATGTAAGCGATAATTTATGTTACCCAAAGCACTCCCCAGCGGGGAGGGGGGACCGCCGCAGCGGTGGGTGAGGAGAAAAATACTACAATCACTTAAAAATGCTCTCCTCATCCGTCCCGTCCACTGCGTGGGACGTGCCACCTTCTCCGCTGGAGAAGGCTTATTCCGCTAAACTATAATTTATCATACAAAC
>JAFXGC010000159.1 GCA_017513325.1 Clostridia bacterium
TCCGAAATCAACATATGCTTCATCCACTATCACAACAGATTCTCCGTTTGCCCTGGCAATCTTTTTTATATCACACAAAGGCAACGCTATTCCTGTTGGAGCATTGGGGTTGGCTATAACCACATTTGTGTCACACTCTGCAAAGCGGTCAACATCAACTGTGAGGTCTGCCTTCAATGGTATGATCTCGGATGGTACTCCGTGAAGCTGAGCAAACACATCATAAAATCCGTATGTTATATCGCAATATGCCATCCCCTTTTGCTTATCGCAGAATGCCATAAATGCAAAGTTCAGGATATCGTCGCTGCCGTTGGACACAAAGATCATATCCGGCGTTACACTGTATCGCTCTGCAAGCTTTTCTTTCAAGATCTTGCATGTTGGATCGGGATACAGATTAAGCATGCTCACCTGTTCACGATTCACTGCATCAATAACTTCCGGCGATGGAGGATAAGGCGACTCGTTTGTATTCAATTTTATATACTTTCTGTCCCTTGGCTGTTCGCCGGGAGTATACGCTGAAAGATTTTTCAGGCGGCTGCTTAAAAACTTACTCATTTTTCATCCTTAAATCTGATTCTTGCAGATTCAGCGTGAGCGCCAAGCCCTTCGCTATCTGCAAAATATGCAACTTTATCGTATATCTCTTGAAGAGATTCTTTTGTGAAATATGTGAACTGAGATTTTTTTACAAAATCATCAACGGAAAGAGGGCTTGAAAACCTTGCTGTTCCGCTTGTGGGAAGAGTATGATTCGCTCCTGCCATATAATCGCCCACTGCTTCGGGACAATATCTTCCGAGAAAAACTGAACCTGCGTGCTTTACACTGTCAAGATAGTCAAAAGGATTATCAACACAAATTTCAAGATGCTCAGGGGCAAGCTCATTTGAAATTTCAACTGCCTCTTCAATCGAGGAAACAAGAATTATCTTTCCGTTATTGTCAATTGATTCTCTGGCGATCTCTTCTCTTGAAAGAAGTGGAATTTGTTTTTCCAGTTCAGCTGAAACGGCTTCGGCCAGTGCTCTGCTGTCAGTTACCAGAACAGCGCTTGCCATTTTATCGTGCTCTGCCTGAGAAAGCAGGTCTGCTGCAACAAAAGCTGGATCTGATTTTTCATCTGCAATAACAAGAATTTCACTGGGACCTGCAATCATATCTATTGCCACTTTGCCAAACACCTGCTTTTTAGCCTCTGCTACAAAGCGGTTTCCGGGGCCTACGATTTTATCAACTGCAGGAACGCTCTCCGTTCCGTATGCAAGAGCGGCAACTGCCTGCGCTCCGCCTATTTTAAAAACTCTACCCACACCTGCTATTTTGGCTGCTGCCAGAATAACAGGATTAACACCGCCATTTTGAGAAGGAGGCGTTACCATAACTATTTCTTCAACGCCTGCAATCAGCGCAGGGACGCAGTTCATAAGAACAGATGAAGGATATGCAGCTGTGCCACCGGGAACATATAGTCCCACTTTATCAAGGGGTATAACTCTCTGTCCCATAACGGAACCGCCATTACCCGTCATAATAAAGCCGCTTCTCTTTTGGTTTTCATGGAATGCCCAAATGTTTTTCTTCGCTTCCTTTATCACTTCAATAAGCTTGGGGTCAACACTGTTAAATGCTTGTTCTATTTCTTCCTCGCTGACCTCAAGGTTTGAGAGCTCTGCTCCGTCAAACTTTTTGCTGTAACGGTAAAGTGCTTCATCTCCGTTTTTTCTCACATCATATATTATATCAGCAACTATATCTTCAACGCCCGTTGCTTCATTTTCTCGGATAAATATATCGTTTCCGCACTGGGCGTAATCCATAACTTTTATCATACGTGTATTCCTTTTCCGCCGAAAAACTTAGTTTATCTTCTCACTTATCTTTTCAACCATCAGGTTTATTTCATCCCTTTTGAAACGGTAAGCTGCTTTGTTGGCAACAAACCGGGCGCTTATAGGCACTATTGTTTCATAAGGTTCCAGATTATTTTCATAAAGTGTTTTACCTGTTTCAACTATATCAACAATAACATCAGACAAGTCAAGCAGCGGGGCGATTTCTATTGATCCGTTTAACTTTATAATATCAATATCTCTGCCATTCTTTTCAAAATACTCTTTTGTTATCTGAGTGAATTTAGTTGCAACGCGTAGTGTTTTCTCACTATCAGGTCGCTTACCTGCAGGGCCTGCAACCGCCATTCTGCATTTTCCCATTTTTAAATCAAGCAATTCATAAACGTCGTGTCCGCCTTCAAGGAGAATATCCTTACCCACAATTCCCACGTCGGCAGCTCCGCGCTCTACGTAAATCGCCACATCCGATGGCTTTGCCCAGAAATATCTCACACCGTTTTCTTTATTTTCGAAAATAAGTTTTCGGGAATTCTCCATAACCTCAAGGCAACCATATCCTATCTCTTCAAAAATCTTATACGCCCGCTCACCCAATCGACCCTTGGGAAGTGCAATATTTATCATTCTTTTCATATATATCTCCTCAATCGAAGCGTACAAGTTCTTTATACGAAGGTCGGCAATTTGAAGCATCCGGCATTGCACAAACTTTTTTACCTCTTGACTTTATCTTCTCTACTGCCTTAGCAACTTCAGCTGCATCTGCATTCCTATCATACACAACAAGAACATCTACGTCAAAGCCGCGCTCGCCTGTGTTGAATCTTTCAAGAATATCGGGATACACAGCAAAACCGATTGCATCTGCATTAAGTCCTGTTTTACGAACAAGGGCATCATAGCGCCCACCGGACAGCACGTGGCGAGGTATGCCGTCAATAAACCCCTGAAAAGTGATTCCGTTATAATAATTCATATCATTGGAAACCGAGAAATCAAGAACAAAGGATTCTGACTCGCCCATAGCCACTAAAACTTTCGCAAGTTCTTCAAGCTCATTTATTGCTCCTTCACATTTTCCAGAAGAACATATCTCTTCAAGCTGATATATGGTTTTATCCAAAGGACCATATATGTTTGCAAGTTTTACAAGCTTTTCCGCATTTTCTCCGCAAAACTCTTTGATGGCTGAAAGATTTTTATCTGCCAAAGCTTTACCGACTTTTGAAGCTGACTCACCTTTGAGACCTGATTCAGAAATAAGTGCTGAAATGATACCCATATGAGAAATGCCTATAATACTATTTTCAGAAACGCTCTTGAGACTTCTTGCTGCCAATGTCAAGACTTCGCCCTCAGAATAAAGATCAACGTTTCCTATAAGTTCAATTCCTACCTGCATTATCTCTTTTATGTTATCATCCCCATCTGCACCTGCACGATAAACATTTTCATCGTAATACACTTTATATGTGCCCTCGATTTCTTTGGGCGCATTTTTTACAATAGAAAGAGTTATATCCGGTTTCAGAGCAAGAAGTTTACCGCGAGGATCTGTAAATGTGACAATCTTTTCACTGGCAAGAAAATTTTTGTTTTCAAGATATAGCTCATAGTTTTCGAACTTACTCATTTTATATTTTTTATAACCATACTGCTCATAAAGACTTCTGAGAGAAAGTACTGCTCTTTCATCCTGTCTGAGAGGCGCTGTGATATCGTTTATCATTTGTAGTTCCTCATTGTCAATTGTTAGCATTATTATGCGTTTCGCAACACTTCGTTCTTTGTATGCCATATTATAACACACGCCTTCGCTTTAGTCAAGTAAATTATTAAAGTATTTTGCCATTGACAAGACTTTTTTATGATGCTAAAATACTTGTGTTAAAACTATGAAAAGGAGACGATCACATATGGAAAAGCTTTTTCCTCTTTCTTACGGGATCAGAGACACTAAGAAGCTGATCATCAACATTCTTATTTATGTTCTCATCAGCGTTGTTGTCAGCGCTGTAAGTTCAATTGTAACTGCTGTTTTGGGCATAATTCCCATCATTGGCGCTATCGTTGGCTGGCTGCTCGGAATTGTTGGCTCCATCGTTGGACTTTACGTTCTCGTTGGTATCATTCTTGCAATTATTGATTTTGTTAAAAACAAGTAACATTAAAACCTGCGTTTTTTATCCGCAGGTTTTTTTATTTCACTTTTATCACCTTTCAATAAAAAACGCATATACTGCAATTGAAAGGCGGTGTTTTCACTGAAAAACTATTCTGATTTTTATAAAACCATTGATCATCACAACAATTCATTTTTTATTGGAGCTAACACCCCAAAGGGTTTTGTATATGCTGATAAAAACTTATTGAGCGAAGCATCTCTCACAAAGCTATACATAATCAAAGGCGGTCCCGGAACAGGAAAAAGCACTTTAATGAAAAAATGCCGCGCTCATTTTGAAAGACTTGGATATACCGTTTTTTCTTATTACTGCTCATCTGACCCTGATTCACTCGATGCTGTGATAATAGAGAAGGAAAGCTACCGAATTGCTATAACTGACGGCACTTCACCTCACGCTATCGATGCTCTCTTCCCGGGCGCTGTTTCAAAAATAATTGATCTGGGCACATTGTGGAACGCATCTGCCTTGGAAAACCAAATAGAAATAATTGCAAGGGAGTGCGCAGAAAAAGCTTTAGCATTTGACACCGCAAGAAAATATCTTGCTTCAGCGAAAGAAATAAAAAACATTCTGAATAACAGCGCAACCAAAGGATTCGATGAAGAAAAGACTAAAAAGTTTATAAGCAGACTTCTTGCTTCTATTCCAAAGCAAAAAACAAAAGCAATAAAAAAACAAGTTATAACTGAAGCTATTTCTATGAACGGCGCTATTCGTTTATCTACCTTTGACAATGCTGAAGTGCTTATTGGAATTGAAGACTTCGGAGGTATCACGCCACTATTCTTTGATATGCTTGAAAAATCAATATTTGAATCAGGAAGATCTGTTACAGTGTCCTACTCTCCCTTGGGTGAGATTGCCGAAATATATCTTCCTGAGCAAAACACAGCTTTTGTTCCAGCAAGAGACAGCATAAAATACCACAGATATATCCGTCTTTCGCGATTTGCAAACAAAGAATATTTTTCATCCTGCATAGCAAAACGTCGTTTTAACGAACGGTGTTTTCTTGAACTGCTTGATGGTGCTCTCGCATCGCTTGCTGATGCAAAAAAGCATCATTTTGCTCTTGAAGAGATATATTCAAAAGCTATGGATTTCAGTGCAATAGATAACATCGGATCAAATCTCATAAGTAGTATAGAAAAAAAGCTGCTCTGATTGAAGTGACCCCCAAAGTTTAGACAAAATTAAATATTAAATAGTAAGCGAATGGGCTCGGTATTGTACCGGGCTCATTCCTTTTAGTTTCAAGGAAATTCTTTCGTTATTGTAATAGTGAATATATTCTTCTAACTTTTCA
>JAFXGC010000160.1 GCA_017513325.1 Clostridia bacterium
AATGACTATGCTTATTATCAATTCCATTGAAATCTCCTATGCTGCAGAAGTACAGTATGAGGTAGACGAGGGAGCGACACGCATTTCGGTAAAATGTATGGAAGCTCTTCCCGATTATTCAACGGACGAAAAGAAACAGTACGCTATATCAGGACTGTTTCAGGGCTACTTTTTCCAGCTGAACGATCTTGTTGAGGAATATTACGATTTCCTTGAGGTCGAAGAGGTTGACGAGTAAGCTTTATCTTAAATTTTTCATGGAGGTAAAAACAATGCTTAGAATTAGTCTTCAGTTTTTTGCACATAAGAAAGGTGTAGGTTCTACAAAGAACGGCCGTGATTCCGAGTCCAAGAGACTTGGTGTTAAGAAGGCTGACGGTCAGGGTGTAATCGCTGGTAACATCATCGTTCGCCAGAGA
The DNA here is from genome assembly GCA_017513325.1 of Clostridia bacterium. Taxonomy (GTDB): domain Bacteria; phylum Bacillota; class Clostridia; order Oscillospirales; family CAG-272; genus Avispirillum. The sequence goes on from JAFXGC010000160.1 coordinate 420, forward strand.
GGCACACACATCCATCCCGGTAACAACGTAGGCCGTGGCTCCGATGACACACTGTTCGCTCTTATCGACGGAACAGTTAAGTTTGAGCGCATCGCAAAGGGCAGAAAGCAGGTTAGCGTTTACGCTGCTGAGTAATTGCTCAAAAATTGCACATAAGCCGTCCGAAAGGACGGCTTTTTTGTATTTTTACGGTTTTGACAAGATGTTGCAAATCGTATTCAGTCCATCTTAGACAAATTATTATATTATGTTGTAAAAGTAACATTTTTGTGATATACTTAAATTGATATAATTTGCTTATTTGGAGTAGTTGGGAGGAGAGAAATTTGAAAAAAATAATAACAGCTATTCTTTTTACTATAATAGTGTTAACTCTCACATCGTGTATGATTCGCCCTTTGGATGAAACATCTGATAATGAAACCAAACCCACTATTGCCGAAACAGATGATATAACGGAGACGGAAACTGAAACAGAGACGGAAGTTGAAACAGAAGTTTTAACTGAGCCCGTAGAAGACGTTGTAACAAAAGCATCATTTATAGGATGTGGTGACAACATAATATATTACGGAACTTATCGCGATGCCAAAAGTCAGGCATTTGCGGGGGGCAGAACTTATAACTTCAGACCGATGTATTCAGAGGTTGAAAGTATTATTTCTTCGGCAGACCTTGCTTTTATCAATCAGGAAACTGTAATTTCGCATAGTAATGAACCGCAGTCCTACCCTAATTTCAACAGTCCCGTTGACATAGCTGACGACCTTGTTGATGTAGGCTTTGATATAATAAGCGTTGCCAATAACCATATGCTCGACCATGGAGCACTAGGATTAAAGGAAACTTATGATAACTGGAAGAAGCGCAATGTAACCCTTGTAGGTTGTCATGAGGAAAATGAAAGTGGAAAATATGTAACATATATAGAGAAAAACGGTATAAGAATAGGTATTGTTTCTTATACCTACGGAACAAATCTTGGGGAAGATCCTGCAAAGTACGGACTATATGCTTCATATTTGAAATATGCAGACGTAGCAGGAGAAGTTGCCGAGGCGAGAGAAAATGCTGATTTTGTAATTGTCAGTGTCCATTGGGGTAAGGAAGGGGCAATGACTCCCGATGAAGAACAAAAAAAGTATGCTCATATCATGGCTGACAACGGCGCTGATGTTATAATCGGCCACCACCCCCACGTGCTTCAGCCTATAGAATGGATAGATGGCGCAAACGGAAATAAAACTTTGTGTGTGTATTCTCTCGGTAATTTTTTGCACGAGCAGGATTGGGAGTATAATGTTCCCGGCGGTATGATAAGCTTTGATATCCAAAAGATTAATAATGAGAGAGCTACTGTTGAGAATGTTCTCTTTATTCCAACAGTTTGTCACTACCCAAGAAGTTTTTATGGGAACAAAGTATATCTTCTTGAGAATTACACAGCAGAACTTGCAAACTCTCACGCAGTCAAGACATATTATAAGCATGATATATCCCTGAATGGACTTATATCAATAGTAAAGAAAACCATAAGTACAGAATTTTTGCCCGAAAGCTTCAGATGAGGTGATTTTATGATAAAGAATGTTTCGGTGGTTCTACCTTCATATAAACCGGATGAAAAGCTTGAAGCTACAGTAAGAGGCTTCATTGAATCCGGATTTGAAGACATAATTGTTGTCGATGATGGTGGCGGAGAAGAGTATAAATCTATATTTGAAAGAATATCCGAGCTTCCTCAGTGTACAGTGCTCACTCACGAAATTAACAGAGGTAAGGGAGCGGCGCTGAAAACAGCATTTAAGTGGTATAGTGAGAATCGCGATGGAATAGGTGTGGTTACCGCTGACGGTGACGGTCAGCACACCCCTGACGATACTTATAATATTGCCATAGCAATGGAGAAAAGCGACAATATTGTTCTTGGTGTCCGCGATTTCACTCAGCCGGATGTGCCCGAAAGAAGTAAAAAAGGAAACAATATAACTTCTAACGTGTTCAGAATCTTTGTTGGTATGAAGATCAGTGATACACAGACAGGCCTTAGAGGAATCCCTGCGAAATATCTTTCTAAAATGTGCGAAATATCCGGTGATCGCTATGAGTATGAAACAAATATGCTTCTGTATATGAAGCGTTGGGATCTTAAATTTGAAGAAGTAAAAATTACTACAGTGTACATAAACGAGAATGAAACATCTCATTTCCGCCCTGTTAGAGATTCCATACGAATATATTCGCTGATCTTTAAATTTCTTGTTACGGGAATGTTTGTTAAATTTCTCGGCAGTTCAATAGTCAGCTTTATCCTGGATTATGGTCTCAATGTTGTCCTTCAACTAATTCTTCGCATAGTTAGTGGTGAGGTTTTTTCAATAGCCGCTTCGTATATCGGAGCAAGGATCGTATCATCATTTGTAAACTATTCGATGAACAGAAAGATATTTGATAGTAAAGCTAAAGTCAAGAAAACTATCTGGAGATATTATGCGCTTGCATTGCTCATAATGATTTTGGGCAGTACGTTGGTAACATTGTTTTCTACATTGGCCAACGGTATCCCTGTAATCAGCAGTATGTTTGCAGATATAGGTGAGAACGAAATTAAAACTATAGTTTCAACAGCAATAAAACTACCGGTTGATATGGTTTTGTTCATTTTAAGCTATAATGTACAGAAAAAATATGTGTTCAGAAAGGATGACCATTGATGCTTGAAGAGGAAAAAGAAGAATTAACAACTGAGGTTGATTTTCCTCCCGAAAAGAAGAAGCATAGAATTGGTAAATATATATTCAGAGTCTTTTTCTCGCTTTTTACAGTGATTGCGATTCTGGTGTATGCTGTGTTTTCACTTTGCTATACAATTGCAACGGGACCAAGTGAAACTGCTCGTGACCTGGCAGTGCTTTCAGCTTTGCAGGCGAGCGCAACCAAATGGGTGCCGGGGTTATTTTTGGACGATGAAACAGTTAAAGAGATAAGTGAAAAGAGCCATGAAGTGGTGGAAGATGTTGTTTCGCTCAGTGAGTATGATAAAAAAACAGAAGAGGAAATAAAAAAAGAAGAAGATAAATGGGCGAAGGCAAAGGATGGAATAATCTACGAAACAGTCGCAAAATCAACCTTCAAAGCGTACGTAGTTCTCGTGCGTGATCCATCAAGAGTTTTTACTGGCGTTTCTTCTGAGGATTATCATAGCGCATCAGAAGGAATAACTGTTTTCAGTGCTGCCGAAAAGTATAATGCACTTGTTGCCATAAACGGCGGTGAATTTGCAGATGCAGGCGGAACAGGTACAGGATATGCTCCTGTTGGACTTACATATTCAAACGGCCAATGTGTTTGGAATGATGGCGCCAGAAGAACTTTTATCGGTTTTACCAAGGATAATAAGCTTATCGCCAGTGAAAGTATGACAAAAGAAAAAGCTGATGAGTTGGGTATGCGTGACGGTGTAAGCTTTTTGACAGGGAATACACTTATCACCTGCGAGAATGATACCGTAACACGTTATTATGCTGATAATAATAACGGTGCAGCGCAGAGAACTGCTATAGGTCAGACTGCAGACGGAACTGTTATCTTGATTGTAACGGACGGGCGCAGCGCCAGCAGCATAGGTGCAACACATAACGATATGATAGATCTTATGGTTTCTTATGGAGCTGTTTCAGCCGGAATGCTTGACGGTGGTTCTTCTTCTGTTATGTACTATAGAGATTTCCACGAAAAGTTGGGGATTGATTATAACACTCTCAGCGAATACGGTAAAAAAGGTCTTGTCAATAATTATGTAGCATTCACATCTCCCAGAAGATGTCCCACGTATTTCATAGTTGGGGAGGTGTCTGAATGAAAAAACGCAAATTCCCCGTGTTCTGGTGTATATATGCAGTTCTTGTTGCAGCATCGTTAGTAGTAATCCATATAGAACTGGGACAGGTAGAAGTATTCCTTGCCAAATACGAAGCTTCACAACCCAAGCATACTGCTAAAGCTGTTTTTGACGAAAACTTTGCAGATTTTGATGCACTCAGCTATCTTGAAAAGTTTGACGATGCGCTTTTTGGCCTTGAAACGAGAGAAAACGTTGCTGCTTATCTAACAGAAAAAACAAAGGGCGAAGAATTTTCTTATTACAGCGTTTCTACAAAAGAAGAAGGTGCGTATGAATATAGTGTTAAAGCAGGCAATGTAAAAATTGCAGGTTTTACACTTTATACGGATGAGATTGCACCCGGAGGTTTTGCCACCTACACGGCTGATGATTTTGAAGTGTACTTTGCCACAAATGAAGATATCACCGTTACTGTGCCCAAAGGTGCAGTAGTTTCTCTAAACGGAATTCAGCTTGATGAAACCTATATTATAGAGAATGATATTCCTGATAGTCATAATCAGTATCTCCCGGAAGGCGTGACAGGCAAGTATTATACAAAGTATAAGGCGAGCGGATTTGTAACTGTACCGGAAGTGAAGGTAGTTTGTGAAAACAGTGAACTGACTATTGTTGAATCCGAGGAAGGTTATGAAACAGTTTCTGTGTATAATGATGAGCTGAAAGCGGAATATAGTAATTACGTACTTTCTGCACTACAGAATTATGCAACGTATATTCAGGGGCGCTATAGTAATGGCGGCGTAACTCTGGACATGGTGACAAAGTTTTTTGATCCTCAGTCTCATGTGTACGCAACAGTTAAAAAGGTTTCAAATAAGTATGTAAACTCTTATGATTCGTATGAATTCAGAGACGAGATGGCAGACGAGTTCATACAGTATGATGAAAATACATTTTCCTGCAGAGTTTCATTTGATCAGGTGCTTCATCGTAGCGGGGCAGAGGATTATGTTGATCATATAGACTATACCCTCTATCTTCGCAAGATTGGCGATAAGTTCTTGATTTTTGATATGCAGCACGAGTAAAGGAGATAAATATGGTTCCTTATTTCCCCGATTTTATCCAGAATGCCGATGTGGAAATACTTAATTGGATCCACAAATTCTTTTCCTGTCTGTTTCTTGATGTAGTGATGCCCGTTATAACTGCACTCGGTAATAAAGGCCTGTTTATGATCCTTGTGGCAGTAATACTGGTGTGCTTCAAAAAAACAAGAAAAACAGGTATAGCGATGGGTATAGCGCTCGTCCTTGGCCTTGCTCTCGGAAACGGACTTCTCAAAAATCTGTTTGCAAGAGTTCGTCCATATGAACTTGAAGGCGCCCTTGTAACAGATCTTCTTATAAAAGCGCCTCACGACCATTCATTCCCCTCAGGGCACACTCTGGCATCCTTTGAGTTTGCTTCAGTTATGGCGATTTGCTATAA
>JAFXGC010000161.1 GCA_017513325.1 Clostridia bacterium
TAGAAGCAGGATATAACGTGGTTTATGAAACGATGCAGACTATGATGGATGACTTTGCTGAAAACCAGTTCAGAGGAGGCCCTTCTGAAAATATTGAAAAGTATTATGATGCAGATTTGCTTATAATTGATGATATGGGAAGCGAGCTTACCAATCAGTTCACGGTCTCTGTATTGTATAACCTTATCAATCAGAGAATAAATAAGAATAAGTCAACGATAATCAGCACCAATCTTACTCATAAAGAAATCAGAGAAAGATATGACGACAGAATAACAAGCCGTCTTTTCGGTCTGTATAAGCCTCTGCTTTTCAGTGGCACAGATGTCAGACGACAGAAATTGGCAGGTGGAAAATGAAAAAATTCATATGCTTGATAATGACGGCAGTGATGTGCGCTCTCCTTTGCGCCTGCGCAGCAAATCCCAAATGCGAGTATGATGCGGCAATTGCGGCGCTCAGCGAGGCGGAGGAGGTTAATGCTTACGTATATAATCACTATGCCAACGGTGAGGAATACACAGCAGCTTATACTATTGATGGAAAGACTTTGGCTGATATGATAGGCGGCGAGTGGGAAAAGACCTCTCGCCCCAAGAATATGAATAAGGCAATCTCTATTACCATCGGCACTCAGTATGAAATATGTATTTTTGAGGATAATTCTGCAATAATTTATTGCGGATATGCAGGAGTATTTGAGTCTGACAGACAGTACTATTCCTTTAAGAATCCTATGGATATCCGTGGTATTTGCAACTACGTTTATCAAAACGGCGAAGAAGTTGTAATTGAAGAATGATTCCCGAAACCACCCGAAAGGGTGGTTTCTAACATTCGCTTTCCGGTAAGGAAAGTTATTTTGAACACTTGGTAAATTTATGAATAGACGATAATATTTATTGACTTTTCAGCCATAATATGCTATAAAATAGATGTAGACTTGTGCTTATGGGAGATTTGTACCCTTTTTTAGGTAAAAGCACCGTAAGCTAAGCCAAAATTGTTTCCGAATGAGAGAAAGGAATATCAATATGTTTGGCGTTAATGTAACTGACTACGACAGAAAAGTCTGGGAAGAGGAGCTTTGCGATTTTCTCCCTGATAATATTGTCGATGCACATGTACATATATACAAAGTTGAAATGCAGAAGGAAAACCCCGATGAGAGAAAGGGCTGTGTAAATTGGCCTCATATGGTTGCTCCCGATCTCACAATTGAGGATATGAAAGAGTCCTTTGCTCAGATGTTCCCCGGAAAGAATGTTAAGCAGGTTATTATGGGTATGCCCACATGCCGCCTTAACGAAGTTAATGAGTTTGTTCTGAGTGAAGCAAAGAAGGAAAATCTTCCTGCTCTTTTCTGCACAAACTGGGATAATACAAAGGATGAGATCCGCGCAGCAATGAAAATGGGCTTCGTTGGTATCAAACCCTATCAGAATAACGTTGCTCCCTGGCTTCCCGCAAAAGAGGTTCGTATTTTTGATATGCTTCCTCATGAGCATATGGAGGTTATGGATGAGCTTGGCGGTATAGTTATGCTTCATATTCCCCGTTCGCTCCGTCTGCGTGATCCCGTAAACCTTGCTCAGATGATGGAGATCGAGGAAAAGTATCCCAATGCTAAGGTTATAATCGCTCATATCGGACGAGCATACGTTCCCTCTGATATCGGCGATGCATTTGAAGTGCTTAAAAACACAAAGAATATGCTCTTTGATTTCACAGCAAACACTCTCACTCTTGCTATGACAAAGTGCATTGAGACAGTTGGACCTAAGAGAATTATGTTCGGTTCCGATATGCCCATAACAAAAATGCGTATGTACCGTGTTTGCGAGCCGGATAAATACGTAAACGTGGTTCCCAGAGGCGCATACGGTGATGTTTCAGGTGACCCCAATATGAGAGAAACCGACGACTATTCTCAGATGACAACGTTTATGTATGAAGAACTCCGTGCCTTCAAGAGATGCGCAGAGGAGCTTGGCCTTTCTAAGAAAGACGTTTATGATATAATGTGCGGCAATGCTGCAGAATTATTCAATATAAAATTTTGAGGTGATGTCCAATGAATAAGATCAAAGTTGGTTTGATGTGCCTTTATATCAAGCTTTATGATGATTGTAAGCTTCAGGAGATCAGAGATCGTTCCGAGGCTTTCTATGAAAAGCTTGCAGTGGCGCTTGAAGGTGAAGGCTTTGAGGTTGTTCGCAACCCCATTTGCTGCGTTAAGGACGAATTTCAGGCTTGCGTAGACAAGTTTGAGGCTGAAGGTGTACAGTGCATGGTTACATGGCATGCTGCTTATTCTCCTTCTCTTGAATCCATTGACGTTCTTGCGGCAACAAAACTTCCTATTGTAGTTCTCGATACAACAGAAACATTTGATTTCGGCCCCGCCTCTGATCCCGCTGAGATCAATATGAATCACGGTATCCACGGCGTTATGGATATGACAAATATGCTCCTTCGCCGCGGCAAAGCGTATGCAATTGCTGCAGGTCACTATCCTAACTCTGATGTTATTAAGAAAACAGCAGGTCTTGTTCGCGCTGCAGCTGGCGCTGCAAGCCTTAAGGGTACAAAGGTTGGTACTATCGGCGGCAGCTTCGACGGAATGGGTGACTTCCTCATTTCCGACGAAGAGCTTCTTGAAACATTTGGCGTTACAGCAGTATATGCTAAAGGCGATGAGCTCACAGCTCTCAGAGAAAGCATCACTGATGAGGAGATCAAGGCTGAAATTGAGTATGATAATGCTAATTTCAATCCCATCTCTGCAATTTCTGCAGAAACTCACGAAAAGACAGAGCGTAACTGCCTTGCAGTAAGAAAATGGATCGAAAAGGAAGGTCTTTCTGCTTTCACAGTAAACTTCCGTGAGATCCGCCCCGAAAACGGTCTTGTAGTAATGCCCTTTGTTGAAGCTTCCAAAGCTATGGCAAGAGGCGTTGGCTACGCAGGCGAGGGCGACGTGCTTACAGCTTCTATCACAGGCGCTCTTATGAGAGGTTTCCCCGAGGCAGCATTTGTTGAGATATTCTGCCCCGATTGGAATAACGGTTCCGTTTGCCTCTCTCATATGGGTGAGATCAACCTTGCACTCACAGCTCAGAAGCCTGAGATCAAGGAGATCCCCTTCGTGTTCGGTGAAGCTGATGACCCCGTTGTTTGCTATGGTTGCTATAAGAGCGGCGAA
>JAFXGC010000162.1 GCA_017513325.1 Clostridia bacterium
ACCATTCAATGAATATTGATTATTCTGAGGTCAGCGTAACAAGAAAGGTTTATCGTTCGGGTGAAAGTGAATATTATATTAATAAAACTCCCTGCAGACTTCGTGATATAAGCGAGCTTTTTATGGATACCGGTCTCGGACGTGACGGATATTCTATCATAGGTCAGGGTAAAATTGATGCTATTTTAAGTGCTAAATCCGAGGAAAGACGCCATATTTTTGATGAAGCTGCCGGAATTACAAAATATAGATATAAGAAAAATGAGGCAGAGAAAAAACTTGCTCATACAGAAGAAAATTTAACACGCGTTAAAGATATCATTATTGAAATCGAAGGCAGACTTTCTACTCTTCAAAGTCAGTCGGAAAAAGCGCAGAAATACCTGCTTCTCCGTGATGAAAAGAAGGATGTTGAAATAAGCCTTTGGCTTATTGACCTTGAAACTATTAAACTGCAGCTTGAAAAGCTTGATAAAAACCTTGAAATAGTTACAAATCAGGCTAAAGAAAATGACGAAAAAATCTTGAACCTGCAGACTGAAATTGACGCATTAAAAGAAACAATGCGCGTTACCGAAGGTGAAATTGATAAAACAAAATCGCTCATGTATGCAAAACGAGAAGAAATAACGACTGCAAAGAGTGATATAGATCTTGCACGCGCAAATATTCTTCACGGCGAGAAAGATTTAGAAAGAATAAATAATGAAATAGCCGCAATCAGAGAAAGAAAACAGGAACTTGATAAACTTATAACATCACAGAGCGATACATATACTTCTCTTTCTGGAACTCTTAAAAGCATAAAAGAAGAAATACAGAAATATACCGAAGAGCTTGTTAAGGTTTCCGGCGAAATTGAAGAAGAAAACAAGGGGAGAGAAGCTACAGATAACGAAGTTAAGGCGTTGTTTGATAAAATTGCCGCAAATAATGTTACTGCGGCAACCTGTACACAGCTTATTTCTTCACTTGAAGAACGTGCCGGTCAGATTCGTGAATTAATTAAACAGCAGGATGAAAAGATAGAAAAAAATAAAGATGAAATCTATTCTGTACAGGCGAAAATTGAAGATCTTAAACAGCAGGAAAACAACTGCAGTGTAAAATGCGAAAGATTTTCTCTTTTGATGAAACAAACCGAAGAAAAGTATAATAATTCAAAAAGTGATATCATCAAATACGAGCGCGAACTTAAGTCCCTGCAGAACAGAAAAACCATTCTTGAAGATCTCGAAAACAGTTATGACGGATATTCAAAAAGTGTAAAAGCGATTATGCAGGAAAGTAAAAATGGTGCGCTTTCAAGAGAGTCAATTTACGGCCCGGTTTCATCGCTTATCGGCGTGGAACGCAAATATGTTACAGCGATAGAAATTGCACTTGGCGGTAATGTCAATAACATAGTAGTTGAAGATGAAAATGATGCAAAAGCTGCCATAGATTTTCTTAAAAACACTCATGGTGGACGAGCTACTTTTATGCCGGTTTCTTCTGTGCGTTCAAAACCTATTGATGTTAATGACGCAAAGAGTATGACAGGATATATCGATATTGCTTCAAACCTTGTTAAGTGCGATAAAAAATACAGCGAAATCATTAAATATCTTCTTTGTCAGACGGTTGTTGTTGATAATTATGATAATGCTGTTAAAATTGCAAGAAAGTTCAAATATGGGTTTAAAATTGTAACACTTGATGGCGAATTTTTAAATACAGGCGGTAGTATTTCCGGTGGTAGTAATAACAGAAGCAGCGGAAGTCTTTCCAGAAAAGATGAAATTGCAAGAGTAACAGCTGAAATTGAAGAAACAAATAAACTTCTTGAAAAAGCTATTACAACCGAAAAAGAAAACGAATTAAGACTTACAAATGCAAAGAAAGATTTTGAAGATGCACAGCGCGAGCTCTGGGAAAGTAAAAATAAGCTTGAAAAATATATGACATCTGCACAGCACATTCTGTCACTTCAGGAAGATATCGACTCTTCTATGGAAATATATGAAACAGAGCTGAAAGAAATTGCAGAAAAAACAAAAAATGCACAAGAAACTCTTTCACAGACAAAAACTGAAACAGACAGTTTGCAGGAAACACTTAATGAAGTTACTGATAAACAGGGGCTTATGGGCGATAAAATACTCAAGCTCCGTCAGTATCATCTGGATGTTTCAAATAAAATCAACGAACTTCGTATCAGTGAAGGAATTGCAGATAAAGACCTCAGTATAGCCGTTTCCAGAAAAACAGAATTTGAAACAGAGCTTAAAAACATATCGGAAAGAGAAATACAGCTTAATGCCGACATTGAGAACATAAAATCAAGTGATGTTACTTTAACTGCTGATATCGCAGCAAAAGAAGAGCTTGTAAAAACTCTCGAATCAGAGGTTAAAGAAGCGGATATCAAACTCATCGGGCTTGAAGATGTTAAAAAACAGGAGTATGAAAAAAGGGATAAGTTTGAAGAGCTTATGCAAGCGTACAATGCTACTGCGGTTGATTTACAGGCTGAAAACGGCAGACTCGAAGCTAAAAAAGTTAAATACACATCTGATAATGAAAACATACTTTCAATGCTTTGGGATGAATATGAAATCACCTTCAGCGAGGCTCTTAAACATAAGATTACAATTGAGGATATTCCTGCTGCACAGAAACAGCTTCAGACGATTAAAAACAGTATCAAAGCATTGGGGCATATTAACATAAATGCTATTGAAGAATACAGAGAATCAAAAGAGCGTTACGATTTTCGTACTGCACAGGAACAGGATATTACTGCAGCAAAAACTGAGCTTCTTAATCTTATTGCTGAAATGGAAAACATTATGAAAACACTGTTTGACCAAAACTTCAAAAAACTTAACGAGAAGTTTGCAGAAACATTCTCCGAATTGTTTGGTGGAGGAACAGCATCGCTTTCGCTCAGTGATCCCGAAAACCTGCTTGAAAGCGGTGTGGATATCAATGTTCAGCCGCCGGGTAAAAATCTGCAAAATATAAGCCTTCTCTCCGGAGGAGAAAAGGCATTTACAGCAATTGCTATTATATTCTCAATATTAAAAATTAATCCGACACCGTTCTGTATATTTGATGAAATTGAAGCTGCTCTTGATGATGCAAACGTATACCGTTTTGCTGATTATCTCAAGAAACTTTCGAAAAATACACAGTTCATTCTTATTACACACCGTAAAGGTACTATGGAAGTTGCTGACAGACTTTATGGTGTTACCATGCAGGAAAAAGGTGTTACACGACTTCTTTCTCTTGATATGGATAAAATGGCTTAACCGTTTGGACGGATATAGAATATCAGAAGCCATATAGCCAGTGTTATAAAAATAGTTATCAGCGCAGTGGTCAGCGCCTTTGCAGGCGTCGTTTTATGAGGACTTCTGCGCTGTTTTCTTGGCAATGATTTTCTGACTTTTCTTACAAAATCAATCTCCTCTTTGTTCAAATCGCGTTTTGGAAGAATTATAAAGTTATTTTTTGAAATATAAACAAAGAAATAACCAAAACGTTCAATTATAGAGAGTATCTGAGAAAGCTTGAGTTCTGAAGTGTTATTTCTGCGTTCGATAGCCATTGTTTCTTCCGTAAGGGTAAACATCGGCGGAAACTCAAGAAATGGAGATGTTTTATAGAAATCAGCAGCTTTTTTTGGTATCATACTGAAAGCAGTATACAAGTATGAAACAACAGGGATTCCAAATACAAAGAGAAGTAACCCGCCTTGGCCGGTTGCTCTGTATCCGATATATGTTAAAACAAGCAGAGCCAGGACAAAAATCATTCCCAACACCTTTGAAACACTGCTGAAATAGGTTATTTCTTCATACATAACAAAATCATTGATTGTTAAGTTGATTTTCTTTTTTAGTTCTTTCATAATTTCCTCAATTCTGACTTCTTTGTCTTAATATTTCAAATAAAGTTACCCCTGCGGCAACAGAAGCGTTAAGGGACTGTATTTCACCAATCATAGGAATTTTAACAAGAAAATCGCATGATTTTCTTACAAGAGAGCTTATTCCTTCACCCTCACTGCCAATTACAACACCTATTGCACCTGTTAAATCACTTTTATATATATTCTGTGCGCCTTCAAGGTCCATTCCCATAATCCAGACACCTTGTTTTTTAAGGTATTCAATTTCATTGACAAGATTGGCAACCTTCGCAATCTTCATATGTTCAAGTGCACCTGCGGCAACCTTTGCTACAGTTTCATTTATGCCCACACTGCGTCTTTTTGGAATAATGATACCATGCACGCCGGCGGCAAGAGCTGTTCTTATGATTGCACCCATATTATGCGGGTCGGTTATTTTATCTGCAATCATCACAAAAGGTTTTTCGCCCCTTTCTTCAGCATAGGCGAGAATGTCAGCTGTGCTTACATATTTTGTTGCGGAACACTGGGCGATAACGCCCTGATGTGCGCCTGTTTTGGAAAGCTGATCAAGTTTGTTTCTGTCAGCTTCTATTATAACAATTTTTTGCTGTTTTGCCTGACGGATTATCTGACCTAAACGTCCGTCGCCATCCTTCAAAACATATATTTTATCAATAACACGTTCGGATTTTATTGCGTCCGAAACAGAATTTCGTCCTTCTATCTGATAAATCAAATTCGCACCACCTTAAACTTTTTAGATAGTATATCATATTTTGTAAAAATTTACAAGAGAAAAATATAAAGAACAAATGTTTGACAAGGGTAGTTAAATATGATATAATAGAACTAATGTTCGATAATGGCGGTGATTCTATGGAAATTATGGATAAAGTAAAAATTCTTGCAGACAGTGCGAAGTATGATGCATCATGCTCGTCGTGTGGTGGTACCAGAAAGAATAAAGGCGGAATTGGGAATTCCCATTTTTCGGGAATATGTCATTCTTGGTCGGAAGACGGAAGGTGTGTTTCGTTGCTCAAACTCTTGTTTTCTAACTGTTGTATATACGACTGCGCTTATTGTCATAACAGAAAAAGTAATGATGTTCCACGAGCGCAGTTCACGCCTGAAGAACTTGCAAATCTTACAATGGAGTTTTATAAAAGGAATTATATTGAGGGCTTATTTTTAAGCTCTGCAGTTGTGAAATCACCTGATTACACAATGGAACTGTTTTTGAAAACATTAAAACTCTTACGCTATAAACATAAGTTTTTCGGATATATACACGTCAAAATCATTCCGGGAACAAACGAACTTCTTGTGAAAAAAATAGGGGAGCTTGCGGACAGAGTGAGCGTCAACATTGAATTTCCGTCCGCTAAGTCGCTG
>JAFXGC010000163.1 GCA_017513325.1 Clostridia bacterium
AGTAATTACGTTCACGGCGGCTTGAGGGCAAGCCGCCCTACAGTCGTTGAAATCGTTATTACATAAATTATCGTTTAGCTAATTAAGCCTTCCCCCAAGGGAAGGCAGGTAAATTATCGTTTAATGCGCCAAGCCTTCACTGTTGAGCAAGGCTTATAAACATCAAAAAAGCACTCCTTTCGGAGTGCTTTAAGTTTGTTTTATTACTCTGCTGCCTCGTCATCAACGAGCTTAATGAGAGCCATTTCAGCTGCGTCTCCACGACGGGGGCCGAGCTTGTAAATCTGAGTGTAACCACCGTTTCTGTTTGCATACTTAGGTGCAATCTGAGAAAACAGCTTTGCAACTACATCTTCCTTTGTGATATATGCAAGTGCTGCACGGCGGGAAGCAAGAGTGTTTTCCTTGCCGAGAGTAATCATCTTTTCAGCCATAGCGCGTACTTCTTTTGCACGTGTGAGAGTTGTCTCAATGGAGCCATTCTCAAGAAGGTATGTTACCATTCCACGAAGCATTGCATTTCTATGCGCTGTGGTTCTGCCGAGTTTTCTTGTTCCGGGCATGATTTATGTCCTCCTTTTCGCAAAACTTCTTTATTCGCTTCTTTAGCGAAGTTTTCCCCTCTATCTTTGCGGGGACGGGAAGCTTAGTCTTCTTCCTTCTTCAGCTCGAGGCCGAGAGAGTGAAGCTTAGCAATAACTTCCTCAAGCGATTTCTTTCCGAGATTACGAACTCTGATCATTTCGTCCTCGGTACGGCTGATAAGATCTTCAACCGTGTCAATGCCTGCGCGCTTCAAACAGTTGAAGCTACGTACAGACATGTCAAGCTCCTCAATGGTCATCTCAAGTACCTTTTCCTTGACGGTAGCTACGCTTTCAACCATGATTTCAGCGTTCTTCGCCTCATCCGAGAGATCTACGAACAAGTTGAGATGTTCGTTGAGTATCTTGGCGCCAAGTGAAATCGCTTCCTTTGCTGAGATTGTGCCGTTTGTGAGAATATCTATTGTCAGCTTATCAAAGTCTGTGATATTTCCTACACGGGTGTTCTCAACTGTATAGTTTACATTGTAAACAGGTGTGTATATAGAGTCTGTGAAAATTGTTCCGATAGGTGCGGACATACCCTGATTTTCATCAGCGTAGATCTGCTTGTTTCTTTCCTGGGATACATATCCGCGGCCTCTTGCGATTGTGAGTTCCATATGGAAACGCACATTGTCGCCAAGTGTTGCAATATGATGATCAGGATTCAGAATCTCTATATCGGCGTCCTGCTGGATGTCGCCTGCCTTTACTACGCAGGGACCTGTTACATCGATCATAACGTGCTTTTCAGCAACACCGTGGAGCTTCGCTGTGATTCCCTTAACGTTAAGTACGATTTCTGTTACATCTTCCTTAACGCCATCAATTGTGGAGATCTCATGAAGTACACCGTCGATCTTGATGTTTCTAACTGCTACGCCGGGGAGGGAGCTGAGAAGTACGCGGCGGAGAGAGTTTCCAAGTGTGATACCGTAGCCTCTTTCAAGGGGCTCTACCACAAATGTTGCCTGCTCGCCGTTTTCACTCATATTCAGAGTAACTATATTGGGCTTCTCTATTTCTATCATTTGTAACAACCTCCTAATTATATATATATTAGTCCTTTTGTATCCTTTGGGGATTCAAATTCTCTGCTTAATTCGGCGGTTTATTGCGGAGACTGCCTTGACTCCGAAAGCTTTACGCCAACCGCCCATAAGACAGAAGAGGCAGGTTATTACTTGGAGTAAAGCTCGATGATAAGCTGTTCGTTGAACTCGAAGTCTACGTCGTCACGTGCAGGAACTGCAACTACTTTTGCACTTACAGCTTCCTTATTAACTTCAAGCCACTTGGGAGCGTTAACATCTGCCATTGCCTCCACGAGACCCTTGATCTTATCAGAAGAAAGGCTCTTTTCCTTCACTGCGATTACATCGCCAACACGAAGGAGAATGGAGGGGATATCAGCCTTCTTGCCGTTGAGTGTGAAGTGACCGTGGCGAACCAGCTGTCTTGCTTCCTTACGGCTTGATGCCATACCCATTCTGTATACAGCGTTGTCGAAACGTGTTTCGAGGATAGAGAGAAGGTTTTCACCAGCGATGCCTTCCTTCTTATCTGCTGCTACATAATACTTCTTGAACTGCTTTTCCTGAACACCGTAGTAACGGCGTGCTGTCTGCTTCTCTCTGAGCTGCATACCGTATTCCTTAACGTTCTTACGGCCTGCGCCATGCTGACCGGGAACTGTTGCACGTCTGGAAACTGCGCACTTATCTGTAAGGCAACGGTCGCCCTTGAGGTAAAGCTTCTTTCCTTCTCTTCTGCAGAGCTTGCAGGAAGGTCCAGTATATCTTGCCATACTTATTTCCTCCTTTTAATTATACACGGCGACGCTTAGGAGGGCGACAACCGTTGTGAGGGATAGGTGTTACGTCTTTGATGAAAGTAATGTTAAGACCTGTTGTCTGGAGAGCGCGGATTGCTGCTTCGCGTCCGCTTCCGGGACCCTTAACAAATACTTCAACTGTCTTCATGCCATGCTCCATTGCAAGCTTTGCTGCTGTTTCAGCTGCAACCTGTGCTGCATAGGGAGTAGACTTTCTGGAGCCCTTAAAGCCCATTTCACCAGCAGATGCCCAGGAAACTGCGTTACCGTTTGTATCTGTGATGGTGATGATTGTGTTATTGAAGCTGGAGCGGATGTGTGCTGCTCCGCTTTCAATATTTTTTCTCTCGCGGCGCTTCTTGACTGCTTTCTTTGCAACTTTAGCCATTGAATCTGCTCACTCCTTTACTTCTTCTTGTTAGCGATGGTCTTTGCGGGACCCTTACGTGTTCTAGCGTTTGTCTTTGTTCTCTGTCCGCGAACAGGAAGACCTTTTCTGTGTCTGATACCGCGGTAGCAGTTGATTTCAACAAGACGCTTGATGTTAAGAGCTACTTCACGACGGAGTTCACCCTCAACTGTGTAGTTGTTTTCGATTTCATCACGAAGCTTTGCAACTTCGTCTTCTGTAAGGTCTTTAGCTCTTGTGTCAGGATTGATTCCTGTCTTTGCAAGAATGTCCTTGGAGCTCTTGAGACCAATACCGTAAATATAGGTAAGAGCGATTTCAATACGCTTCTGATTCGGAATATCAACACCGGATATACGAGCCATGCTTAATTCACCTCTTTCAGGTATTTTTTAGCCGAGTTCGGCTTATTTATCTATCAGAGCTCTAAATTAGCCCTGTCTCTGCTTGTGCTTAGGGTTTTCGCAGATGACCATTACATGACCGTGTCTCTTAATAACCTTGCACTTATCGCAGATTTTCTTAACAGAAGGCTTTACTTTCACAGTAATAACCACCTTTCGTTTATTTCTATTGCGTTATTTTGTACGCCAAGTTATTCTTCCCTTTGTAGGATCGTAGATGGAAACCTCTACTGTTACCTTATCGCCGGGGAGAATCTTTATATAATTCATTCTGAGCTTTCCGGAAATGATCGCTGTTACGATCATATCATTGGGAAGCTTAACTTTGAAGGTTGCATTTGGCAGTGCCTCAACTACAGTACCCTCAAATTCAATTACGTCGTCTTTTGCCATTATAAACTCCTGACACCTTTTATTGACTTTTACTGATGATTTTCAAGATTTTCTTCGAATTCCCAAAGGAATTTTCCGAGAGCTTCATCGCCCGATTCACAAAGTGAGGTTACTTCTTCATTCTCGGCGGCTAAAACCTTGATATGACGAAGATTCTTCTTCTTCGGACATGAAAGCTTATGGAGCTTACCATCTGCCACGAGGACTCTGCCGTCATCGCAGATATCAACTATAACGAACAGTCTTTTTCTGTCTCGGCCGCACACACTGCGGACGATTGCTCCTTTTGCCATATCAGTTCACCTTCGTCAGAAGCAATGCTCCGTTTTCAGTGATAGCAACTGTATGTTCATAATGTGCTGACAGTTTTCCGTCTGCCGTTTTAACGGTCCAGCCATCAGGCATTTCCTTAACACCGTACACACCGGCGTTGACCATGGGCTCGATCGCTATAACCATACCTTTTGTTATTCTCGTTCCTCTTCCAGGTGTTCCGTAATTAGGAACGCTGGGATCTTCATGAAGCTCAGCTCCAACTCCGTGGCCCACATATTTGCGAACTACTGAGTAGCCCATTTCGCTTACGTAGGAATCAATTGCAAATCCGATGTCGCCTATTCTGGCGCCCTCTTTTTCTGCTGCTGCAACACCGAGCTCAAAGCTCTTTCTTGTTGCTTCAATAAGGCGAAGCGCCTCATCGCTTACTTTTCCTACAGGAAACGTGTTTGCGCTGTCTCCATGGTATCCTCCGATGAACGCTCCAACGTCTATCTTTACGATATCGCCTTCGTGAAGAATTCTCTTCTTTGAAGGTATTCCGTGGATAACTTCATCGTTTATACTGATACATGCGCTGCCGGGAAATCCACCATAGCCGAGAAATGAGGGCTTTGCGCCGCATTTCTCGATATGGTTTCTGATGATTTTATCAAGCTCTGCCGTGGAGATTCCATCTCTCACTGCTTCGCCTGCCAGAGCAAGCGCTTCACCGGTTATTCTGCCGGCTATCTGCATTTTTTTGATCTGTTCGGGATTCTTAATAAAAATCATGATATTAAATCGCTTACGCCTTTTTAGCCCTCAAGAGCTGCTGCTACGAGAGCTGTGGTATCTTCAAGCTTATCCTGACCCTCAACGATTTTCAGCATACCCTTGCCTGCATAGAACTCCTTGATGGGTTCTGTTACAGCGTGGTATGTTTCAAGTCTTGCTGCTACAACCTCAGGATCATCGTCGGAACGACGTGTGAGCTTTTCGCCGCAAGGACAGTTCTCGCCTGCGGGTGAAGGCTTGAATTCTGTATGGAAAGTTGCGCCACACTTAGGACAAACGCGGCGACCTGCCATTCTTGTGAGAATCTTCTCGTCGGGTACCTCTATGCTTAACACCTCGGTGATTTCTACGCCCATTGCTTCAAGCGCTTCTGCCTGAGGCACTGTGCGGGGGAAACCATCAAGAATAAAGCCGTTTACGCAGTCCTCTTTTGCAAGTCTTTCACGGATGATTCCGATAACAACTTCATCAGGAACGAGTGCGCCTGCGTCGATATAGCTCTTCGCATTCTTACCCATTTCTGTGCCGGACTGAATGGCCTCTCTAATGATAGCGCCAGTGGAAATTGCGGGAATGTTGTACTTTCCAGAAATGATTTCTGCCTGTGTACCTTTACCTGCACCGGGAGCTCCGAGCAGTATAAGCTTTAAACTTCTCATATTTTTATCTCCGTATTATTCAAGGAAGCCTCTGTAGTGACGCATTGTCATCTGACCTTCGATTTCGCGTGCTGTTTCAAGAACTACACCTACAACGATGATGATGGAAGAACCTCCAAATGCGAGACCTGCCATAACGCCGCCGCTGATGATGTTAAGGATCATGGGGAACACTGCGATAAATCCAAGGAAGATTGCGCCAATCAGAGTTACTCTGTTGAGAACGCGTGTGATGTAATCAGAAGTGGGTTTACCGGGACGGATACCGGGGATGGATCCGCCATTCTTTTTAAGATTGTTAGAAATTTCTACAGGGTTGAATGAGATCAGGATGTAGAAATATGCGAATGCAATAATGAGCACCAGTGTAAGCACTGCGTAGAGCCAGCTGTCTGTGCTGAAGAGATCAAAGAAACCTTTCCAGAACTTGGACTTTGAATAATCGAAGAACATTCCGATTGTTGCGGGAAGGCTTACGATAGAGCTTGCAAAGATGATAGGCATAACGCCTGTGTTGTTAACCTTGATAGGAAGTGTGGAGCTCTGGCCACCGTACATCTTACGACCAACAACCTTCTTTGCATACTGAACGGGCAGTCTGCGTTCGGAGTTAGTGATGAATACGATGAGAACTACCATACCGAGACCAATAATGATGGACGCGATAGCAATTACGATTCCCCATACCTGGTTAACACCCTCATGCTGACCCTTTACAAGTGTGATCAAGCTGTTCACGATTGCGGGACCGCTGGACACGATGTTTGCAAAGAGGATGAGAGAGATACCGTTACCGATACCGTTTTCGTTGATCTTTTCAGCAAGCCACATAACGAGGGATGAACCTGCACAGTAGCATGTGATGATTACGATTGCAGCGAAAACGCTCTTATCTGTAAGGTAATCATAGTTTCTGAGCATAAAGTAGTAACCGATAGCTGTGATAAGTGCAAGAGCTACAGTTACAAGTCTTGTCAGCTGGTTCAGCTTCTTCTTGCCTTCTTCGCCGTCTTTTGCGATACGCTCAAGAGCGGGAATAGCAACTGTGAGAAGCTGGATAACGATTGAAGATGTGATGTAAGGTGAGATACCGAGTGCAAACAGTGTTGCGTTTGCAAAGGCACCACCGGAAAGGATGTTCAGATACTGAAGAATTGAGCCTTCTGTTGCTGCATTCATGCTTGCCGCAAGGTCACCTGTAAGAAAAGGTACAGGAATCTGTGCGCCAATTCTATAAAGAAGAAGAATGAACAGAACGTAGATGAGCTTTTTTCTCAGATCTTCGATCTTCCAAGCATTTTTAATTGTCTGTAACAACTTACTTCACCTCAGTCTTTCCGCCGGCAGCTTCAATCTTCTCCTTAGCTGTTGCAGAGAAGATCTTAGCTTCAACAGTGAGCTTCTTTGTGAGCTCGCCGTCGCCAAGAACCTTAAGACCGTCGAGTGCCTTGTTGATAACACCCTTCTCCATAAGGTTTTCGAGTGTTACTGTTGCGCCATCTTCATATCTAGCATTGAGTGTGCCTACGTTAAC
>JAFXGC010000164.1 GCA_017513325.1 Clostridia bacterium
CAAATTAAAAGATATACTCCATACTATAAAGCCTACTAAACGCAAAATCATACAGTTGTACACTGCACTGCTCTTTAATGCCAATATTAAAGGCTTTTCTACCGGCAACATTTACCAAGGAGAAAGCAAAAAACTCTGTGCACCGGGTATAAACTGTTACTCCTGTCCCGGAGCAGTCGGCGCGTGTCCGCTTGGTTCACTACAGGGCTCTTTCAGCGCAGACAAAAGTACGATTTTTTATGTAGCAGGTATACTCATACTCTACAGTATCCTTTTCGGAAGAATGATCTGCGGGTGGTTTTGCCCGTTTGGTCTTATTCAGGAGCTTTTCCACAAAATACCTACGCCAAAATTAAAAAAGAGCCGGGTTACAAGAGTTTTGTCATATTTCAAGTATGTAGTACTTGTATTTTTTGTGTTTATCGTTCCTATTACGTATGCGTTCAGAGATACTCCTCTGCCTGCCTTTTGTAAATACATATGTCCTGCAGGAACTCTTGAAGGTGGCATAGCATTGCTTTCAAACAAAGTAAATGCAAGCTATTTTTCTATGCTCGGACCTTTGTTTACCTGGAAATTCATGTTACTTGTAAGCATTATGGTAGGTTGTATTTTTATATTCAGACTTTTCTGCCGTTTTATATGCCCCCTTGGAGCACTTTACGGATTGTTTAACCGTATTTCTGTGTTTGGCATAAAGATTGAAGAGTCTAAATGCACTCATTGCAATATGTGTGTAAACCATTGCAAATTAGACGTTAATAAAGTCGGAGATCAAGAGTGTATAAGTTGCGGCGAATGTATTAAAGTTTGTCCTACAAAAGCTATTGACTGGAAAGGACCTAAACTGTACCCTGCCGCAAAAAAAGAATCATTTGCTCCGAAGAAACTCCAAACTGCTAAAACTGTTACACGCGTTATTTCTACCATACTTTTAGCAGCAATACTGGCAGGAAGTTTAGTATATTATTGGAAGCAACCCGATCAGACAAATGCACCTCCTGCAGGTTTAGAAACAGACCGTGGAAACCAGGTTGGTGATTTATGCTACAATACAGATTTAGAAATTGTTACTGCTAATGGTGCCACGGGGCAGACTTTGGATCCCACTGCCACCGGCAAAATCACCATAATCAATTTCTGGGGAACGTGGTGTACTCCCTGTGTCGCAGAACTTCCTTTCTTTGAACAGATAGCTGATGAATATAGTGAAAAAGTTACAGTGATTGCAATCCATTCCGCTATTTCTAAAGAAACTGCTCCTGAGTACATCAGTAATCATTACCCCGACTCTTCTCTGCTCTTCTCATGGGATATGGGAGAAGGATTCAACGGTGATTACTACACTGCTCTTGGCGGAAGAGGTACATACCCTTACACAGTTATTCTTGATGAAAACGGTGTTATCGCCAAGGTCTTTCTTGAATCACTCAAATACGAAGACCTTAAAGAAGTTGTTGAAAGTCTTCTTAAGTGATTCAGTATAGTTTTCGTGATATCTGCAGATAATTCCAAAACAGGAGAACAAGATGGAAAATATGCTTGAACATATAATAGAAACAGTTTTACCTTATGTAATTTCTGCTATTGAAATTATGGGGATATTTGCTGTTACATGGACTGCAATTCATACTTTTTGGGAATATATCCAAAATGCATTTATGAAAAAGAACCATGACCTTCAGCATCATCTTGCCATTGGTCTTGCTACAGGCCTTGAATTCAAAATGGCAGCTGAAATATTGAAAACTGTGTTAGTGCGCGAACTTAGCGAACTTGTTATACTTGGCGCCGTTATCCTTTTAAGAGCTATACTTAGCGTATTAATTCATTTCGAAATGAAACATACCGTAAAATAAATAAAAGCACTGCCTTCACAGGCAGTGCTTTTATTTTTCGTTATTTCCAAGTTCATAAAATGCAACAGCTGAAGCCGCAGCCACGTTTAAAGAATCAACGCCATGCGTCATTGGTATTTTTACTGTGAAATCACAATCAGCAATAGTTTCAGCAGATAAACCATCACCTTCAGTTCCCAATACTATCGCAAGTTTTTTGCACTCCGAAATCATCGGATCTCGAAGTGACAAAGTATCATCTTTTAGCGCCATAGCAGCAGTTTTAAACCCAAGCTTTCTGATTTTTTCATATCCGTTTTCTCCCATAATCGTCCAGGGAATTTGAAAAACAGTTCCCATACTTACACGAACAGCTCGTCTGTACAAAGGGTTCGAACATGCAGGCGTCAACAAAACCGCATCCATCCCAAGCGCTGCTGCAGAGCGAAATATAGCCCCGACGTTCGTGGGATTCATTACGTCTTCAAGCACTGCTATCCGTGTAGCATTTTCACATACTTCTGTAATTTCCGGTAACCTTTTTCGCTTCATCGCGCATAGCATGCCTCTGGTTAATTTGAAGCCTGTAAGCTGAGTCAACACATCAAATTCAGATGTATACACCGGGATATCCCCGATTTTGTCCAGAATACACTTTCCCTCACCATCAATATGCTTTTTTTCTATAAGACACGAAACAGGCTCGTATCCTGCATCCAGAGCCCGCTCTATAACTTTAGGGCTTTCTGCTATAAAGATACCTTTTTCCGGATATTCACGATTCAATAATTGGACCTCGCTGAATCTTGCATATACATCAAGCTCAGGAGCGGAAAAATCTGTTATCTCAATAATATTGCTCATAACTACCCCCTACTTAACATTGAGCATATTATAGTTTGAAATCACAATTATGTCAATAAACTTTTATTTATAGACATTTTATGAAAAGTATGTTATACTGCTGACAACACATTTTTAGGAGTTATTATGACAAAATCATTTGTTGTTAAAGGCAATATTCTCTATTGCGAAGAAATGGGTAAAATCAAAACTGAACCCAACGGATATATAGTTTGTATCGATGGTATTTCAAAGGGCGTTTTTTCTGATATACCCGAAGAATATAAGGATTTAGAACTTTACGATTATACCGATAAACTTATCATCCCCGGACTTATCGACCTACATATACACGCTCCACAGTTCCACCAAAGAGGAACCGGGATGGATATGGAACTTCTTGACTGGCTCAACAAAAGAACATTCAAACAGGAATCACAGTTTGAAGACCTTGAATTCGCTGATAAAGCTTATACAATCTTTGTTGATGCAATGAAAAAAAGCGCAACAACAAGAGCTTCTATGTTTGCTACAAGACACCGCCCTGCAACACTTCTTCTTATGGAGAAATTGGAAGAAAGCGGTCTTTTTTCCTATGTTGGTAAACTTAATATGGACAGACATTGTCCCGACTACCTTTGTGAAACACCTGAGGAATCTGTTTCTGAAACAATCAGATGGGTTAAAGAATGCGGAAAGTTTGAAAGAACAAAACCAATAATCACACCTCGTTTCATCCCTTCCTGCACGGATGAAACAATGATGAATCTCGGAAAAATCGCACGAGAATACAACGTTCCTGCACAATCTCATGTTTCAGAAAACCTTTCAGAGATCAAATGGGTCAGCGAACTTTGCCCAAATTCAAGATTCTACGGAGACGCCTACAACAATTTCGGTTTGTTTGGAGGAGACGTAAAAACTATCATGGCTCACTGTGTATGGTCGTGTGATGAAGAGCTTGAAATGATGAAAAACCAAGGAGTTTTCATAGCTCACAGCCCACAGTCCAATACAAATGTTTCATCAGGAATAGCTCCTATCAGACGATATATTGATATGGGACTGAAGGTTGGTCTTGCATCTGACGTTGCAGGAGGTTCTTCAGAATCTATTATGCGAGCAATGGTTGATGCTGTTCAGGTTTCAAAACTCAGATGGCGACTTGTTGATCAAGCGCTACCCTGCCTCACTATTCCCGAAGTTTTCTATATGGCAACAAAGGGTGGTGGAGAATTTTTCGGCAAAGTAGGTAGTTTTGAACAGGGTTATGAGTTTGACGCCGTTGTGCTTGATGACAGTCTCATTCCTTGTCCGATCGAAATGTCTCTTGAAGACAGACTTGAAAGAATGATCTACATCTCAGATGACAGACACATAAAAGCAAAATTCGTATTCGGTGAAAAGCTTATATAAACAAAAAGCTTTTGCTTCATGCAAATGCTTTTTTCTTTAAATTAGGAAAATTATAGTCTGAATATCAATTCTTTCGTTGGCAATACTTTAAGTATTCCCCCGACGAAAGGCAAAAGAATGTACTATAACAAAGTCGAGCTCTGCGGTGTTAATACTGCAAAACTAAAAACACTTACTGCAGAGAAAAAACGCGAATTGCTTATAAAGAGCAAAAACGGAGACAGCAAAGCGCGAGAAGAACTAATTGACGGTAATCTGAGACTTGTACTAAGTATAATACAACGCTTTTCAAACAGAAAAGAAAATCTTGACGATCTGTTTCAGGTTGGATGCATCGGTTTGATAAAGGCAATTGACAATTTTAACACGGAACTTGATGTTAAGTTTTCCACATATGCCGTTCCTATGATAATCGGAGAAGTAAGACGATATTTAAGAGACAATAATTCAATCAGAGTCAGTCGTTCTGTAAGAGATCTTGCCTATAGAGCGCTTCAAGCTCGTGAAAAGCTTCAGAGAACAGATTTCATAGAACCTACCGTAGAACAAATTGCCAAAGAAATTGAAGAAAAACCTGAAGCGGTTGCATATGCTATCGAAGCAATAATAGAACCCATGTCACTTTACGACCCTATCTACAACGACGGTGGTGACTCTATTTATGTTATGGACCAAATTAAAGACACCAATAACACTGACGAATCCTGGCTGGAAGACATCGCACTGAAAGAAGCTCTGAAAAAGCTTTCTCCAAGAGAAAAAAATATTATTAATATGCGCTTTTATAACGGTAAAACACAAATGGAGATTGCAAATGAAATAGGGATATCTCAAGCTCAGGTTTCAAGACTGGAAAAAAGTGCTCTCGCGCAAATCCGCAAGCAAATGTAAAAACGGTAAATGCTTTGGCATTTACCGTTTCTTCATTCAGATATTTTTCCCTTTAAAACATATCCCTCTCTGCCCGTTAAGACTATAGGAAGTATATGACCCGTACCATCGAAATCAGTTTCAATATCGCATTCAATGAAGTGTTGAGAGTGCCCGTTTGTTATTCCCTCTTCCCACTTTTCGCCAAGGACGTATACCGGGGTTTCTCTGTGATCTTCTATATACTTATCAAGTATTTCAGCCTTAATTTCAGCTTGAACAGCAGCTAGTCGTGCTGCTCTTTCTTTTTTTATGTTTTCTGGCACCTGATCCGGCATTTTCGCCGCTTCTGTTCCCTGACGAACCGAATATGGGAAAATATGCAGATGCATAAAACGAGTTTTTTTGAAAAAATCTACAGTTGTCTCAAAATCTTCGTCCGTTTCCCCGGGAAATCCTACTATAACATCCGCAGAAAATGTTGCTTCCGGAATATACTTGCGAACAAGCTCCATATTCTCCGCCACCCTCTCCGCTGTATATCTTCGTCTCATTCTGTTAAGAGTTGCAGTGGTTCCTGACTGCACGGATAAATGAAAATGCGGCAACAGATGTTTCGTTTCAGAAAGACGGCGAACGAATTCTTCTTTCATGACGGAAGGATCAAGAGAACTTACTCCTATTCTCTTTATCCCCTCTATATTATCAAGTTGATAAAGTATTTTAGAAAGATCCCACCCCTCAAGATCAGCTCCGTATGACGCCGTTTCAATACCTGTCAGGATTATCTCCTGACACCCGTTAGAAGCTATTTCTGCAGCCTCATGAAGAACGATTTCAGGAGATTTTGAAACCACTTGACCTCTTGCTGCAGGAATTATACAATATGCACACTTTTTGGGACAGCCATCTTCTATTTTGATATGACATCTTGCTCTTTTGGCTTTTGAAATAGTCAATTCTCCGCCCCTGTCACTGTTTTCGGGCACAGTATATGTACAGTCGTTAACAAGAGCTACAGCAAGCTCTGCAATTGCATTTTTATCTTTATTTCCTATAACCGCTGTTACGCCTTCTATTGCCTTGGCTTCGTCCGGAGAAACATGAGCAAAGCAACCTGTCACTATGACAGAGGCATCAGGCGACGTCTTCTTTGCGCGACGTATATGCTGACGGCTTTTTCTGTCACTCTCAGCAGTTACTGTACACGTATTTATAATAACAATATCGCATTTTTCCCCAAAAGGTACGATATCAAAATTTCTTTTTAATAGTTGCTCCTCAATAGCATCAGATTCATACTGATTTACTCGGCAACCCAAGGTGAATATGGAAGCTTTTGGCATATGAACCTCCTGTTTTTTGCTTATTCTATATTACCACAACCTTTTATTTTTGTAAAGCGAATTATAGTTGATAAATATTGACTTTTCGGCTTTTTTGTTATAGAATATATTAGATATTTATTTTTCGCGAGGTTTATAATGGCAAACGATAAAAAAATGGTAGACCAGATCACCTCTATGGATGAGGATTTTGCTAAATGGTATACTGATATTTGCAAAAAAGCTGATCTTATTGATTATTCAAGCGTTAAGGGCTGTATGATAATCCGCCCTTACGGCTATGCTATATGGGAACTTATTCAGGCTAATCTTGACCGCCGTTTCAAGGAACTTGGCCACGAGAACGTATATATGCCTATGTTTATTCCCGAATCCCTGCTCCAGAAGGAAAAGGATCACGTTGAAGGTTTTGCTCCCGAGGTTGCATGGGTAACTCACGGTGGCAGCGAGCCCCTCACAGAGCGTCTTTGCGTTCGCCCCACATCTGAAACTCTTTTCTGCGAGCACTATAAGAACATTATAAATTCTTACAGAGACCTTCCCAAGCTCTACAACCAGTGGTGCTCTGTTGTAAGATGGGAGAAGACAACACGTCCCTTCCTCCGTTCAAGAGAATTTTTGTGGCAAGAAGGCCATACTATGCACGCTACAGCGGAAGAAGCTGAAGCAGAAACAGTGCAGATGCTTAACTGTTATGCTGACTTCCACGAAACTGATCTTGCTATTCCCGTTATCAAGGGTAGAAAGACAGAAAGCGACAAGTTTGCAGGCGCAGAGGCTACTTACGCAATTGAAGCTCTTATGCACGACGGTAAAGCTCTCCAGGCCGGTACATCCCACTACTTTGGTGACGGCTTTGCTCGTGCGTTTGATATTAAATTCACAGATAAAGAAAACAAGCTTTGCTATCCTCATCAGACAAGCTGGGGCGTTACAACCCGTATGATCGGCGGTATCATTATGACTCATGGCGATAATAACGGTCTTGCGCTCCCCCCTGCAGTTGCTCCTATTCAGGTTGTAATTATTCCTGTTCAGCAGCATAAGGAAGGCGTTCTTGATGCTGCATATGCTCTTCGTGATCGTCTTGCCGGACAGTTCAGAGTTAAAGTTGATGACAGCGATAATTCTCCCGGATGGAAGTTCGCTGAATACGAAATGAAGGGTGTTCCCCTCCGTATTGAGATCGGGCCCAGAGATATTGCTGACAACAAGTGCGTTACCGTAATGCGCCACAATCGCGAAAAGAACTTCGAATCACTGGAAAACATTGAATCAATTGTTGCAGAACGTCTTCAGGCAGTTCGTGACGGTCTTTACGCAAGAGCTCTTGCCAACAGAGATTCCAAGACCTATGAATGCACAACTATTGATGAGATCAACGAGGCACTCAAGACAAAAGGTGATGGTCTTGTTATGGCTATGTGGTGCGGCGAAGAAGAATGCGAAGATAAAGTTAAAGAACTTACCGGTGTTGGTTCACGTTGTATTCCCCTTGAACAGAAGAATATTTCAAACAAATGCGTTTGCTGCGGAAAAGAAGCAAAGCATATGGTTTGCTGGGGTATCGCATATTAATTATTATGGGGCGATATTTCGCCCCATTTCTTTTAATTTTTTCAGAAAGGAGTGCCATATATGAGAGAGTTTTCCGTTACACTTAAAGAAAAGATTCGTAAAATCGACTATGTTGTATTTTTCTGCGTGCTTGGTATGAATCTGCTTTCAATTCTGACCTTATATGGTGCTTCAAGCAAATTCGGAACCAGGTTTTTCATAATGCAAACTGCAATGTCAGTTGCAGGAATATTCATGATGTTTGCCATGTCCTATTTTGATTATGACAAAATCATCAAAGCAATTGGTATATGGAAGCCTATGCTTGCTGCAGCTATACTTATGTCACTTATTTTTATTTTGGGAGATAACAGGCGCGGTAATACCAACTGGATCTATATTCCGTTTATCAACCTTGGAATACAACCTTCGGAGTTTGTAAAAATATTATATATAGTAACTTTCTCCCAGCACATCAAGAGAGTTAAAAATGACATCAACAATTTCAAAAACGTGATCGCCCTTGCTGCTCACGCAATGTTTTACTGTGCAATAATAATTATACCCACCAGCGACCTTGGATCAACGCTCGTATTTATGGGTATGACTATTATCATGCTGCTTGTTGGCGGTCTCTCAATGTGGTATTTTATCGGCGTTTTCGGAGCAATATTTATTCTGTCGCCTTTTTTATGGGAATTTCTCAGTGAAACTCAGCAAAACAGAATAATATTCGGTTTCAATCCCGAAGGTGATCCTCAAGGCAAAGGATTTCAGGCATTATGCAGCCGAAAGGCTATTGCCGCAGGTGGCTTTTTAGGCGCCGGATTATTCGGTGGAACTCAGTATAATTTCACTGACTCTTATTCCGACTTTCTATTTGCTGTTCTTGCTGAAAAGTTCGGATTTTTCGGTTGTTTCCTATACATAGTTCTTATGGCAGTTCTTGTTATCCGAGTTTTATGGATAGCACGAATAGCAAGAAAAGACTACGGAGCATATATGTGCGCAGGTGTTGTGGGTGTGCTGATGTGCCAAAGCCTTGAAAACATCGGTATGTGTTTAGCTATGCTACCGGTTGTCGGTATAACACTTCCCTTCTTCAGCTATGGTGGTTCTTCAATGGTTGCATCATATATGATGATCGGACTTGTACAAAGCATTAAAAGCCATAATCAAAAATATTTCTTCGAAAGAGAAAAATCATAAAAGCTGTTGCAAAAATGCAACAGCTTTTCTTTTTACATTATGATGTTTTTGAAGCTTACGCCCTTTATCGGACATGACTCAATATCGAACATATCAGCGATGGTTTTTCCGAGATCAGCAAAAGATCTTCTCGTTCCTATATTAACGCATTTGATATTTTTTCCATATATTAATAAAGGCACATCTTCTCTTGTATGGTCTGTTCCTATATGAGAAGGATCGCATCCATGATCAGCCGTGATAATAAGAATATCTTCATCTAAAAGCTTCTCACTCATCTTTTTAAGTTCTCTGTCAAAATACATAACCGCATCAGCGTAACCGTCTATATTTCTACGGTGTCCGTATTTTGAATCAAAGTCTACAAGGTTTACAAAACAAAGACCGATGAAATCACGATCAAGCATCTGCTTGGTTTTCTCAATACCATCGGCGTTGCTCTCTGTGTGTATTTCCTCGGTGATGCCTCTGTGAGCGAATATATCACCTATTTTGCCAACACCAATTACTTCATAACCATTTGCACTCATAATGTCGCAAAGGGTTTCTGAGGGCGATTCAAGGGCATAATCACGGCGATTAGCTGTTCTCTGATAACCAGAAGACTCATCCCCGACAAATGGCCTTGCGATAACTCTTCCCACAGCCATATCTCCACGGAGCATTTTCCTGGCTGTTTCACAGTATTTATAGAGATCTTCTATAGGAACAACATCCTCGTGGGCAGCAATCTGAAAAACGCTGTCAGACGAAGTATAAATGATTAACTTGCCCGTTTCAATATGTTCCTTACCATAATCTTTAATTACTTCGGTACCGGAATAGGTCTTGTTACACAGATATCCTCTACCAACTCTCTTACTGAATTCATTAAGAAAATCTTCAGGGAATCCGTTAGGAAACGTAGGCATAGGTCTGTCTGTTACAACACCGCAAATCTCCCAATGCCCTGTTACAGTGTCTTTTCCGGCAGATTGTTCCACAAGCTTTCCATATGCTGCGATGGGAGATTCCGAAGCCGGATAAGCTACACCATCAATATTACCTATACCAAGCTTCTGTAAAAAAGGAGCGGAAAAACCTTTATGATTCACAAGCGCGCCAAATGTATCTGAGCCAACGTCTGTTCCGTTGCCATTATAAAACTTATGAGCATCTTCAGCGGCTCCTATTCCTAGGCTATCTGCCACGATAAGAAAGACTCTTTTGATTTTCATATTATCGCTCCCTTCTCTGATTATATGATATCAAATTATCTTTTATGAGTCAATTACAACTACTGGACTTTTCACCATTAATTTTGCGTTTAAAACTTTTCACTTTTATATTATAATATAAGTAATCAAAGAAAGGATATACATATGGAGATCATCAAAATAAATTGCGAAAAAGTCAAAATATCCCTTTCAAATATTGATATGGAAAATCTCCATATCAACTGTGATATGCTTGATTGCGGCAACAAAACCGGACGTCAGGCTTTTAACAAAATCCTTGACGAAACAAAAGAAAAAACCGGATTTTCCACAGACGGAAAACGGATTTTCGTTCAGCTGTTTCCTTCCAAAGACGGTGGCTGCGATATATTTATCACCAGATTAAACGACTCAACTGAAAAGAAATATGCTGTGACTAGAAAAAACAAGAGTATTTGCTATCTCTTTGAAAATATGAATGAGCTTATCGGGTTCTGCAAAACTATAAAAAAAATGAGTTATGAGGATGCAAGTCCTTTGTACATAGATGAAT
Organism: Clostridia bacterium; assembly: GCA_017513325.1. Classification (GTDB taxonomy): domain Bacteria; phylum Bacillota; class Clostridia; order Oscillospirales; family CAG-272; genus Avispirillum. The sequence goes on from JAFXGC010000164.1 coordinate 10,829, forward strand.
CAAGAAAGAAATACTATATATGTTTAGAAAGAGATTTTCCGTTTGCCGAAGAATACTACGGAAGAAAATGCTCAGGCAATTCTGATGTATATATAAAAGAACATCACCGCTTAGTTACGGATAATGCTGTCACTCATTTGGGAGGATTATAAAAAACTATTCTTCTCGTGATCAGTTTAGCACTACGGGCTAAAAACTCCTCTCAGGAGTTTTTAACGCGCTAAGCTGAACATTGCAAAAGCGAAGCTTTTGGTGAGCCTCGCCAACTAACCACGATACCTGATTTTTTCACGCGAGGCTCTGCTTTCGATTCCCCGTCAAATCACGGGCATCAAAAAGAAAAAGCACTTCTTTCGAAGTGCTTTCCTTATTGGTGACCCGTGGGGCGTCATTAATATTTTGAAGGTTTCGCCAAAACTAGTTTTGGCGCTCTCGGTCGGCTCTATATCTGCCCTCGTGGTCAGTTTAGCACTACGGGCTAAAAACTCCTCTCAGGAGTTTTTGTCGCGCGCTACGGCATGCGACCGCCCTTTCGATTCCCCGTCAAATCACGGACATCAAAAAGAAAAAGCACTTCTTTCGAAGTGCTTTTTCTTTTTGGTGACCCGTGGGGGAATCGAACCCCCGTTACCGCCGTGAAAGGGCGGTGTCTTGACCGCTTGACCAACGGGCCAAATGGTAGCGGAAGTTGGACTTGAACCCACGACCTATCGGGTATGAACCGATTGCTCTAGCCAGCTGAGCTATTCCGCCACGCGACTTCGTTAGTATACCAAATCTTTTTTCATTTGTCAACACCTTGTTTCTAAAAACTATTGTATTTTTTTAGTTTTTTTCTCGAAAAATTTCTTCCAATACTTCAAGTATCTTAAACTTTATTTTATACTTCGTTTTTCCTGTTTCCGTCACTGTTCTATACTGCTCTCCTGTGAATCCTGCAGCAACAAAAACCTCGTTTCTTTCTTCCGCTGCAGTTGTGCAAAGAGGTGGAAACAGCACGCACCACCAGTTTTTACCCTCTGCTTGACCTATTTTTACTCTTAAAGAATAATACTCACCTGCCGGCAGTTTAAAACCCTCATACTCTCTTTCAGGATATTCCTCTTTTCCAATCTCGGCAATGACATTATGGTTATATCCATTTTTTCGAACCTCCTCTTGCCCAATGTTTGATATTTCCCAGAGATTTTCTTCAACTACACTCAGAGCCTCTTCGGTATCGGTTATTCCTTTTGTTAATTCTGTTACTTTTTCAAGCACTACGTCCCTTACTTTAAGCTTTAATTCCTGTTCTTTTTCTTCATCTGAATCAGCTATTACGTGTAATCTGATCATATCAGAATATATCGTTTCTTCTCCGTTTGACGGAAAAACAGAAAGTATTACATAAGCAATAAGAAATGAAGCACACAATGTTGTTAAAACTTTCATAAAAAAACTACCATACCTTTCTTTTGGTATGGTAGTATTCCCCGCCCTATACTATTTTATTCACACAATTCTATTTCTATTTTCATTATTTTTGAATGATGTGATATTTAACGCAATTTCTTCAAGGCACCTGTTTCTTGCTTCATAAGCACCCCAGGCCATATGTGGAGTGAGACACACATTAGGGAGTTTTAAAATTCGATTATAGGGATGTTCCTCATCAAAGGGCTCTTTTGTATACACATCAACACCAAGAAGAATATCTCCTTTTTCAGCCGCATTAGCAAGCGCAGATTCATCGCAAACAGCACCTCTTGCTACGTTTACAACAATTGCACCTTTTTTCATTTTAGCTATGCGTTCCGCTGAGATAAGATTATTTGTTCCTTCGTTCAAGGGGGTGTGCACTGTTATAATATCTGCAGTTTCACAAAGAGTTTCTATATCTACGCAATTATATTTATCATCAGGAGTTCTTTTATGCGCAATTACACTGCAGCCTATAGCTGCTGCAACAGCTGCTACTTTTTTACCTATGTTACCGAGGCCTACTATTCCCCAAGTTTTTCCTGCTAATTCATGATAAACAGGAACGAGTCTATTAGCTACTCCTCCTGCTGTATAACTACCATCCTCAACAAATCCTGAATATTCAGGCAAATGAGAAGCCAAAGATAATACCATTGCAAGTGTTATCTGAGCTACACTGTCAGTTGAATATCCTTTCACATTACAAACTGCTATTCCATTTTCTCTGCAATAATTAAGATCTATATTATCAAATCCCGTAGCAGCTACACATATCAGTTTCAATGCATTGGCACAGCACAATGTCTCTCTGTTCATTTTCACTTTATTTATTACAAGGCATTCAGCATCTGCAGCTTTCTCAGGACATTCCGAAAGATTGATATTATCATAAACAGTTACATCGCCAACCGCTCTGAGGCAATCAAATGATATATCCTCTCCAAGAGTTGCTGCATCCAAAACTGTGATCTTCATATATTCACCTCAAAATGAATAAAGGGCTGACATACGTCAGCCCAATTTATTACTTGAATTTACGCTTTCTTGCTGCCTCAGACTTCTTCTTTCTCTTTACGCTGGGCTTTTCGTAGCATTCTCTCTTGCGAAGCTCGGCCTGAATACCGGATCTCTGGCACTGACGCTTAAAGCGACGAAGCGCGCTGTCAAGAGTTTCATTCTCTTTAACTCTGATTTCTGCCATTTTCTAATTTCCCTCCCTTCGCTTCTGCCAATGAAAGCGTGCCGTTTGCACACTACCGTACTATTATAGCGTTTTCTTTTATGCTTGTCAAGCACAAAATGGAAAAATATTATTTTGCTACAATATTTACTATTTTGCCGGGAACATAGATTTCTTTTACTATATTCTTGCCTTCAAGCATAGAAATAATCTTCTCGTCAGCCTTTGCTGCTGCGATTGCTTCTTCCTTTGTTGCATCCTTTGCGATTGTTATTGTTGAACGAAGCTTACCACAGATCTGAACTGCAATCTCAATTGTTGCATCTACTGTTTTTGCTTCATCATATGTGGGCCATGCACTTTCAGCAAGGAGTGTTGTTTCTCCGCACATCTCCCATATCTCTTCACAGAGGTGAGGAGCATAAGGACAAAGGAGAGCTGCAAAAATCTTAAGCTCATCTACTGTGAGATGACCAACTTCATAAATCTTATTGATAAGCGCCATCATAGCTGCGATGCCTGTGTTGAACTTCATAGATTCAATATCAGAAGAAACTTTCTTGATTGTCTTATGGAAATCAACTTCAAGTTCAGGTGTCACACCGTTTCCAATAGCCATTTCTGTAAGGCCGGCTACACGTTCAAGGAAACGCTTACAGCCCTTCATACTGCTATCATTCCAAGGTGTTGCACTCTCATAGTCGCCCATGAAAAGAACATAAACTCGAAGAACGTCAGCACCGTATTCATCAACAACATCGTTAGGATCAACTACATTACCCTTTGATTTACTCATCTTATCGCCATCAGGTCCAAGGATAAGGCCCTGAGCTGTTCTCTTTGCATAAGGTTCAGCTGTAGGAACCTCACCAAGGTCATAGAGGAAATGATGCCAGAAACGAGAGTAGATCATATGACGGGTTACGTGTTCCATACCGCCGTTATACCAGTCTACAGGGAGCCAATACTTAAGCTTTTCTTTATCAGCAAATGCATCGGCATTGTGGGGATCTATATAACGAAGATAGTACCATGAAGAACCTGCCCACTGAGGCATAGTATCTGTTTCGCGTCTTGCAGGCTTACCGCACTTGGGACAAGTGCAGTTCACGAAATCTTCAAGCTTAGCAAGGGGGCTTTCGCCGCCTTCACCGGGTTCAAAGTTTTCAACGGGAGGCAAACGGAGAGGAAGCTCTTCATAAGGAACACCTACCATACCGCAAGTGTCGCAGTGAACGATCGGAATAGGCTCACCCCAATAACGCTGACGGTTGAACGCCCAGTCCTTCATCTTGAACTGTACACCCTTTTCGCCTGCGCCAGTCTTTGTAAGCTCTTCGATCATTCTGTCGATAGAATCTGCTTTCTTTGTATATCCGTTAAGGAAATCGGAATTGACCATTTCACCGTCACCGGCATATGCTTCAACGGAAATATCGCCGCCTTTAATGACTTCGATAATATCAATACCGAACTTCTTAGCAAACTCATAGTCTCTCTGGTCATGCGCAGGAACTGCCATAATAGCGCCTGTGCCGTATCCCATCATTACGTAATCAGAAATGTAAACAGGAATTTCCTTTCCGTTTACAGGATTGATACCAACAAGACCGTCTACGCAAACACCTGTCTTATCCTTAACAAGCTGAGTTCTTTCAAACTCAGTTTTCTTTGCGCATTCAGCTCTATACGCCTCGATAGCATCCATATTACCGATCTTATCAGCATACTTATCAAGGATAGGATGTTCGGGAGCAATTACCATAAATGTTACACCAAAAAGCGTATCAGGTCTGGTTGTGTAGATCATAAGCTGTTCATCAAGGTTCTTAAGACCAAACTTGACAAAAGCTCCTGTTGACTTACCGATCCAGTTTACCTGCTGCATCTTGATATTAGGAAGATAATCAACTTCTTCAAGACCTGCGAGGAGCTTATCAGCATATTCTGTAATTCGGAGATACCAAACGTCCTTGGATTTCTGAACGATATCGCTGTGACAAATATCACACTTACCGCCCTGTGAGTCCTCATTTGAAAGAACTACTTTACAATGAGGGCAATAGTTGACAAGTGCTTTATCACGGAAAACAAGTCCGTTATCAAACATTTTAAGGAATATCCACTGAGTCCACTTATAGTAGTCTTCATCAGTTGTGTCAACTACTCTTGACCAGTCAAAAGAGAAACCTACTCTCTTAAGCTGCTCTGTAAACTTCTTGATATTCATATCTGTTACTTTACGGGGATGAATATTGGTTTTGATTGCATAGTTTTCGGTAGGAAGACCGAACGCATCAAAGCCAATAGGAAAGAGAACATTATATCCCTGCATTCTTCTCTTTCTTGATACCACTTCAAGACCGGAATAAGCCTTGATATGACCAACGTGCATACCTGCTCCGCTGGGATAAGGGAATTCTACCATTCCAAAGAATTTAGGCTTGTCACTATAATCCTTTGCTTCGAATACCTTAGCATCTTCCCATTTCTGCTGCCATTTAGGTTCAATTGATTTAAAATCGTATTTCATTTTTTTGCTTATGTCCTTTTTTATCAGTCATTTGTTATGAGAGAAGAAATATCAACCTCACTGCCCTCATCATAGAGTTTTTCGATCTTATAGAAATCACGCTGATCAGCGCTGAACACATGAAGAATGATGGAACCATAGTCAGAAAGGATCCATGTGTCCCCTCTTCTGCCTTCTATATGGAGAGGTTTGATGTCATTCTGTGAAAGACGAAACTCAATTTCTTCTGAAAGTGAGCTTACCTGTGTTTTTGAATTACCGGTGCAGATAACAAAATAATCTGCGATGCTTGTTTTATCTTCAACATACAGAAGTTTTATATCTTTTGCTTTCTTTGCGTCAAGCACCTTTACAACAAATTCCGCAATATCTTTAGGCTGAGCATTATCCGCAAGGGTTATTTCAGCGGAAGGAACCATTTTTTCCATTGTTTCAAATTCTGCCATCGTTGTTACCTCTCTGTCAGGAGTTTTCTTCTTCAGATGTTCCTGCATTAAAAATTTCTGTTTCAAGTTCTGCCATAGGAAGATTATACATATGCTTTGACTTATCGCTATTTTCGTTTAAAAACACTTTATTGGGGTCAAAAGAACTTGATATATCAAAATTATAAATATTGAAATACTTATTGATTACGTCAATTGTGCTTTCGCGATTAAGTGAATAGTAGGACAAATCATAATAGAATGCACCGCCGGGCAATGTCAACATATTGATATTTTCCATATCAACTGATTCACCGCCTGTAAGACCAAGGAAGTTCTTTCCAAAGTATATAAGGTCATTCATATTAAGATCTGTTTCAATGCAATCGTATACAATTCCTGCAAGCTCAGTTAATTTGGATACGTCAGTGATGCTTATAGAGGACTTAAGCTTCTTGATAAATGCTGTCATAAACAGTTTCTGTGCATCTCCTCTGCCGATATCACCATTGGAATAGCCATATCTGAAACGCACAAACTGTTCAGCTTTTTCACCGTCAAGAGTCTGATATCCTTCTTTAAGGTTAATTGAAAGTCCCTGCTCGGGATCAGGATAATACATATCCTGAGGAACATACATTTCAACGCCGCCAATAGCATCAACGATATCACTGAAGCCATCAATATTCATATAAGCAGTATAGTGAATCTTAATACAAAGGTTCTTTTCGAGATATTCCGCAACGTCTCTGAGCGCTAACAGACTGGCATTCTCCTCACCTCTGCGGCCGCTCTGATAATATGAATATGCGCCATTGATCTTATGATAGTAATAATCATCTATCTGTACATATGTGTCTCTGGGGATCTGCATAACGCTGAGACTCTGCTCCGTGATGTTATAGTTAATTATCATCATTACGTCTGTAAGACCGGAAACTTTATCTCTTGCTACAACAAGGAAATTGTACTGCTTATCATCAGCCTCAATTTCTATCTGTTCATTCTGTTCTTCTCCGTTATTAGGTGCAGGAACAAAAGGAAGTTCATTATTTACCTCATCCTTGGGAGGCTCGTAAAGGAAAAACACACTTGCTGCATAACCTACAACTGCGAGCACTACTACTGCAAAAGCGATCAATGCAATGACAAGAGCCTTTCTTGATTTTTTCTTTTTGGGAGGGGGCATCGGAATTGAGTCATCCATGCGAGTTTGTGTCTCGCCTGTCTGTCTGAGATTACTTTCATGCATTCCTTCGTTTTCGGGAATGTTTCTTTTATTTTTGTTTTCCATAACTACTCCTTTATTATATCTGTGAAACAATCATTTAACACAAAACTGTTTCTTGCAGAGATAGTATCCAAATCAATTAATCCGTTTTCTTCAATAAGGTTGCTTATTGTCATATCAAAAGACATCACCATTGTCTTTCTCAAAACCTCAATAGGTGGATATTCACCTTTATCCAACTCATCGTAAAAATACTTACGTAGTACTACGCAATCGTCAAATGTTCTCGTTTTTTCTATATAATCTGCCAGATATACGAGAGATTCAAAAACGGTCATACCTTTTCTTCCTGTTGTATGCCATCTTACAGCAGAAAGAATATCATCATCATAATAACCTTCAAAGTTTTCTTTAATGATCAACGGGGCTGTTTTTGAATGAAACAGTTTTTCTTCCCTTTCAGGTTGATCGCCGACCATTATATCAAAATCCTTACAAATTTGCAAGTGTTCTGACAAATCTAATTTTTTTGTTATATCATGAAGCAATGCTGCAGCACGAAGTCTGTTGACATCTTCAGGAAGATATACTCCACCAAGACAAGTAACTTCTTCTTCAACCGCTAAAGTGTGGTTATATCGTTTGTGCTTCAGGTATGGTTTGATCTTTTCCCTCAATTCATCAAGCATTACATCGGAAATATGAATTTTCATTGCAGCACCCCTTTCTCTTCAGATATATAGTTTGTTATTTAAAATATACTCCGCTACTTTATCACTAAGCAACAAATCAAGGTTTTCGCCTTTTTTTATCTTTTCCCGAATTTCAGTTGAAGATGCCGGAAGAGGCTCATATGAGAGCACTGTTATATCAGCATCGTATTCCCTCTCAAACTCGTTCTTTTTGCGTTCAATCTCCAGATAGGAGCTTTCATCACGCTTAAGACATACTATATGGCATGAACTGAACAGTTCTCTTGCCTCTCTCCATTTATCAAGGCAGAGAAACATATCCTCACCCATACATAAATATATGTCGCCGTCATATCGGGTTTTAAGCCATCTGACTGTGAGATAAGTAAACGAAGCCCCTTCTTTATTCATTTCATAATCGCTTACTTCACCTATTTCTGAAAAAGCAATCTTTGACATTTCAAATCTTTTTTCATTAGGTATGGGATCAAGTACGGCTTTATGGGGCGGAATACCTGCCGGCATAATTATGAGTTTGTCAAGGCCAACTCCGTCAACAAAGCAACGGGCAGCCCTTATGTGACCCAGATGTGGAGGCGAAAATGTTCCGCCATATAAACCAATTTTCATATTCAGATGATAATTGTCTTATTTTCTTTAGATTCTTTATACAAAACAAATTTTTTGCCAACAACTGACACAACATCAGCTCCAACTGCTTCTGCAATTTCGTTTGCCGCTTCTTTTGCTGTATAATCAGAATTGTCAAGAACTTTAAGTTTTATCAGCTCTCTTGCTTCAAGGGCATCAGATATGCTTTTGCACATCTGCTCGTTCACTCCGCCTTTTCCAACCTGAAAAATTGTGTCAATGGGGTTAGCCATAGCTCTGAGAGCTGCTCTCTGTTTACTAGTTAACATTTATTTCTCCAAATTATTAAGCCAACGGGCAAACTCACGAAGAGCTTTACCCCTATGACTTATACTGTTTTTTTCTTCTGCTGTGGTTTCGGCAAATGTTTTATCAAACTCTTTTACATAAAACATAGGATCATATCCAAAGCCGCCGTTACCCTGATAATAATCAAGAAGCACTCCTCTGCACTCACCTTTGAATACAGATACTGTTATTTCTTTATTACTATGCTTTGTTGCAAACGCGGAAAGCTTTTCGTCCCCATTATCAAGCTGCATATCTTTTGGAGAAGCAAAAGCTATTGCGCATACATAGGCAGAAC
>JAFXGC010000165.1 GCA_017513325.1 Clostridia bacterium
ACTATTGAGGGTTATCCTGTTACAAGTATTGGTAAGAGTGCATTCTCTTATTGCTCAAATTTAATATCAATAAATATACCTGAAGGGGTAACAAGTATTGGTGTTTATGCATTCGAGGATTGCTACAATTTAAAATCAATAAGTATACCTGAAGGTGTAACTAGTATTGGCGAGTTTGCATTCTATGGTTGTTCAAGTTTAGCATCAATAAATATACCGGACAACGTAACTAATATTGGTGATTATACATTCTATGAGTGCTCAAGTTTAACATCAATAACTATACCTGAAGGGGTGACAAGCATTGGTGATTCTGCATTCGAAGAATGCTTAAGCTTAACATCAATAACTATACCTGAAGGTGTAACAATCATTGGCGAGTGGGCATTCGGGTTGTGCTCAAGTTTAACATCAATAAATATACCTGAAGGGGTAACCAGTATTGGTAATTATACATTCAGGGAATGTTCAAATTTAACATCTATAAATATACCTGAAGGGGTAACATATATTGGTGAGAGTGCATTCGGGTTGTGCTCAAGTTTAGCATCAATAAATATTCCTGAAAGTGTAACCAGTATTGGCGATTATACATTCGAGTATTGCTCAAGTTTAATATCAATAAATATACCGGACAACGTAACAAGTATTGGTGATTACACATTCTCTGGATGCTCAAGTTTAATATCAATAAATATACCTGAAGGGGTAACTAGTATTGATTATTCTGCATTCTCAAGTTGTGATAGTTTAGCATCAATAAATATACCCCAAAGTTTAATATTTATTGATGATTATGCATTCTCAAGTTGTGATAACTTAACAACTATATATTATTCAGGATCTGCAAAAGGCTGGAATAATATAGCTATTGAAGATGGCAACGCTTGTTTACTGAATGCTGATATTATATTTGATGGCACAAATACCGAGGAAAGCTTACAGTACCTTACATATGAAATAGCAAATGGTGAAGCTACAATAACAGGTTGCGACTCAAGCGCAACTGAAATTGTTATTCCCGAAGCAATTAAGGGGTATTGTTATCCTGTAACTAATATTGATTATCAAGCATTCCGAGGTTGTTCTAATTTGATATCAGTAAATATACCTGACACTGTAACCAGTATTGGAGATTATGCATTCGCAGAATGCTCAAGTTTAACATCCATAAATATACCTGACACTGTGACCAGTATTGGAGATTATGCATTCGCAGAATGCTCAAGATTAACAACAGTATATTATTCAGGAACAGCAGAAGAATGGGATAATATAGCTATTGAAGATGGTAACGCTTGTTTACTGAATGCGGATATTATAATTGATAGCTTAGCATACCTTACATATGAAATAGCAGATGGTGAAGTTACAATAACAGCCTGCGACACAAGCGCAACTGAAATCGTTATCCCCGATACTATCGAGGGTTACCCTGTAACAAGTATTGGTACTGGTGCATTCTGGGATTGTTCAAGATTAACGTCAGTAGATATACCTATAAGTGTTATCAGAATTGGTTATTACGCATTCTTTGGTTGCGGCAATTTTACCACCGTATATTATTCAGGAACGCCAAACGACTGGGATAATATATATATCTATGAATTAGAAAACACCAATCACAATTTGCTGGTGGTTGATATTATTTTTGACAGCTTATCATACCTTACATATGAAATAGCAGACGGTGAAGTTACGATAACAGGCTGCGATACAAGTGCAATTGAAATTGTTATCCCCGATACTATTGAGGGTTATCCTGTTACATCGGTTGGACATTATGTGTTTGAAAACTGCACAAGATTAACTTCCGTTACTATCCCCGACAGTATTACCTTTATCGGAGATGATGTTTTTTCAGGTTGTTCAAGCTTGACAAATATTTACGTGTCCGATAACAATCCGGAATATTCCTCTTTGGACGGAAATTTGTATAACAAAGACAAAACAGTAATTATCCGTTATGCACAGGGAAAAACAGATAGCTCATTCGCTATTCCAGACAGTGTTACAAGCATTGGATACAGCGCATTTAGCCTCTGCACAAACTTAGTTTCAGTCACTATCCCCGACGGCGTTACCAGCATTGGTTACTATGCATTTAGCGGTTGCTCAGGTTTGACATCCATAAATATACCTGACAATGTTGCAGGCATTGGTACTGCCGCATTCAGTGATTGCACAGGCTTAACTTCAATCACTATTCCCGATGGCGTTACAGATATTTTGTTTTGGGTATTCAACGGATGCACTAATTTAACTTCCGTCACTATCCCGGACAGCGTTACTCACATTAGTGATTATGCATTTATGGGCTGTACAAGTTTAACTACCATAGATATCCCGGACAGCGTTACGAGCATGGGCTATTGCGTATTTGAAGGTTGCACAAGCTTAACTTCAATCACTCTTCCCGAAGGCTTTACAGATATTGCTTCCTCAGTGTTTGCCGATTGCGAAAAACTTAAAGATATATACCTTCCCGCTTCACTTGAATGGATCGGTTTCTATGCTTTCTCAAATACCGCAAGTGACAAAACCATTTATTTTGCAGGCACGGAAGCACAGTGGAATGCTATTAACATAGAAGAAGAAGCAGGATTGGATTCATGCAATATAGTATTTAATTATGATCCCGAAAACGCTTTAAACGGCTGGATTCAGGAAAACGGTAATTGGTACTACTATGAAAACAACATAAAGAAAACCGGTTGGCTTTATGATAACAACAAGTGGTACTATCTTGATAGCGACGGAGCTATGGTCAAGAATCAGTGGCGCAAGGACTCCAAGGGTTGGTGTTATCTCCTCTCCGATGGCTCAATGGCAACAAATATGTGGGTCAAGGACTCTAAAGGCTGGTGCTATGTTGAAGCTTCCGGCTACTGCGCAACAAACTGCTGGAAGAAAGACTCTATCGGTTGGATCTATCTTGATTCCGAAGGCTCTATGACAAAGAGTAAATGGATCAACGACGGTGGCAAGTGGTACTATGTTGATGCAAACGGTTATATGAAGACAGGCTGGCTGTACGACAACAACAAGTGGTACTATCTTGACTCTGACGGCGCAATGGTTAAGAATCAGTGGCGCAAGGACAGCCACGGCTGGTGTTATCTCCTTGCTGACGGCTCAATGGCAACAAATATGTGGGTTCAGGACTCAAAAGGTTGGTGCTACATAGGCGGAAACGGCTACTGTGTAACAAACTGCTGGAAGCAGGACTCCAAGGGTTGGATCTATCTTGATTCCGAAGGCTCAATGACAAAGAGCCAGTGGATCTCCGATGGTGGCAAGTGGTACTATGTTGATGCAAACGGTTATATGCTTGCCAACACAACTTGGAGAGGCTATCACTTCAACGCATCCGGCGTTTGCTTAAACCCCTGATCTATATTATATAAACACTAAATACAAAAAATCCGTTGCGTAAAGCAACGGATTTTTGTGTTTAATAAAACGTTTTACTGTGAGTTATCGCATTTTATCCACCTTTTTCTGAGAAAGGTGGCATGTTACAGGGCAGATCCCTGAAAATAAATCTTTTTACTTCTCACCGAAAATGGAGATATTCATAACCGCAGATGAAATACCCTTGGGTGCGCCGAGAATTGTGAGACGCGCTTCGTTTGCTCTTGTCACTTCAAAGGTGCGATAGTCGATTATAAAATCTTCTTCGCTTTCGCTGCGATCCACCACGGTTATCCAAGGATCTTCTTCCTCTGTGTCATGATCGTTATAGCGAAGCTCAAGTTTATACTTGATAGGTCCGGGAAGGGCTCCGTTATGGAGAGACAAGCCAACATCGCGCCAGATTATTCTCACAGCCGCGCAATCCGCGCCCCAATAGGACATGGGAATTGTGAGAGTGGGACATTCGTCATCTTCCGCAGGCTGCCACCAGGACATAAGATCTTCATCTGTTGCATAAAGAGCATCACGGCCGGGCGCGCAGCTGGAAGCATACGCTCTGCGTCGGCCTGTTACGCAAACGAGACCTGCGTCTCCGTCTTTAAAGGGGTCTGCCACAACACCGGGCGCCCAACGGGGAGACTCTGAAATCACGGGACAAACAAGATCGCCTTCATCGTTTATATAAACGGGGTCAAATCCCATTCTTCTTTCCATTGCATCAAGATAGCAAACTGTGCAGGTATAGAACGCCCACAAGTTTCCGTCGGGACCTTCGGTGATGCAGCCGTGTCCGGGGCCGCGCACAACTCCGTCGGTTTTTCTTGTGAAGGGATTGGTCTTCATATATTCCCAAGGGCCCATAGGTCCTGAGCTCTTATATGCGCCAAGACCATAGGTTGAATATTCTGTGCCGGGCGCGCAGTATACAAGATAATAAACTCCGTTTTTCTTCAGCATCCAGGGGCCTTCAAGAGCGCAGGAATTTTTATCCTCGTTATATTCGCCGTTTCTCTCCCATTCGTTGTCGGGATTGAACTCTATCATAAGGCGAGGCTCTTCAAGAAGCTTTGTGGGATCGTCAGCGTCAAGCTCAGCTGCTAAAATCACGGGAGCGCCCGTGCTGTAATACAGATAGAGACGACCGTCGTCATCTGTGTAAAGCATAGGATCGTAGCAGCGGGACAATTTTTCACCACCGGGCAAAGTGAACGCACCGATGCTATGGAAATCTCCCAGAGGATCCTCTGAAACATAAACGTCTGAAAGGCTTCCGCAAAGATAATACTTTCCTCTGTGATTAACCACTGTGGGAGCATAGCCGCAATCGTAAGGCTCCATTTTTCTGTGCTTCCAGGTGCAGAAATCCTCGCTCCAATAAACCATACCGCAAGAACAGTACAGATACCACTTGCCGTTTTCATAAAGAACAGTAGGGTCTGCTGTTTCGCGCCAGTTATAGTCATAGTCGTTCATAATGGAAAAACGACCTATGGGATAATCGGGCAGGGGAGTGGGATTTATGTAGGTCTTTTCGTACTTATTCATAGCCATCACCTTTCATTTTCCTTATTTACACTTATTTTATCACATTCAACAGCCTTTTTCAACGATTATATTGGGCCAAACCGCCTTATTTACCTGACTTTTATATTGAAAAATGTTGAAAAAGTGCTTGATATATATGAAAGTGTGCAGTATAATTAAAAAGTTGGAAATCTATAAAATCTATAAGATTGGAATGATATTATGATCAGAGAAGATTTAAGAAATGTGGCTATCATCGCTCACGTTGACCACGGTAAAACAACTTTGGTTGACGAAATGCTCAAGCAGTGCGGCGAATACCACGAAAATCAGGTTGTGCAGGAAAGAGTTATGGACTCAGGCGATATTGAGCGCGAGCGCGGTATCACAATTCTTGCAAAGAACACCTCTGTTGTTTATAAAAATACAAAAATCAATATTGTTGACACACCCGGACACGCTGACTTCGGCGGCGAAGTTGAGCGTATTCTGAAAATGGTTAACGGAGTTATCCTTCTCGTTGACGCGGCTGAAGGTCCTATGCCCCAAACTCGCTTTGTTCTTCAGAGAGCAATGGAGCTTGGACACAGAGTTATCGTTGTTGTTAACAAGATCGACCGCCCCGACGCAAGAATCGACGAGGTTATCGACGAAGTTCTTGAGCTTCTTCTTGAACTTGACGCAACAGATGACCAGCTTGACTCTCCCATGCTCTTCTGCTCAGGCAGAGCAGGCACAGCATCCGTTGATCCTCACGGAGAGGGAACAGACCTTAAGCCTTTGCTTGATACAATTCTTGAATATATCCCTCAGCCCGAAGGGGATCCCGAAGCGCCTCTTCAGATGCTGGTTTCTTCTATCGACTATAACGAATACGTGGGCAGAATCGGTATCGGCAGAATCGAGAGAGGCACAATGAAGGTTGGCGGCGAGGCAGTTATAGTAAACTACCATAATCCCGACGCAGCTCCCAAGAAAACAAAGATCGTTTCTCTCTATCAGTACGACGGTCTCGGCAAAAAAACTGTTGAAAGCGCAACTGTAGGCGATATCATCTGCTTCTCAGGCGCTGAGTCTATCACAATCGGTGACACGATCACAGCAGTTGAAACACCCGAAGCTCTTGAATTTGTTAAGGTTAGCGAACCCACTCTTGAAATGACCTTTGCTGTTAACGACAGCCCCTTTGCAGGTAAAGAAGGCAAGTTCGTTACAAGCCGCCAGATCAGAGAACGCCTTTATAAAGAAACTCTGCGCGATGTTTCCCTCAGAGTTGAAGACGGCGAAACAACTGACTGCTTCAAGGTTGCAGGCAGAGGCGAAATGCACCTCTCCATTCTCATTGAAAATATGAGAAGAGAAGGCTATGAGCTTTGCTGCTCCACACCCCACGTTCTCTACAAGGAGATCGACGGCAAGAAGCACGAGCCTATGGAAAAGGTTACGGTTGACGTTCCCGAAGAATATGTGGGAACCGTTATTGAAAAGCTTGGCTCAAGAAAAGGCGAGCTGCTTGAAATGAACCTTCGTGGCTCAAGAATGAAGATCGAATATCTCATCCCCGCAAGAGGCCTTTTCGGCTACAGAAGCGAATTTCTCACAGATACTCGCGGAGAAGGACTTATGGCAAGCGTTTTTGCAGGCTACGAACCCTTCAAGGGCGAGATCACAACAAGATATACAGGCTCTCTTGTTGCAAGCGAAGCAGGCGAATCCACATCCTACGGACTTTTCAACTGCCAGGACAGAGGAACAATGTTCATCGGCGTTCAGACTCCCGTTTACGAAGGAATGATCGTTGGCGAATGCCCCAAGCAGATGGATATTGCCCTTAACGTTTGTAAGAAAAAGCATCTGACATCTATCCGCAGTAGCGGCGCTGACGAAGCGCTCCGCCTTGTTCCCCATAAGGTGTTCAGCCTGGAGCAGGCAATCGAGTTTATCGGAGAAGACGAGCTTATGGAGGTTACTCCCAAGTCTATCCGCCTGAGAAAGAGAATCCTCAACACAGAGCTTCGCCTTAAGGAAGAAGCTAAAATCAAAAAGGCTCAGCAGGGCTGATACGCTTTAATGCATATTAAAAAGCTCACCAATCGGTGAGCTTTTTGTTATTTCGTTTTCTTCTTAATTGAATAGTGTGAAATAATAGCATAAATGATTCCTATCACACCCCTGTATTTATAGTATAGCACAATGTTTAAAAAGTAAAGTTTCGCGGCGAGATTTTGCCGATAAATTATTGTTTAGCGCCCAAGCCTTCCCCTCGAGGGGAAGGTGGATTGCGAAGCAAGACGGATGAGGTGTCCAGGCTTAGCTTACACAAAATTTATAGCTGTACCGTAAGAGATTTCGCTCTCTGCGGAGAGCGACCAAGAAGCTCCGCCTCTTGGAACTCCTGCGAGCAATAGGTGTTCCGCGATCTGCGGATCGCGTC
>JAFXGC010000166.1 GCA_017513325.1 Clostridia bacterium
TATGTATAGTATAATTAAAAGGTATAGATTCTTTATAACATTATGAGTATTCTTGGAGGAAAAATTGAAGAAAGTCGGCTATAAAAAAGCTTATTCAACATTTTTGCTGATAATGGTTGCTTTGTCGGCGGCAAGTGTTCTTTACATAAAAAATCTTCTCGTAAAATATGAAGCGTCACAGCCCGAAAGAGTAGTTGAAGAGCAGATAGAACTGCTTTCCGAAGCTGCGGCATACGGCAGACTGCAGGAGGTGCTTCCTCTTGAAAACTACGATCCCGGAGATGATGCCAAAAAGCAGGAGGATATCAGTATACTTACGCAGAAGTTGAGAAATTCAGTTCTCGCATATGAGCAGAAGCCCTCTGTAAACGGTCTGGAATACAATATTATCTGCGGAGACGAAGTTCTTGCACGTGTAGCTTTGGAATGCGTTGAAACAAAAACACGGCTTATTGTTTTTAATTTTGAAAAATGGGAAGTAAAAAGCCTTGAGGCAGCTATTATAAGCAAGGATATTGAGCTCCCTCTTTCCCTGGGGATAAAAATGAACGGCGAAGCGCTGACCGGAACTAAAAATGCTGAAACGGGCATGATGAACTACAGCATTTGCTCTCTCACAACTCCTATGCTTACGCTTTATGATATTGCAGGCAATGAAGCGGTTTTTGACTCTTCAAGAGAGATCAACACTTATGGCTATAAGATTTCCGTTCCTTCCAATTATAAAGTATATGCAAACGGGCAGGAACTTTCCTCAAACATTGCGGCGAGTGCTCCCATAGATGAGTATGAATACGTGTATGAATATTGTCCTCAGATGCCAAAGCAGCTTACATATGATCTGCATTTTCTTGCAAATGATATCAGTTTCACAATAACTGATAATCTTGGAGCAGAAGTTCCCTTTGAAATGAACAACAGATCCGTAGCTATTGAAGGTCAGGTCGCTTTGCCAGAGATCCCGGACGAGATCAAAGCAAAAATAGATGTGCTTGATGCGGCACAGCAGTGGAGCCTTTTTATGACGGATGACCTGAAAGGCAAAAATCATGGTTATTCAACTATAAACAAGCTTCTCATAGAAGAATCTTATCTGCAGGATGTTGCATGGAAATGGGCAACAGGCATAGACATAACTCTGACAAGCGTTCATAGGCTTGCAGGCGACACGTTTACAGATGAAGAAGTTAGTGAGTATATCAGATACAGTGATAAATGCTTTTCATGTAAGATCAAGTTCAACAAGCATATGATCATAGGAAAAAATATGAATGTTGTTGACACAATGGACAGCACGTTCTATTTTGTTGATATTTCAGGTGCGGGTCAGAATCCCATCTGGCTTATAGCAGATATCAGAGAAAACGTGAGTGAGGGAGGGGCAGAAAATGAATGAGATAAAGCGAACTGTTCCGCCACGCGCACCAAGACCGGAGCTGAAAACTGTCCGCAACGGCTCTGCGGCAAGACCTCAGAGTGCTATGGCGGTAAAAGCGCAAATAAGCGCAGCGCAGACAAAGAATGAAAAAATCGGTTCAGCTCCCGGACTTACTGTGCCAAAAATGAGCGATATTCAGGCTAACAAAGCTTCAGCTGCGCAGTCTCAGCAAATGAGCAAAGAGCTTCAAAGCAGAATAGCGAAATCGCAGGAAAAAGCAGAAAAAACAACTGATATAAAAAAAGTGGCAGTTAGTGCTGAGGCAAAACAGCCGGTTGCAGCGAAAACACAGTCTCATCCCGTGCCTCAGGCAACAAAAGTGCCGGGTGAGTCTGTTAAAAAAACGGTAGCGTCTTCCACCACGGCAAATACTGCTGCGTCAAGCGCAACCAACGTTCAGCGAATAAAACGTGCAGAGCCCGAGCATATAACTTCACCCCAGATGCAGCGCCGCCGTGAAACCGTTGGCTCTCATGCGTACGAGCAAACGGAAACCGTGAAGAATACGGTTAAGAAAAAGGCAGGACCTTTTAAAATAATTATGTGTGCTTTGAGTTTTATGCTCACATTCGTGATTATTCTTGGTGCAACGGTGTTTGTGTGCCTTAAAATGATTTGCGGAGAAACATCTCCTGCGGCGAAAGAGCTTCTTGTAACGACTCTTCTTGAAACAGGTCAAATGAAGGATATAGCCTCATGGTTTTTAACTGCAGAGGAAATACAGCAGATAGTTGACGGAAACAAAATGAGCTCTTTTGAAAATGATATAGACAGTTCTCTTATCTCAATTGACAAAACTCCTGCTGAAAACGAAAATGGTGAGGAACAGAAGGATATTGAGGTTGTTGAAATTTCCGGCAGGACATTCTTCGGCACTCTCCTTATAATCAAAGACCCTTCAAGGGTTGAGCTTTCCTCGATCTATCCCTGGGCGGAAGAAGGCGTGCCGTTGGATAAGCTTGTAAATGACGCAGGTGCAGTTGCAGGTATTAACGGAGGCTTGTACAGTTCCACAAACAATTCGGGAGGACGTCCCTGCGGGGTTGTAGTGTGCAAGGGAGAGATCCAGCTAAATGAGCCTCAGCAGTATCCCGGGCTTGTGCTGGTTGGTTTCACGGAAGATAACATTCTTGAGATCATACCTGTCAGCGACTATTCAAAAACAGAAGTTGAAAATCTGATACGTGACAAAAAGATCCGCGATGCTGTAACTTTTCAGGAGGAAGCAAGCGATAAAAATAACCATTTCGTTCAGCTTGTTATCAACGGTGAGGCAAGAGATATGAATGGTATGGGAAGCGGACTGAACCCAAGAACTGCCATAGGTCAGAGGGCGGACGGCTCCGTTCTTATGCTTGTAACTGACGGACGCGGAAAGTCGGGACATCTTGGTGCATCAGCGTCTGACCTTATCAACGTAATGGTTGAATACGGTGCTGTAAATGCGGCAAATCTTGACGGCGGTTCATCTTCATGTATGTATTATAACGGCGAATATCTTATGACAAGCGTGACTTTCTATTATTCTAACAGTTCATGGAAACTGCCGCTTGGTTTTGTTGTAAAATAACTTGATATAAAACAAATAATGTGCTAAAATAAAAATATCAAAACTAAAGGAGATCATAACTATGTACTACATTGGTATTGACCTCGGCGGAACAAATATCGCTGCAGGTATTGTAGACGAAAACTACAACATCATTAAAAAAGCTAGCACTCCCACAAATGCTGACAGACCTGCTGATGTTATCACAGCTGATATCGCTGCACTCTGCAAGAAGATTGTAGATGAAGTTGGTATCACTATGGACGATGTTGGAAGCATCGGCATTGCAACTCCCGGCTCTGCTAACTGCGAAACCGGTGAGATCCTTTATGCAAACAACCTTCCTTTCAGCCACTATCCTATGCAGGCTAAGCTTTCTGAGGCGCTTGGCACATCCAAGAGAGTTTATATCGAAAATGATGCTAACGCAGCTGCTAAGGCAGAATCTGTTGCCGGCGTTGCCAAGGGATCCAAGTATTCCGTTATGATCACTCTGGGTACAGGCGTTGGCGGCGGTATCATTCTTGATGGTCAGGTTTATTCCGGCTTTAACTTCGCAGGTGCTGAGCTCGGTCATATGGTTATCGTTAAGGACGGCAGAGAGTGTACTTGCGGCAGAAAGGGATGCTGGGAAACTTACAGCTCCGCTACAGGTCTTATCCGCACAACTCGTGAAAAGATCGAAGCTTGCAGAGCTGAGGGCAGAGCAACTATTATGGAAGATATGATCGGTGGAGATCTTGAAAGAACTTCCGGCAGAACAGCGTTCAATGCTATGCGTCAGGGCGATGCGGCAGGTAAAGAAGTAGTTGAAGAATACATCTCCTACCTCACAACAGGTCTTGTTAATATCATCAATATTTTCCAGCCTAACGTACTTTCTATTGGTGGCGGTATCTCCAATGAGGGCGATTTCCTCATCGATCTCCTCCATGACAGAGTTTTCGCTGAAACTTATTCCAGAGACGGCACTCCTCAGTGCGAACTGAAGATCGCTACTCTTAAAAATGATGCAGGTATCATCGGCGCCGCTGCTCTCGGTATGTAATTCGTTGGTTCCTAAAAATTTAACCCCTTATATGGTAGTAATTTAATAGAGAGTATACAGGGGGAAACTTTTTAAGGAAAAGTTCTCCCCCTGACCCCCATCAAAACCTTTTCGCAGAAAATCCCCTTCCACCCCCACTGGTGTGGGGGTGGAAGGGGATCTTTTACAAAGAGGTTTGGGGGAGGGTGCGGGAGGAGACCTTTCCTCAAAAGTTCCCTCCTGCGTATTCTCCGTTAAACTACTATATAAGGGGTTAAATTTTTAGAAATCAGGAGTAAAAACCGCAGTAGCGGAGGAGGAGTCCTGAGAAAAACCGTCGAATCCAAGTGAGATAGCTTCGTTGAGGACGAAATTATATTCGAAGGTAGTGATTCTACGTTTCAGCTCTTTGAATGAGTCAGGTGTGAATTCGGGGGTGTATTGACGCATAAGGCTGAGAATGATTTTGTCGGTGGGAACACTTTCGGAAGCGAGGCGAAGTGCTGCCACACTGTCGTGTCTGCCGCCGGGGAGCACAAGATGACGGAGGATAATACCTTTTTTCATCAAACCGTCCTTGAAAACGGGTTCTCCTGTGATTCGGAACATTTGGGAGAGGGCAGAAGCGGCAATCTGAGGATAGTCGGGCGCGGCAGAATACTTTTTGGCCATTTCGGAAGTGCCGTATTTAAAATCTGTGAGAAAAATATCAGCATAACCATCAAGCGCAGTAATTGTTTCAGCTTTTTCGTAACCGCCTGTGTTGAAAACAACTGGTATAGTAAGCTTGGGCTTGGCAATATCGAGAGCGTCAATTATCTGAGGTGTGAAGTGCGTGGGGGTTACAAGGTTGATGTTGTAAGCCCCCATAGCCTCAAGTCTAAGCATTTCGTCGGCCAGTTGAGCTGTGGAGAGTATGCTGCCTTTTCCTCCATGGGAAATAGCGTTATTCTGGCAATATACGCAGTGAAGCGGACATCCCGAAAAAAAGATCGCCCCGCTTCCTCGTAAATCATCGCTTTTTCCGCTGATAACAGGTTCTTCAAAGTGGTGAAGCATTATTTTGGAAACTCGGATATCTGCGCCCTCACCGCAGTATCCTTTATTTTTATATCTGTTGGCGCCGCATTCTCTTGGGCATACGGCGCAGGAAGTTAAGTTGAACATAATAATAACCTTCTCCAGCGGAGAAGGGGGACCGCTTGCGGTGGATGAGGAGAGCAGTTTCAGATATATTCATATACCGAAGAAGTCACTATTCCTTTTCTTAATTTTACAAACTAATAAAAAGCGGCTCTGACGAGCCGCTTTTTGAAATCAATATTAGTGGATGATGTAGCGCTCTGTGTCGCGGTCGAAGATGTGGATCTTGCTTGCGTCGAGAGCAACCTTGATAACGTCACCAGCGCGAGCCTTGGACTTGTTGTCAACTCTTGCGATGAAGCTTTCTTCGCCTGTTCTGAGGTAAAGATAAATTTCAGCGCCCATAAGCTCTGTAACTTCAACGTCTGTTTCGATAACGCTGTCTGCCCAGGATTCAACGTAGCTTGCGCCATCATAGATATCTTCAGGACGGATACCCATAATAACTTCCTTGTCGATGTAGTCCTTGAGAGCAGGGTTGTTAGCCTTGTCAGCAGGAAGCTTAACAGCATTTTCGCCGAATGTGAGGTAAAGGCCGTTGCCCTTTTCTTCGAGAACGCACTCTACGAAGTTCATCTGAGGTGAACCGATAAAGCCTGCAACGAAGAGGTTTACAGGATAGTCATAGAGGTTCTGAGGTGTGTCAGCCTGCTGAATGAGACCGTCCTTCATAACTACGATACGTGTAGCCATTGTCATAGCCTCTGTCTGGTCGTGAGTTACGTATACGAATGTTGTACCGATTCTCTGGTGGATCTTTGTAAGCTCTGTTCTCATTGTTGCACGGAGCTTAGCGTCAAGGTTTGAAAGAGGCTCGTCGAGAAGGAATACCATAGGCTTACGAACGATTGCACGACCGAGAGCAACTCTCTGCTTCTGACCACCGGAAAGAGCCTTAGGCTTACGGTCGAGAAGGTGAGTGATGTCGAGAATACGAGCAGCTTCTTCAACGCGGCGCTTGATCTCTTCCTTGGGTGTCTTACGGAGCTTAAGACCGAATGCCATGTTGTCAAATACTGTCATATGAGGATACAGAGCGTAGTTCTGGAATACCATCGCGATATCTCTGTCCTTAGGAGCAACGTCGTTAACCAGCTTGTCGCCGATGAAGAGTTCGCCTTCGGAAATTTCCTCAAGACCTGCGATCATACGAAGTGTTGTTGTCTTACCGCATCCGGAAGGGCCTACGAGAATAAGGAATTCCTTGTCCTTGATTTCAAGACAGAAGTCAGAAACCGCTGTAACTCCACCGGGATACTTCTTATAAATATGCTTAAGTGATAAGCTTGCCATGTGATATCCTCCTTGAAGGTAGCATTACTCTACCGCTATTTTTATATCGTAATTATACCAATTTTTTTGAAAGAATAAAAGATGTTTTTTTCCCAAATTTACAAGTTAGCGTTTGTGCACTTTGTATAAGGGGTTTGTGTTTCTCTATAAAAACAGGGTTTATACTAAAAATAATTTCTAATTAAATTAGAAAATGTTATTTCAAGCCTTTCATTGTCAGGCCGATTCGCTTCTTTTTCACGTCAACACTCTTGATTGTAACGGAAACGATATCTCCGACAGACAGAACTTCAGAGGGATGCTTGATAAATTTGTCAGATATTTCGGAAATATGCACAAGTCCGTCCTGATGAACGCCAATATCAACAAAGGCACCGAAGTCGATAACGTTGCGAACAGTTCCGCGCATTGTCATTCCAACCTGAAGGTCTTCAATTTCAATAACCTTTTCGCGAAGAACGGGTTTTGCGAGGCTGTCTCTTATATCGCGGCCGGGCTTTTCAAGCTCTCCTGTGATATCAGAAAGGGTTGGAACGCCGATGCCGAGTTCTTCTGCAAGCTTCTCTTCACCATAACTCTTAACTTTTGAAGCAAGGCCGATGATCTTTGAAGCCTTCAGCTCTTCCTTTGTGTATCCGAACTTATCAAGAAGGGCTTTTGCGGCTGTGTATGATTCGGGGTGAACGCCTGTGTTGTCAAGCATTTCGCGGCCACCGATAACGCGAAGAAATCCTGCGCACTGCTGGAACGCTTTGTCACCGATTCGGGGAACCTTCTTGATCTGAGCGCGGGAGGTGAACTCGCCGTTTTCATCTCTGTATTTAACGATGTTCTTTGCAGCTGTCATATTAATGCCTGCAATGTAGGAGAGCAGTGAATAGGATGCAGTGTTGATGTCAACGCCAACGCTGTTAACGCAATCTTCAACAACGCCGCTGAGTGCTTCGTCAAGTCTTGCCTCCTTCATATCGTGCTGATACTGACCAACACCGATAGATTTGGGGTCAATCTTAACAAGTTCCGCAAGGGGATCCTGAAGTCTGCGAGCTATGGAAACCGCTGAACGCTGAGTAACGTCAAAATCAGGGAATTCTTCCGCACCCTGCTTGGAGGCGGAGTAAACGGATGCGCCTGCTTCGCTTACAATAATATATTTGGTGTCGCAGTTAAGCTCTGCCAGTGTTTCGGCAATGAACATTTCGCTTTCAGCTGAAGCTGTTCCGTTACCGATTGCTACAACGTCAATATTGTATTTTCTGATGAGGCCAGAAACTATTCTCTTGCTTTCGGGAATTCTTTCATGAGGTTTAGTGGGGTAGATAACGGCGGTGTCAAGCACCATACCTGTTTTATCAACAACAGCAAGCTTACAGCCTGTACGATAGCCGGGGTCATAACCCAGAACGGTTTTTCCCTTGAGAGGAGACTGCATAAGCAGGTTTTTAAGGTTTTCGGAGAAAAGCTTGATAGCGCTTTCGCTTGCATTGTCAAATAGAGTAGAACGGATCTCACGCTCAATAGAGGGGGCAATAAGTCTGTCATATCCGTCGCAGATAGCGCGGGCCATATATTTGAATGCAGGTGACTGATAGTTAGTGATGATATTTGCGAAAAGATAGTTAAGGATAATATCGGACTCAACGTTAACAGAAACCTTGAGAATGTCTTCCTTTTCGCCGCGGTTCATAGCAAGTATTCTGTGAGGAGGAACGCTTTTCAGTTTTTCACAGAAATCGTAGTAAATTTCGTAAACGCTTTCACCCTCGCCGCTCTTGACGGATGAAATAGTACCATTGTCAAATGTGAGCGCGCGGATATCACGGCGGAAATCAGCGTTGTCGGAAACATTTTCTGCAATTATGTCGCAAGCGCCGTCAAGGGCAGCCTTGGCATTTTCAACGCCCTTTTCTTCATCAACGTAAGCTTCTGCAAGTGCTTCGAGAGTGTCATCATAGCTTTCGCGCATTTCGGAAATAAGGAGTGCCAGTGGTTCAAGACCTCTTTCTTTTGCAACGCTTGCTCTTGTTTTTCTTTTGGGACGGAAGGGACGGTAGATATCGTCAGCTTCTGTTATAGTCTGAGCGGCATCAATTGCTTCGATAAGCTCGGGAGTAAGAAGCCCCTGGCCGTCGATAAGGTTTTTGATTTCCTCTTTTCTTGCTTCAAGATTGCGGAGATAGTTCAGTCTGTCTGTAAGATCTCTCAGCACAGTGTCGTCTAGTCCACCTGTAACCTCCTTGCGGTAACGGGCAATGAAAGGAACAGTGTTACCTTCATCCAGAAGCTCAACTGTTTTTTCAAGCTTGGGCAGAGCAATGCCCATTTCTTCTGATAGTTTCTGTAAAATGTCCATTTATATATCTCCAATTCGGTTATTATCTTTTGGTTTTATCCTGCAGGGATTTGATTTCTTCGGGGGTAAGCTCGCGCCACTGGCCCTCGGAAAGGGATTCGTCAATTGTCAAGGGGCCGAATGAAACTCGGCGCAGATATGTGATTTTGGAGCCGACAGCTTCAAACATACGCTTTATCTGGTGGAATTTTCCCTCCGTCAAGGTTATTTCGCCTTCCTCGCCTGTACAGCTCACGCGGCTTGGCTTTGTGAAGTGATCGCCTATGTCAACGCCCTCTTCAAGTTTTTTGCGTTGTTCTTCGTTTATGGCAGGGGAACATTTATAATAGTAAGTCTTTTCAACGTGGTGTCTCGGAGCCAGGAGCTCGTGGGCAAGAGGCCCATCGTTGGTAACGAGCAGAA
>JAFXGC010000167.1 GCA_017513325.1 Clostridia bacterium
TCCCCCTTATTAAGTTAGGATTCCGATTTCTCGGAATCCCTTGGAGCTGGTGGACGGACTCGAACCCCCGACCTGCTGATTACAAATCAGCTGCTCTACCAACTGAGCTACACCAGCGTTTTATCACGCTCAGCTATTATAACAGAACAATTTTCGTTTGTCAACACTTATTTTATCTTTTTTTGAAAAAAGTTTTTATTTTTCGTTTTGAGTTTATTTTTGTGCCGCTCTGCATACACCAACTCATTGACTTAGTATGTTTCATTTTGGTATAATATCTTCATAAGAACTATTGGAGGCTGAAATGAGAAAAAAGATTTTACTCATATATACAGGCGGCACCATTGGAATGAATAAATCCGAAAACGGATATGTTCCACAGAAAGGTTTTCTTCAGGAAATACTGGAAGGCTTACCTGTTCTGCGCAATGAAGCTATGCCTGAATGGGAGCTTATAGAACTGGACCCTTTGCTTGATTCCTCTAATATGACGGTGGTTGAGTGGAACCTTATTGGCAGCCTGATCGAGAAATACTATGTTGATTTTGACGGCTTCGTTATTCTTCACGGAACAGACACGATGGCGTATACCGCTTCAGCCTTGTCTTTCTCTCTTGAAAATCTTGACAAGCCTGTTATAATCACAGGCTCTCAGATACCGCTTTTTGAAGTGCGAAATGACGGTCTTGACAATCTCCTCACGTCTATGATGATTGCGGCTGAGGGGCACGTGCGCGAAGTAGGTCTGTGCTTTTCCGATATGCTTCTGCGCGGCAACAGAGCAACAAAAATGAGTACGTCTGACCTGCACGCTTTCTATTCACCCAACTATCCTGCGCTTGCAGACATCGGCACAAAGATCAGCTATAATCATATGATCCCAAAAATAAGCAGCACAATGCCATTCCGAGTGCAGCCTCTGAAAAAGATACCTATCGGAATTATAAAGGTCTTTCCCGGCATTCAGTTTGAGCTTTTTGAGGAAATAATGAGCGAATCTCTTAAAGGAATCGTGCTTGAAACCTTTGGCGCGGGCAATATTCCGGGCTCATCAGATGCAATTTTGCCCATAGTCAGAAAAGCTCACGAAAATGGAACGGTTCTTGTGATTTGTTCTCAGTGTCCCAAAGGTTCCGTTTCTCTTGGAACATATGAAACAAGTGCAGCGTTGAAAAATGCAGGCGCGGTTTGCGCGTATGATATGACAACGGAAGCAGCGGTTGCAAAGCTTTATTATCTTTTCAGCTGCGGCTACGATGCAGATACAGTTAAAGAAAAAATGGAAGAAAATCTCCGCGGCGAACTTAGTAATTGGTAAAACAAAAGCACCCTTTCGGGTGCTTTTTCATTTATATGTTGCTGAGAATATCAATAGCTTCTTTTTTTATAACAGTTTCTCCGCCATTATCAATGCAATAGTTCAAATGCGCTTTTGCCTCTTCAATTCTTTCGGTTTTGCAGCATATTTTTGCCAGATTCAAGTGAATACCAAGGCTGACAAGAGGAGTGATGTGAGGAAATGATTGAGAGAGCATTTGTCTGTTGTGAGCTTCTGCTGTTGTGAAATCACCCATGGCCATAGCTCTGTCATTTTTAGTCAATATATCAAAAGTGCTTTTTGATATAATATCCATTTTTGAGTTCAACAATTGAGCATACAGTGCTTCTGCTTCTGCTGTTCTTCCCACATCGAAAAGCACTGAGCATTGAAGAATTTTAACTAACGTTCTTTTTTTCTCCGGCACTATTGATAACATATATTCAAGGGTTCCCAACGTACGGTCGGTATCTCCCATAGCCTCATATGCCACAACCAATAACTGCAAAACATCAAAGTCAGGCTTTACTATCACATTGTCAGGACAATCACGTTTTTCTTCAAACAAACGAACAAACTCCGTAGGACGCAATTCAAACAGAACCAGCTGGTTGCCACTGTTCAATAATTTTCCCTTGTCCTCTGCATATTTGCCGCTCATGTGAAAGAGAGCACCAAGGATTAGAGAAACAATGCCCAAAATTACAAGAAGCTTGTATTCTACAAGAAAATAACTGAAAATCAGGGAAATAATAAAGCAAATCATCCCCAATATAATATAAGCACTTGTTAAGAGACGTATCCTTCTTAACGATTTTTTAGTCAAAAACATAGTATAAACTCCAAAAAATAAATTAATCCCTGATTATTCGTACGGTTTATTATATCATAGATTTGCCCCAAAAAACAATAAGAACATATAAGTGATAATAAAATCGTTGTTTTTCAAAAATAAGTGTTGACAAACGAAAATTGTTCTGCTATAATAGCTGAGCGTGATAAAACGCTGGTGTAGCTCAGTTGGTAGAGCAGCTGATTTGTAATCAGCAGGTCGGGGGTTCGAGTCCGTCCACCAGCTCCAAGGGATTCCGAGAAATCGGAATCCTAACTTAATAAGGGGGA
>JAFXGC010000168.1 GCA_017513325.1 Clostridia bacterium
AAACTATTTCGGTTTGTAACACACTCTTTGCGGGGGCTACGGTTAAGCTTGACGTGAGTTCGCGCAGAGCTGTATACGGCTTACGCGGTCTTTGCCGCAAAGGGGGATGCAAAAAATGAAAAACGAAAATCTTCTTATTGAACTTAAAGACATATCTGTTTCATTTGATGGTGAAAAGGTTTTAGAAAATCTGTCACTTTCTATTAGTGATGGGGAATTTGTAACTTTTCTTGGACCTTCAGGCTGTGGCAAAACCACCACCCTCAGAATTATTGCTGGCTTTATCGAGCCGGAAACAGGTGATGTCTTTTTTAATTCTGAGCGTATTAATGATGTTCCGCCTCATAAAAGGGAAGTTAATACTATTTTCCAGAAATACGCTTTGTTTCCGCATTTAAATGTTTTTGATAATATTGCTTATGGCCTTAAAATCAGAAAAGTACCTAAGGATGAGATTGAGAAAAGAGTAAATGAGATGCTGACAATGGTAAATCTTGAGGGATTTGGCCATAGAAGTATTTCTAAATTATCAGGTGGTCAGCAGCAGCGTGTTGCCATTGCAAGAGCTCTTATTAACCATCCTAAAGTTTTACTTCTGGATGAACCTTTGGCTGCTCTCGACCTCAAATTGCGTAAAGATATGCAAAAAGAGCTTAAGAATATACAGAAAGCCCTTGGAATTACCTTTATATTCGTAACTCATGATCAGGAAGAGGCTCTTTCTATGTCTGACACTGTTGTAGTTATGGATGCAGGTAAGATTCAGCAGATCGGTACACCTACAGATATCTATAATGAGCCTGTAAATGCTTTTGTTGCTGATTTTATTGGTGAATCTAATATTATCGATGGTGTTATGCTTTCTGACTATAAAGTTAGACTAGCAGGTCATACATTCCAGTGTCTTGACTCAGGTTTCAATAAAAATGAGCCTGTTGACGTTGTTATCAGGCCTGAAGATGTTGATATCGTTCCTGTTGATAAGGGTATGTTAACGGGTATAGTAACTTCAGTAACATTTCTTGGTGTTCACTATGAGATTATAGTTGATATTTGTGGATTCAAATGGATGATTCAGACAACTGATTTTTGTGGTGAAGGTGAAACCGTTGGTCTTTCTATCGATCCTGATGCTATTCATATAATGAGAAAATCCGAATATTCCGGAATGTTTGGTGACTATAGCTCTTTCTCTGATGAGATTGACACAATGAGTGAGCTCCCGGAGGATGAAGAAGATGAGTAAATCTTGCGTGAACAAGAAACGCAAGGGAACTAAGAATCTGTTCTTGAACATACCATATTTAATTTGGTCACTGCTTTTTATAATTGTACCAATTTTTATAGTGGCTTATTTTGCGTTCACAGATGGAAACGGTAATTTCACCCTTGCAAATTTTGCTGAATTACCAAAGTATAAGGATAATATAATCGATTCTTTCATTTATGCATTCGTAGCAACAGTAATTACTTTGTTTTTGGCATATCCATTCGCTTATTGTATGACAAAATGTTCGGAAACTGCTCAAAAAGTTATGATGATGCTCGTAATGGTTCCGGTTTGGATGAATCTGCTTATACTCACATATTCAATAATGAATATTATGGAAGCTAACGGTATTATAAATACAATTCTTGATGCTATTGGTTTGCCTAAAGCTAAAATGATAAACACTCCCGGTGCTGTTATTTTTGGTATGGTTTATAACTATTTCCCATATATGGTTTTACCAATATATTCTGTTCTTTCAAAATTAGATGTATCATTACTAGAAGCTGCATCGGATTTAGGTTCAAACACTATATCAAGATTTCGCAGAGTTATATTGCCGCTTAGCTTTTCCGGTATTGTTTCGGGTATAACTATGGTTTTTGTTCCTTCTGTTAGTACATTCTATATATCACAGAAGTTGGGCGGAAATGGTGTTTATATGATCGGTGATATTATAGAAAACCTTGTTAATAAAGTAGCAACACGACATGTAGGCGCTATGCTTTCTCTTGCTCTTATGATTGTTATACTAATTGCTCTTATGATAATGAACCGTTTTACCGACGATGATGACGGAGGAATTATCATATGAAAAATAAGTTTTATAAGATTTATCTTGCAATTATATTTGTAATTATATATCTTCCTCTGGCAGTGATGTTCTTTTTCTCATTTAATGAGAGCAATTCAACTTCTAAATTCACCGGTTTTTCGTTGAAGTGGTATGTTGAAATGCTTAATGACGCTGCTGCAATGGAAGCTCTGAAAAACACGTTAATACTTGCTGTTCTGACTGCAGTTATAGCAACAATTCTTGGTACAGCAGCAGCCGTAGGTATTTACGGAATGAAGAACAAATGGTTTAAAACAGGTGTTTTGACTGTTACAAATATACCGATGATGAACCCTGATATAGTTACAGGTGTTTCATTGATGCTTTTGTTTGCTTTTGTTGGAAGAGTAATTGGAGCAGTTGAAAGTCTCAATTTTGTCACTTTATTAATTGCCCATGTGACATTTTCGTTGCCCTATGTGGTTTTAAATGTTTTACCAAAATTAACTCAGATCAATAAGCATCTACCAGAAGCCGCTCAGGATCTCGGTAGTACTCCAATTCAAGCATTTTTTAATGTTATCTTGCCCTCAATTGTGCCCGGAATTGTTTCAGGTGCAATAATGGCATTCACACTTTCTCTTGACGATTTTGTTATCAGTCATTATACAAGTGGAAGTTACACAACTTTGCCATTACTTATTTATAGTATGACAAAGAAAAGAGTAACTCCTGAAATGTATGCGGTATGTTCCTGCATTTTCCTCACAGTGCTTATTCTTTTGATTGTGATGAATATTTCTCAGGCGAAACAAGATAATGTTACTGAAAAATCACGAAAGCTTGGGAAAACTTATAAAATCATTGCAGGTATCGTAGCCGCTGCGCTTGTTGTAGGTGCTGTATCAATATTCGCTGCATATAACAGAAATAATTCTTCTCATCTTGTCCTTGAAGGCGAGTATAACAGAAGTCTTGAGGGAACAACTTTAAAAGTTTACAACTGGGGTGAGTATATTTCGGATGGCACCGATGGTTCTATTGATGTTAATGGAATATTCGAAGATTTGACAGGTATTAAAATAGAGTACTCTACTTTTGATGGTAATGAGACTCTACACTCAACACTTTCTTCCGGCGCGACATATTATGATATTATTATTCCTTCAGATTATATGATTGACAGATTAAGATCTGAAAATATGCTCAGAGAACTTGATTTTTCAGTGTTAACCAATTATAAGTACATTGATGAGAATTATAAGAATCTGTTCTTCGACCCGGATAATATGTACTCTGTACCTTATAACGTAGGTATGGTTGGACTTATTTATAACAGTAAAATGGTTGAGGATGAGGTCAAAGGATGGTCGATAATGTGGGATGAAAAGTATTCAGGAGATATCTTGATGTTCAATAATCCCAGAGATTCTTTTGCAATTGCACAATTTATGCTTGGACAGGATATCAATAATACTGATCTTGAAAAGTGGGATGCAGCAGCAGAATTGTTGAAAAAACAGAAACCACTTATCCAAAACTATGTTATGGATGAAGTCTTCAATAAAATGGAGAATAACAATGCAGCTATAGCTCCTTATTATGCCGGCGACTTTCTCTCTATGAGTACAGTTAATCCTGATCTCAAATTTGTTTACCCCGAAGAAGGAACGAATATTTTCTGTGATTCAATATGTGTACCATCAAATGCTCAAAATTATGATGCTGCGATGATGTATATAAATTTCCTTATGGAGCCACAGATTGCTCTTGCAAATGCTGAAAAAATCAGATATGCTAGCCCCAATATTGCTGTAGTAGAGAGTGAAGATTATACTCTTAAAGGCAATGAAGTTTTATATCCTGATGAATCTGTAATTCAGAATGCTCAATGGTTCCATAATATAGATGATAAAGTTCTTGCATATTATGAAGCACTTTGGGTGGAAATTAAAAATTCATAACAAAGAAAGAGCAACGAAATTTGTCGTTGCTCTTTACTTTATGTGAAATGGGATATATAATATAGATATAAAAAATGGAGGCACCTAGTAATGAGTAGTAATCGTTTT
The DNA here is from genome assembly GCA_017513325.1 of Clostridia bacterium. Lineage (GTDB taxonomy): Bacteria > Bacillota > Clostridia > Oscillospirales > CAG-272 > Avispirillum. The sequence goes on from JAFXGC010000168.1 coordinate 4,118, forward strand.
TATGCAAAAATCGATCTTGATAATATAGGGAAAAATGTAACGGGTGTCAGAAATAGAATCAATCCCGATACTATGATAATGGCAGTCATTAAAGCTGACGCCTATGGACATGGTGCAGTACAAGTGGCTTCATATTTGAATGATAAAGTGGATTGGTTCGGAGTTGCTACCACAGATGAAGCTTTAGAGCTGAGAAAGAACGGAACGCAGAAGAATATTCTTGTTTTGGGATCGATTATGCCCGGTGACTATTATTCTATTGTAAAATACGATATTACTGCCACTATATATGATTTTGAAAGAGCAAAACTACTCAGTGATGAAGCAGTAACACAGAATAAGATTGCAAAAATACATATTAAAGTTGACACAGGAATGTCAAGAATAGGTCTTGAAGCCAATGAAACTTCAGTTCATACAGTATCTAAAATTAAAAGTTTGCCTAATATAGTTATAGAAGGTATTTTTAGTCACTTGGCAAAAGCTGATGAAGCCGACAAATCTTCCGCATATACTCAGAAAAAGATATTTGACGATTTTATAAATATGCTTGAAAAGAATGGCATAAACATTCCAATCAAGCATCTCTATAATAGTGCCGGCATTATGGAAATG
>JAFXGC010000169.1 GCA_017513325.1 Clostridia bacterium
CACCATCGCCGTAATCAAGGTAACCAACGAGTTTTACAGTATACTCACTATTATTTTCAAGGTTATATTCAGTTGTATCAAATTCAATCTTTACGTTTGCAGGATAGATTGATGCACCGCCATCACTGTAGGACTTACGGATATCAACCTCTTCTTTTTCAAATACAACTTCACCGGTTGTATCATCAGTGATTGTTATTACGATCTTTGCAGCATTACGAAGCATACCTGCCCATACAAATCTGAGAGAATGAATAGTTCCTTCCTGATTTGAAAGTGCTACATAGTTTTCGTTAGCAGAAATCACCATATCCTTGGGATCCTGCAAGAAATAGTAGGAACCAAGATAGCTTACGTAGTCTTCGCTGACACCACCAACAGGACGTGTTGCGTATGCATCAGCCATAACCTTATCTTCAATATCGATACCGTCATCAAGTTCATCGGCATTTGTATCATAATAAGTAAGGTCAAAGAGAGGAGCTTTAGTCCAATCACCATAGAATCCAAGATAAGGTACATTAAGATCAACATCAGTTCCGGACTTAGCTTCCATTGTGATGAAGCCTTCAACATACATACCATTTTCAAATGAAGAATCAAGGTATTCCTTATCTTCATCGCTAAGTGTGATCTTTACTGTTACTTTAGCTTCAGATTCAGGATCAACTTTTACAGTCTTACCACTAAGCTTGCCACCCTCTACGGAAACAATCTCAAACTTTGCTCCGTCAAGAATATAAGCTTCTTCAGTGATAGTCGTTTCACCTGCATTTGTTTTTGTTTCACTGACACCTTCTGTCATAACATAGGCGCCAAGTTTATATGAAACTTTTTTATCGCCAAAGTTATTGATACCGAAGCTCATTTCATAAACACCGTTTTTATCGGGGTCATCGCCAAGTTCAATCTTGGCCTTATCCATAAGCTTTCCATCAGCATCATAAGTAGCAATGAATGCAGGAGTATCTATTGAGCTTGTAAGGTTAGCAAGACCTGCGCCCTGCTTTCTTACTGAATAAGGAAGGCCGTTTGTATTCATAGCAATATCAGCAGTTGACATAAGCAATGAATATACCATTGCGTTAACCTTTACACTGTCACCTGCGATATCGGAAAAATTCTCAACGACATACTGTTTAAGAAGAATAACAACACCCGCAAGGTTAGGACAAGCCATAGATGTACCGGAAAGACGGTCATATCCGCCACCTGTTACAGAAGAAAGAATGCTGCCGCCATGTGCTGTGATTTCGGGCTTAAGTCCGAGAGCAGGAGTGGGTCCCCATGAAGAGAAGTCTGAAATGAAAGGACCTGATGTCTGATTACGGCTGATAACCAGTTCACCGGAGCCGTTAGCAACAAGCATCTCACCATCATCCTGAGATATGGAACAAACAGCAAGAGTTGCGTCGCCAACATTCATTTTGATATCACCTGATACATTGTTATAAATGATGATACCGGCAGCTCCCTGTTCCTGCGCGATAATTGCCTTTTCTTCAAATGTGTTTGAACCACGGCGCACAAGTGCGATTTTACCGTTAACATCTATACCTGTATAGTCGGCAGTACGACCTACACCGGGAATAACAACATATTCAAGCTTGACAGAATCTTTATCACCTAAAAGTGTGTCACAGAAATTATTTTCTTCACTAGTGCCGTTTGTAGATTCATCAAAATATATAATTGTTTTTCCAAACTTAAGATAAGGTGTTTCAACACCGCTGATAGAAGCAACGGACATAACACCATCATAAGTGGAAGGAGAGCCTACTGTACCTGTGTCGGGATTTGAAGTAAGACCAAGGTTACCGTTAGCCTCAGAACCGTAAGCAGAGCTATAGCTGTTTGAAGCAGCTACTATCATACTGATTCCGGCAGCTCTGATTTTATCGTAAATACCATTAACCTTTTCTTCATCGCTTTCACGGCTGAAACCGCAAGCTGTACCAATAGACATATTGATAACATCAACACCAAGAACAACGCAGTCTTCAAGAGCAGAAAGTATCCAGGCTGATCTTGCCGTATCCATTACATCGGAGAAAATCTTCATTGATACAAGCTGTGCATTAGGTGCAACACCACGGATCGTATCGTCATTACCTACAATTACACCGGAAACGTGTGTACCGTGATTATTGTGAGTAGAATATACGTCAGTGTCGTTATCTGCATAGTCAAAGCCAAAAGGAACCTTGTCATTGATGTACACATCATCTACAGTAATTCCCTCAAGCAGTTTATTAGCAGTTGTGTCTTTTACAAGAGATGCAACATCTTTGTAGGTAAGACCAAGTTTTTCAGATGTAAAGTTTTTGGGTGAGAAAGCGGTATGATTTGAATCAAGACCTGTATCAAGTACTGCAACTACCATTCCGCTTCCGTCATAATCGGAATCAGAGCTGTTGAATATACCGGTATCAAAAACATTTACTTTATTCTCAACGAGCTCAGTTTTGGCGGGTTTATAAACCTCTCCGACAATTACATCCATGCCCTCTCCGAGAGATTGGCATGTTGTTTTAAAATCACCGGCTTTAACTACGAGTTCAAAACCACTGAGAATAGTAGAGTAGTCCTCACCAATGGTATAGGAAACATTACTCTTGTCAAGTGTTTCGAGAACCTGCGCTTTTTCGCAAGCTATCTTATCTTTAATTTCTGCAACATCATCACTGTTAAGCGCATACTCTGAGAGACTCATGGTTTTATCAGTTCCCTCGTAAGCATCCATTACGCTGACAACGTCAACAGTTACGATAACTGAAATCTCATCGCTGTCCTTAACACCGTCAGGCAATTCGAACATAACAGAACTGTCATAATACTGCTCATGATTGGAAGCAATATTATCAAGTTTCTGAATGAACGATGCTTCAAAGTTTGAAGCACCCGCCGCAGGTACTGCAACTGATCCCATAAGGATCGACAATACCATAAGCACAGACAACGCTCTTTTCAGTTTCTTGGCAAGCATTGTTTTCTTCATTAGTCTGTTTATCTCCTTCATTAATTTACTATATTAAAATACACATACATATTCAATCTATCATACAACATTTTTACAAAAAAAGCAAGATTTTTACTGTTTCTTTTTTTATTTTATTTAATGTTTACATTCTCGTTATGTTGTGTTATACTGAAACTGTTAATAACTAAACATTTGGAGTACAAAATATGTCAAAAAATCACAATTTTACTCTACATAGAATATTTTCTGTCATCCTATGCATATCAATTATTGTCACAGGCATTTGTCTTATCTGCGGTTGTCTAACAATATATTTCACCGGTGATCACTCGTATTCACGTGAAATAGTTGCTGCAACATTTAAAGATATTGCTATTCCGGTTTATGTTTGTGTTGTCTTTACTTTAGTTTCTGTAGTTTGGGAACTGATTTCGCCTTCAAACCAAAGCAAAAGAGTTTCTTTTAAAGACTATCCAGATATTATAAATAAACTTTCGCAAAAAAAAGAGTTCAACGACAACGATACAGTTGGATTAATCACACGCGAAAAAAGAAACAGAAGGATTCATATCATAATCCGCACAGTCATTATTCTTATTACAAGCATAGCCTTTCTTGCATACGCGCTCAACGGCGATAATTTTCATCAATCTGAGATTAACGGATCAATGATACGTGCAATGTTTGTTCTCATTCCCTGCTTATTGGTATCTTTCGGATACGGAATATTCACATCATACTATTGCATGAAGAGCTATGAACGCGAACTTGATCTTATCAAGAAACTTCCTGCATCAGAGACATCAAATATATCAGTCAATGATAATAGTTTTTCGAGCAAAAACTTAATCTTTATTCGTATCGCTATAGCTGTTTTGGCTATTGCTTTAATTTTGTTCGGATATATGGCCGGTGGAACAACCGATGTTCTTACTAAAGCCATCAATATCTGCACTGAATGTATCGGATTGGGTTAATAAAGGTGAACAAAATGAGC
>JAFXGC010000170.1 GCA_017513325.1 Clostridia bacterium
AGTATTCTTTTCATAATACGAATAACTTCCTTTCAAAATCTGTATCAGTCGGAAACAGCTTTGTTATTTACGTAATTTCTCAGATTACGTTCCGCTACAACTACCATAACCACATCAGCTTCAGATCTGAGAATATCTTCCTTGCTGAATGACCATGTCCAGTTAAATGTACTCTTATAGAAGCTGTCCTTCATAAACGGAACAAGTGCAATGCTGTAAGAATCACGCATTACATAAATATTGGGTGCATCCACATTGTTATCGTTTATGTACTGGAAATATACCAGTCTGTCACTATAACCCTGTGAATCTATGTATGAGAACTGATACTGACCATACTTCACATTTGAGCTGGCCCATGCAAGTCTTGCTGTTTTTCCGCTCTTGAGGGTATATACAGGTCCGTAGTCTGTAACTCTATCATAGTTTCCTGTATACCAACAAAGGTCTTTCATGTATGTTTCTGTATAGTTTATCTGATACTCACTTCTATCATGGATAACAACATTGGGGAAATCTTCATCTATAAGATCCATTGCTCTTCTATATGCATGATAACCGGCATGATTGTTCCAGTGTGTGTCGTACTTATAGTAAAGATTCTCCTGAGGATTCTCTTTAACTGCATTTGCCATTGTTTCTCTCAGGTCAACTGCAGTTATTCCTGCTTCACTGAGAAGTTCTACGAACTGGTCGTATCTTCTGTATGCAGCAAGTGTATACGTTTCGGGCATATAGTCGGGGTATACTGTATTTTTATTGGGAGCTATAACAAAATAGAATTTCATTCCATGATTTTCAACCCAATCGTTACGCTCCTTAAGGTCTGCAACCGCCTTATTATAGAGTGAAGTTGCCAAAACACCGTTACCTTCAAAATCGTTTAGTGTATCTTTATAGAAAAGATAATTATCGTAGCCAATAAGCACTCCGTTATATATAGCTCCGGGACGTGCAGATGCAAGATTTACTTTCTGTCTGTTCTGCTCTGCTGTCAGATCTACTTTAGCATTGGGGTCCTTGATCGGAATAAACGCCAGACTGTTGGACGTGTCGTCATTCTTATTGGTGGATCTGTCTGAAATCGTATGTATAAGAACCTTTCCTGAATTTGTGGTTACATACTCAACAGGTACAATTGTATCAGCAGGAGCTGTCACAACGGGGCCTGACATTACAGGCGCTGTTGTTTCAGGTGTTACTACAGGCTGAGTTGTTTCAGGTGTTACTACGGGCACAGTTGTTTCGGGGGAAACTACAGGTTTTGTTGTCTCAGGAATTTCTACAGGAGAAGTTGTTTCAGTGGAAACTACAGGAACAGTTGTTTCGGGGGAAACTACAGGCTTTGTTTCCTGATCAGAAGGATTATTATTACCGGAAGTATTTCCACTGTCAATATCGCCAAGATCTATATTACCGCCGCCAACTCCGGATTCTCCGCCTTGCTGATTCTGCTGGCCTTGCTGGTTCTGCTGACCTTGCTGATTCTGCTGGTTCTGCTGACCCTGTTGATTCTGCTGTGCGGTTGTTTCAGAATCAGATGTAGTGTCCTTTGTTGTGGCGCTTCCATCAATATCACCGATATTTACATTGCCACCGCCAACTCCGGAATCTCCGCCCTGCGGATTCTGCTGATTTGCCTGACCTGTTGTTTCGGGAGAAGATGTTGTCTCGTCCGTATCACCTGTTACTTCGGGATCAACAGTTGTTTCAGAATCAATAGTTGTCTGATCAATGGTTTCAGTTTCTTTTTCGAAAACCTCTTTATCAAACACGTCAACTACATTCTGAAGTTCATCAGGGTCCTCAACATCATACAAAATCTCTTTGCCTTCTTCATCTGTTTCTGCACGATATACAATATAATCGTCTTTGTTTTCTGATTCAGGTTCAACAAGCGCATAATATTTAACGCCATCTATTTCAGTTGTTCCCAATATTTCATAAAAAGTTTCAGAGCCATCCGTATCTGTTACAACGCAAGTCTGTGACTCGGACTCCTCTGTTTCTTCCGTTTCTTTTGTTTCTGCAGGATCTGTTGACTCTGCTGACACATCGGAACCGGTTGTCTCTTTTATTTCTCCCTCTTTATTACAAGCAGGAAAAACCATAGAAACAACGAGCAACATTGCTATTAAAGCTGTTATTTTAGCTTTCACAAAAATACACCTGACCTTTCAGTTAACGCTGACTATTCTGTACACAACATACTTGTCCATTGTGTCTTATCATACAAATTATATCAATATTTCTCGCAGTGTGCAATATTTAATATAAGATTTATTGTTAATTTTTTTGTATAATCCGCAAAATTTCCTGTACCCACTTTCAAAATGATTTTGAATATGTTATTATGTATTCAGCATATTTTTTGTATTTGTTACGTCACGAAAGGACAACATATAAATGAATCAGGAACTTAAACGCCCGGAAGCTGACTTTTCAGATATCAGTTTGTTATACCCTGATATAAATAATATACTGGCAACAAACGGAATTTCAGAATACGATGCAGGAAGGCTTGAGCTGTACGAGCTTATTGATCTGCGATCTTCCGATATTGGAGATTATTTCACAAATGATCCTGAAACCATCCGATACCGCCAGGCTACCTTAAAAGATATGACAGATGTGCCTGAACTTTGCAGGGTTTTAAACAGAATGCTTCCCTTTCTGAATGATATCATTGAACTCAGAAGCCTTTCTGAAGATGCTGATTCTGCAGGAGACTCATATCTCTACAGCATAACAGAAGCTGAGATTTACAATTCTCTCATTGAATTACTTCGTGAAGAGCTTCTTCCTTTCAAAGAAAAAGTGGCATCACCTGCAATGACCGCATTATGCGAAAGAATAAGTATACTTGCAGAAAGCGAATACTATAAAACTCTTTCCGAAAAGCTTTCCGAGCTTTCACAGAGAGTTCGCGATATTAAAAGCGTTACAATGGGTGTTAATCTTGATTCGCGCCTTCAGCCGGTTTCAGCCGGTGTTGTTTCCGTGAACAGTGATTCTTTCCGCGGCGGAGATTTTTTTGAAAGAGTTATGCGCCTTGATTTCAAAAAAGACGAAATGACCTGCATTGCCGATCTTATTCCATATAACAAAAATCAAAGTGAAAACCGAAAAGCCGCTATGGCAAATGCGTTCAATGCAGCTATTTCGGATGTTTTCAAATCTTCTCTTAAGGAATGGAAGCGAGCCTGCAAATACTACGTACTTGAAAACACAGACTTTCTCTTGCGTATTGCACCGGAAATAGAGTTTCTTTCCAAGTCAGCACTTCTTATAAACAAGCTTAAAGAAATAGGCTGTGTTTTATGCATACCTGAAATCAGGAATACAGAAGAAAAAGTCTTTTCTGCTAAAGGGCTCTGTAACCCCGTTATTGCACTAAAAACAGGAGCTGACATGGTTCCCAACGACTTCACTTTTGATGAAAACGGAATGATATATGTTATCACAGGTCCTAACAGAGGTGGAAAAAGTGTTATAACTTGCGCAGTGGGACACGCTTTTGCTATGGCTCAGCTTGGCCTTCCCGTTTGTGCAGAAAACCTCACTATTTCCCCCTGCGATAAAATCCTCACGCACTTCCCGGGTGACAGCGCTGACACAGTTGATAAAGGACGTCTAGGCGAAGAATGCGCTCGCCTTAGCGATATTTTTGATGCCGTTACAGAACAAAGCCTTGTGCTTCTTGACGAATCACTTTCATCAACAGGTTCATTTGAAGGATCTTATATTGCATCTGAAATTCTGGCAGGATTCAGCCTCGCAGGATGCCGCGCTGTTTTCTCAACACACCTTCACGATCTGGCTGCATCAATCAGCTCCATCAACGCCCGTTGCGCTTCAATTGGAGGAGTTAAGATAGACAGTTTGGTAGCTGAAGTAAAAGAAGGTTCAAGAAGCTTTAAGATACTGAGAAAAACCCCTGACGGAAAGAGCTATGCTTCGGACATTGCCGAAAAATACGGTCTTTCTTTTGACAAAATAACCGAAAAGCTTTCCAAAAATTAAGTTAAATTGTCGTTTTTGGTGATTTTGAAAAAAATTCAAAAAAGCGAAAAAAGGTATTGCAATTAGGTTTGATTTGTGTTAAAATACTTCTTGCTGATTTTGTAAAAAATTATTCATCACTATATATGGAGGTAACTAACGATGGCAAAGTGTGATATTTGCGGCAAGGGCGTTGTTTTCGGTCATAATGTTTCTCATTCCAACCGTAAGACAAACAGAATGTGGAAGCCCAACATCAGAAAGGTTAAGGCTGTAGTTAACGGCACTCATACAACAGTTCATGTATGTTCCCGTTGCCTGCGTTCCGGCAAGGTAGAGCGCGCATAATGCGATCTTGGTGCTGACATATAGAACGCAAACATATAGCAAATAATCAATGATTATAGGAAAAGCGGCGAAATTCGCCGCTTTTTTCCATATAAAAAGAAGTCCTCACGCTGTGTTAAAACAGCTTGGGTTCAATTGAGGTGCTTATGAAGAAATATCTGGCTATTGCAGGAATTGACATTCCCCTGCTGAAAAATGATTTTGAATTTACACTGCTTGCGCCCGACAAGCTGATTGCAAAACAGGTTCAGCACCATGCTGATATGATACTCGCTATATTTGATAATAAAATCTTTTGCCATAAAACTTATTTCGAAGATAATAAAGAAATAATTAAAAACATTGCTGATTTCGGCAAACTTGAAATAGTTTTATCTGATTGCAAAAGAAACGATATTTATCCTTTTGATATCGCCTTTAATGCTCTGACTATAGGAGATAGGCTGATCTGTAAAAAGGATTACATTTGTCCCGAGTTGGTACAATATGATATTATAAACACCAAACAAGGCTATGCGGGATGCACAGCGCTTTATGCCGCTGACACTGTTATAACAGCGGACAAAGCAACCATTAAAGCGTGCAGAGAAAACAATATCCCATACTTTGAAATAACCGGAGAGGATATTCTCCTCCCCGGTTATGACACAGGATTCATCGGCGGCGCCTGCGGAGTTTGTGAGGATACTATCTATATTTACGGAGATCCCACAACATCCCACAGTGGACAGGCATTGACTGAATTCTGCAAAGATAAAGGTTTACGGTTAGTTAGTGTTTATAACGGTCCTGTCACCGATATTGGTGGAATTAAATTTATAGATAAGCCTTCTCCATCGGGGAATGGGTCCACTAGTGGATGAGGAGTAACCAACTATATAACACAGACTAACACAAAGAAACACAACAACAGAAAAGGTCACCGATTTCTCGGTGACCTTTATCTTTATTCTGACTCATACGGTTTGTTTCGCTCTTTTTTCAAAAGTTCTTTATGCTGTTTGTATATTATCTCATCCAATACTACCAATACTAAAGATATAATAACGGGAATGGATCTTTCCCAATATACATCTGTACCTCGCTCTATTCCTAAATAATCGGTAAAAAAACTCACCAAAATAATAGATGTAACTATCACAAATATTGAAGTTGCTACAACTACTGACTCAAAGCACTTTTTAGAAAATTTATATTTATCCAGATTAGATATAAGTACAGTAATAATTATTGCAATTATTACTGTAACAACTCCAATTATCAATGTTTGTAGCTTGCTATAGTTAGGAATGATGTATCTAACAAAAAAGATACTGTTCATAACAACAATTATACATTCTAAAACTGCTGCTATGGAGGCTGCAACCAATGATACTACTTTTTTCACTGTAATACTCCTTTTGGGAATAAAACAATTATATATTGTTTTATTGCTATTTTTTTGTCATACCGATTGCGCCCTCATCCACCACACAGCGGCCCCCGGCGGAATGTCAAGCAAGTGCAACAAAAATTTCTTTAGGAGATTTCCAACCGAGACATTTACGAGGACGATTGTTGATAAGATCAACAACAACGTCCAACTGTGCTTGAGTTAAAAGGCGGAAATCAAAGCCCTTAG
>JAFXGC010000171.1 GCA_017513325.1 Clostridia bacterium
AAAGTCAAAGTAAGTGATATGAGTTTTTTCATCCAAATTGTTCTCCTTGACAAACTATTGTTTAGCTTTGACTATCACTCTATAACAATTGCATCTTCGTAGTATTTATAAAACTCCTCATCTTCTTCATAGCTATGCACGTCGAAGTTATCGCTTTCGGGCATAAATCCGTCGGGGTAGGGGATGAAAACTGTGCCGTGATAGTTTATATAATCCACATCAGGATCTTCGTTTTTTTCATCCTGATCAGCATATTCTATATGAACTATTATAAATTTATCTCCTTCAAGCATTCCTGCTTTGGATTTGTCTGCTATGGCTTTAAGGTCAGCTGCAAATTCGTCGGAAACATTATTGTTTTTGCCCCCGTCTTCAGCATAGTAGTGATGATAGAGGTTCCATGAAACCTTTTCATCTATTGCGGACATATTGATATAAATACTTTCATATTTTTCAGTTGCTGCTTCATAGTCGGAGAGTATTTCATAAAGAACTTCTGTGTGCTCTTCTGAGGATTTGTTCAGCATCTCCATAATAAGCGAGGTTGTTTCGGGAAGAATAGTGCCGTCAAAATAGAACTCCAGGGTTATATCTTCATTTGTAGGTCTGTAGCTGAATTCAAATCCGCTGTTATAGCCTGTGCCACTGGCAAGATAAGTTGCCCAGGTTGCAAAGTCAAGAGTTTTAATTTCGTTTCTTATAGATTCGAAAATTTCGTTTAGTTCTGCATTTGTTAAGTGAACATAGTTGTAGTCATAAGTTTCAAAAAGCTGAGCAGAACGGTTTACAGCATCGGGAATTTCAAAGAAAACGTTTTTGTAAGATTCATTAGTCTGCACGTGTCCCATTATTTCAGAATATTCATCTACGGGCATTAAGATATTTCGTGTTCTCTTAATACCAAGCTCTGAAACATAGACGATTGTCAGCTCAGTGTTCTGAACGTATTCTTTATCAATTTCCATATCATATATATCGTATTCATACAAGTAAGAATAGAACTTGCCGTCTTTGGAGCGCTGATTGTTTTCTCTCAGGTTTTCTGCTGCAATAGCAATAGCATTTTTATCTTCTATTCTGATGCTGCCTGCTTTTTCAAGGGCATATTCGCCAAAGCTCAAGGCGTGGCGGTGGTTGCTGATGGGATTTTCGATATAGATCGCGGAGATCTCATCGTCTGCAGGCTCATATGAATGAACGTATGCAGCGCATCCGAAACAGATGGCGCCAATTGCGATATTAAGTCCCAAAAGGATTGCAAGACCGGGAAGCGTTGAGGGGATTGTTCTGAAGGTTTTCTGAGTGATAAGCTCGTATGCGAAATAAATGATGATGGCAACAATATAGAAAACGATTGCAATTTCTAATTCAAAACCGCTGATAAGCGCACAGGTTACGATACTGCTCACAACGAATCCAACGCAGATTCTTATAACGTGATGTATTTTCTTTCCGGGCGCTGCGTGGCCTGATGTTTCGCTCTTTCTGCGGCAGAAAAGAATAGCAGCGATAACGGCATACACGAGGGCTATTACAATAGAATAGATATCGCTGGCAATGTTGTTTGCGTAGAAATTATCGTCTCCGTAGAAGAAAAGCTGAGCGATAAGATTGACGAGAGAGTTAAAGTCTGTTCCGAAAATTCCGTAGTGTCCTTCGATAATGGGAGCGATATCACCCATAACAAGTGTAACAAGTGTTATAAGAAGTCGGGGCAGGAAAAGAAGCAGACCTGCGCAGGTGATGTTTGCAATAGGTGTGCCCGTTAAGCTCATTGCGGCTATAATTCCGAAAACAAGCATCAGTGAAAGGGCAACAGCTGTCAGCATAACGTCGAATGTTCCCACCAGATTCACTATAAACACCTTAGGCATCAGCGCGTAGATAGCAAGGGTAACTCCGCTGTATATAAATGTCAGCGCAGCAAGCCATGTGAGAATAGCCGCAGTGAAGCTGGAAAACATACAAATGCGTGTATAGGGCAGGGAATGATAAAAATCGGATGAGCTTCTTTTATTGAAAGGGCTGTAGAGGATGAATGTGAACGTGGGGGAAACCACCAGCGCGATAACAAACACCAGAGGGCACATTTCAATGAAGTTCATAACTTGGGGAGTGTATTCAACGGGCTCACCCATCTGTGTCATATGGTTTACTTGTGAAAGGTAGTTTACGTATTGGATTGAGGGAACTGCTATTCCGATAAGAAGCAGAATTGCAAGAAATATTATGCCAACGAGGCGCAGCTGGCGCAGACCTTCAACGTAGAGGCCGCGAGAAAATATTTTCTTTTTCATTGCATTTTCTTCCTTTCTCATTAGTCAAGGTTGAAGCTGTATCCCAGCGCTTCCATTTCGTATGTGAACACTTCCTCAAGGGTAAGTGGCAGAACGTCAAGAAGAATGGGATTAAGAGCGGAAAGTCGCATAACAGTTTCACTTCTGTCGCCGCGAACGATCATATTAGTAACGGAGCCGTGGCGGGTGGAGTGAACGATATCTATATCCTTGAAAATTTCGTTCGTATAGTCATCGCGGAAAGCGATCTGGATTTTGAACTGTGAAGTTTTAAGATTCTGAACGTCGCTTTCAAGCACAAGTCCGCCGCGGTGAAGCAGGGCGAGCTGGTCGCAGGTATCCTCAAGTTCGCGAAGCGAATGTGATGTGATGATTGCGCTTGCGCCGCGGTCAACAACGTCCTGGCAGATAAGCTTTTTGATATAGTTTCTCATAACGGGGTCAAGTCCGTCAAAGGTTTCGTCAAAGAAAATATAGTCGGGCTTGGCTGCAAGTGCAAGAATAGTAACTGCCTGTCTTCTCATACCTTTGGAGAAAGTGTTCAGGCTTTTGTTTGTGGCAAGGTCCAGATCTTTTGCCAGCTCTTTGAAGCGGTTATAGTCAAATCCGGGATAAATAGAGCGATACATTGTTGCCATTCTCTCCATAGTTGCGCCGGGAAGATAGAAGAGCTCATCGGGAACGTATGCTATTCTCTTTTTAACATCGGGGTTTTCGTAAATAGGCTCTCCGTCCATTTCAGCCTTACCTTCGTCTGCTTTGTAAACGCCTGAAATCGTTCTGAGAAAAGTTGATTTTCCTGCGCCGTTTGAGCCGACCATTCCGTAGATACATCCGTCCTGAATGGTACAGCTTATATTGTCAAGGGCGGTGAAATCGCCAAACTTTTTAGTTAAGTTTTCAGTTTTGATCATCGTTTGTGACCGTTCCTTTCTTTAGTTTTCAGCGGGGATAGAAAGTCCGTCTTCAACGGCTTTCTCTATTTCCTCTTTCGTCACACCGGAGAGGGCAAGCTCTTTCACAAGCTCACGAAGGATTGCAAGCTTTTTTCTTCCTGCATTTTTTATTGCATCCTCGGCGCTTTCCGAGATGAAACAGCCTTTTCCGGGAACGCTGTTTGCAATTCCTCTTGAATCAAGCTCGGAATATGCTTTCTGTATGGTATTGGGATTGACAGAAAGCTCAATGGAAAGGCTTCGCACCGAAGGCAGTTGATCACCTGCTTTCATAATGCCCAAAGATACAAGCTTTTCAACCTGTTCGATAATTTGCTCGTAAACCGGAGTTCGTGACATTCCGTCTATTCGGAACATAATTACCTCCTTTATCCTCAAAGAAATATATTTCTGTTTTAACTGTACTATGTGTGTTAGTACAGTTACAGTATAAGACACATTTTTCCTTTTGTCAATAGTCTTAAGAAATTTTTAATAAAATACGTTTTAGAAAGTGAAAGGATGAATTATTGTTTATCTCTGTGTAGGGGATGATAGTATCCTTCCGCATTAAAAATAGTCATACATCTGATGAAATTTTTGGCTGTATTTCAGACGGGCGGATACTATCCGGCCCTACGAGTTCGGCGGATAAATTATCGTTTAACGTATTAGCCTTCCCCTGGGGGAAGGTGGATTGCGAAGCAAGACGGATGAGGTGTCCAGGCTTAGCTTACGCAGAAATCTATAGCTGTACCGTAAGAGATTTCGCTCTCTGCGGAGAGCGACCAAGAAGCTCCGCCTCTTGGAACTCCTGCGAGCAATAGGTGTTCCGCGATCTGCGGATCGCGTCTCAGGGCTCTGCCCTACC
>JAFXGC010000017.1 GCA_017513325.1 Clostridia bacterium
AAAAAAGGTCGCGGTTAGTGAGGCGAAAACGATTGAATATCGTTTTCGCAAGCGGTGTCATCCAAAGTGCGAGTGAGCAGAGCTGAGTGTATCGAAGCAATGGCTCACGACACACGACGATGACTGGGGTAGGGCAGAGCCCTGAGACGCGATCCGCAGATCGCGGAACACCTATTGCTCGCAGGAGTTCCAAGAGGCGGAGCTTCTTGGTCGCTCTCCGCAGAGAGCGAAATCCCCCACGGTACAGCTATAAATTTCTGCATAAGCTAAGCCTGGACACCTCATCCGTCTTGCTTCGCAATCCACCTTCCCCTCGAGGGGAAGGCTTGGGCGCTAAACGATAATTTAACTTTTTATTCGTAGGGACCGACGTCCTCGGCGGTCCGCAAATGATAGTTGTTGGATATCAATTTATGATCGCGGTAGGGGACGGCGCCCTCGACGTCCCAAACACAAATGCAATCATACATTTGTAAATGTTTGCCTGCATTATAAACGGGACATCGAGGGCGCCGTCCCCTACCACTGTTTTATCATTACATTTATAAACAACAATTTAACAAATGACAATAATGAAAAAAGGAACCCCTTCCACTCGGAAGGGGCTCTTTAAAGTTATTTAATATATTTATCCAGGTTAAACTGTTCGCCGCAGCCGTAGTTTTCGTAAACATAGTCGATATCCTTGTCGCCGCGTCCGGAAAGGCAAACGAGAATGGAGCCGGACTTGTGCTCTTTTGCATATTTGATGGCATATGCAACGGCGTGGGATGATTCAATTGCGGGAATGATGCCTTCAAAGCGGCTCAGCAGGAAGAAGGCTTCCATTGCTTCTTCGTCTGTAACAGCTTCGTAGTGGATTCTGCCCTGATCTCTCAGATAAGCGTGCTCGGGACCAACGCCGGGATAGTCAAGACCGCTGGCAATGGAATAAACGGGCAGGGGCTCTCCGTTTTCATCCTGAAGAACGTAGCTGTCAAATCCGTGGAGACGGCCTTTTGTGCCGAATTTCATTGTTGCGGCGTGATCGCCAACGTTTGAGCCGCGTCCAAGAGGCTCAACTCCGTATATCTCAACGGGGTCAGCAAGGAAGGGAGTGAACATTCCGAGAGAGTTGGAGCCGCCGCCAACGCAGGCGCAAACTGCGTCGGGCATAATGCCTGTCATATCAAAAAACTGCTCTCTTGCTTCTATTCCTATAACCGACTGAAAATCTCTCACCATCTTGGGGAAGGGATGAGGTCCAAGGCAGCTTCCGATACAGTAGATTGCGTCGTGGTATTCCTTTGTATAAGCTTCAAAGGCTGCGTCAACGGCTTCCTTGAGGGTCTTGAGTCCGTGAGTAACAGGAATAACGTTTGCGCCAAGCATCTTCATTCTTATAACGTTGGGATGCTGCTTTGCAATGTCAACCTCGCCCATATATATATCACATTCGAGTCCGAAATAAGCTGCCGCAGTTGCAAGTGCAACACCGTGCTGGCCTGCGCCCGTTTCTGCAATAACCTTTTTCTTGCCCATAAACTTGGCAAGAAGACCTTCTCCCATACAGTGATTGAGCTTGTGTGCGCCCGTGTGGTTAAGGTCTTCGCGCTTCAGATAGATCTGGCAGTTTCCGAATAGTTTGGAAAGACGTTCACAGTGGTAAACCGGAGTGGGTCTGCCCTGAAACTCTTTGCGGATCCTGCGCAGCTCATTTATAAACTGAGCTGAATGGCAGATGGCTTCGTATGCGTTGTCAGCTTCTTCAAAGGCGGGGATAAGCTCGGGTGTCAGATAAGCTCCGCCGTATTCTCCGAAATATCCGTCCTCGGAGGGGAATTCTTTCAAATAGTTGTCAAAATCCTTATATTTATTCATAGTTATATCTCCGTTTCGTTATATTATATGTTGTTTTCCTGATTTGTGAAGCCAGGCACGCCATCGTCCCGATAAAATAAACATAATAAATCTCCGTTTCAAAACAAAAAATCCCAAGCATCCGAAAAGGATACTTGGGACGAAATAACAAATTCCGCGGTACCACCCAAATTGAACTGAGTCCACTTTGCCGCATACAATCATATGCGCATTGCTGTAACGGGCAAACCCGTCGGCGCCTACTTAAAAATTCGGGCCGCCCTCAAAAGTCCATTCGTACATCCTCCAACATCGGCTCTCACCTGCCGCCGACTCTCTGCAGTTTTGGGATGAACTACTACTCTTTTTCATCGGTTTCATATATTTTACCATACTAAAGAGTCCTTGTCAAGAGGGAATGGGAAAGGTGCGCAGCCGGATAAACGATAATTTACCTGCCTTCCCTTGGGGGAAGGGGGACCGCTTGCGGTGGATGAGGAGTCTGGGCTTAGACCAACAATATACGAAGCCTAGACGCCTCATCAGTCACTTCGTGACAGCTTCCCCCCGGGGAAGCCTTAGCGTTGTAAACGATAATTTATCTCTTCCCAAAAACCACTTGACCGAAGGGGTTTGTTATAGTATAATATATTGTGGTATGGTGTAAAAATCAAGGTTTTGAAAGGAAAGAACTTTGTTATGAAAAATAAAGTAGTTATAGCGATTCTCGTCATTGTGATGATCCTTCCTTCGATAGTTGCTATTATAAACTATAACAGCGAGCAGCGCGGAGAGGTGAGCAATATAAACGTTCTCTCTATGTCTCTTGTTGACCCTGCTGGTAATATCTATAACTTCACCAGAGAAGGAGACGAAGATCAGCTTAAGATGATCGAGTATTTTGTTTCCACAAAGAACGATGCTGAAGAAATTGCATCCATTCCTTCTACAATTGAAAGCGGAAACTATTATCGTCTCAGCGTTAACACATCTGCAAGTGAAACTGCATATAAGTATTATTTCACTTCCAACACTCAGGATTGCTATTTTGTTGATGGCGATGGCAAAACATATCAGATGTCCGAAAAGAAGGCGCACCAGTTCCTCACAAGCGGATATGCGGCTCATCTTTATGAAAACGGCACTGCTCCTATGCTCAGCGTAACAGGACAGAACCTTATGCCCGATGCATGCACATGGAACTTTATCAATTCCGACGGTAAGTACACAGCAGCAGTAACCCCTGTTTCCGAAAGCGTTGAAGCGGTTGAGATCGAGGGTGGATTTGCTATGGATTTCACCAATCAGCCAGACTCTTTCACAGTAAAGCTTACAGATAAGGGCACAGGCGAAGTTGTGTTTGACGATGTTTACGACAACATTTCCAGCGTTATCGTAACAAAGAATATGGCGCTTAAAGCAGAGGTTACAGCTAAGTGGTATGAGGATAAAACCCGCAACTACTATGGCGAGCAGACCTTTATTTTCGATGCTTCTCTTTCAGCCCCTGCAGAATTCTATGCAGGTATAAACACAATTCAGGTTGGCGAATTTGTGTGCATCACAGCAGTTAACGTAAATAAACCCGAGAATATCCAGTTCACAAGCGAACCCGATATCGGATATGCGCCTAAGTTCTTCACTCAGGAGGACGGTCTTTCTTATGCTCTGGTACCCTTCAAGAGCGATCTTGAAGTAGGTCAGTACACACTTTCTTTCAGCTATGGAGGCGCAAGCCAGAATATTAATATTGATCTTCAGAACAGAGATAACGCTTTCAGAACAAGAGAAAAGACATATGCTGACGCTGTTGTGGAGAATTACTACAAAGATGAAGTTATAGCAAAAACCGAAGAAACTCTCCGCCCCATTGCTCAGAGCAGCGTAGAAAAGATGTATTTCGAGGGAGTATTCCCCGAAGTTTGCGACACAGAAGTTGCAACTCTTTCCACAGGCTATGGCCATACGATCCAGGTTAAGGGAACGGAGATCAGCTATTTCCACTCAGGTGTAGACTATGCCGGACCTATGGGCACAGCTGTAAATGCAGGTAACGCAGGCGAAGTTGTATTTGCCGATTATCTCGATCACACAGGCTATATAGTAGTTATCGACCACGGCCTTGGCCTCAAGAGTTGGTACGCGCATCTTGGCAAAGTTGCGGTTAAGGTAGGCGATGTTGTAGCAACAGGTGACCAGATCGGCGAGTTTGGCAGCACAGGATTTGCCAACGAAACCGGCGTTCATGTTGGATACACTATTTTCGAAACACCCGTTTGTCAGTACACACTCTGGGCTGACGGAAACAACAAGGGTGTACCTGTATATAAACCCGAATAATAAGAAAGAGCCATCCCTTGCAGGTGAGAATCTGCAAGGGTTAGGCTCTTATTTCATTTTTTAACCGCAAATTCAAAATCAGCTACAGAAACAGCCATTTTTTTTGAATATTTTGGTTAAAATGACATAGTTCTTTGATTGACTTAAAAGTGCCCTGTATGGTAAAATAAAAGTGTGAGATAAAACCTTCGCAACTGACGGAAAAAGATAGCCGCCGGCTGTCTTTGCGGTTGACCGCAAGGGAGCGAAGGAAACACTTGTCGACCGTCTGGGCATACTCTCTCCGAAGAGGGGAGGAGTGTGCTTTTTTGATTTTTTTGATAAAAATCATTGGTAGGGCGGCTTGCCTTCAAGCCGCCGTTCTAAAGCCGCGACGCTCTATTTGTCATCGGCGGACCCTGGGCAAGCCGCCCTACTTTTTCTTATCGGGACGTCGAGGGCGCCGTCCCCTACCGAATAGCCCGGCATATAAAATATAAAAAGTTTATTTTTCTTTCCCAGAAAGGATTAAAAATATGAAAAAAATAGCTGTTATTATGGGCAGCGCAAGCGATATGCCCGTAGTTGAAAAAGCGATCAACACTCTTAAGGAATATGAAATCCCTTATGAAGTTCACGTGTTCAGCGCGCACAGAACTCCTGAAGCGTGTGCTGAATTTGTTCGCGGCGCAAGAGATAACGGATTTGGCGTTATAGTTGCTGCTGCAGGTATGGCTGCTCATCTTGCAGGCGCAGTTGCCGCAAACACAACTCTCCCCGTTATCGGTATCCCCGTTAAGGGCGGCATTCTTGACGGACTTGATGCCCTTTTGGCAACAGTTCAGATGCCCACAGGTATGCCCGTTGCAACAGTAGCAGTAAACGGCGCGGCAAACGCAGCCCTTCTTGCAATTCAGATCCTGGGCGTTACAGATGCGGATATCGCGGCTAAGCTTGATGCTAAGAGAGCAGCCGGTAAGGAAGCAGTTCTTGCAAAAGATGCTGAGATCGCTGCTGCATATAATAACTAATTAAAGTCAAAAAATTAAATTTAAATACAATTATTTTGAAGGAGAAAAAAATCATGGAAAAGACTCTCGTTTATACAGGTAAGACAAAGGACGTATTCGCTCTTGAGAACGGTAACTACCTCCTCAAGTTCAAGGATGACTGCACAGGCAAGGACGGCGTTTTCGATCCCGGTGAAAACTCTGTAGGTCTCACAATCGACGGCGTTGGCGACGTAAACCTCCGTATGTCCATCTATTTCTTTGAAAAGGTTAACGCTGCAGGCATCAAAACTCACTACGTAAGCGCAGATCTTGCAAACACAACAATGGAGGTTCTTCCCGCTAAGGTATTCGGTAAGGGCCTTGAAGTTATCTGCCGTCACAAAGCAGTTGGCAGCTTCTTCCGCCGTTACAGTGACTATATCGAAGAAGGCGCAGATCTTCCCGCATATGTTGAAACAACATTCAAAAACGACGAAAAGGGCGATCCCCTTGTAACAAAGGACGGCCTTGTAGACCTTGGCGTTATGACTGCTGAGCAGTATGACGATATCAAGGTTATGACACAGCAGATCACACAGATCGTTGCTGACGACCTTAAGGAAAAGGGCCTCGTTCTTTACGATATCAAGTTTGAGTTCGGTTACGATGCTGACGGTAAGGTTATGCTTATCGACGAGATCGCTTCCGGTAATATGAGAGTTTACAAGGACGGTCAGTATATCGATCCTATGACACTTTCCGAGCTTTTCTTTGCTTAATTCAGACAGCACAGAAGTAAACATTTTCAGCTATTATCCAACCGGCACAGACAAGGAGTAGATTATGGGAGGATTTTTCGGAGCAGCGTGTAACCACGATGCCATAGAGGACGTATTTTTCGGCACCGACTACCATTCCCACCTGGGAACAAAAAGAGGCGGTATGGCGGCGTATGATAAAGAAATAGGTCTTCAGAGGGATATTCATAATATCCAGAATTCACCGTTCAGAACCAAGTTTGAAAAAATATTTGATGAGATGAAGGGCAATTCCGCTATCGGCTGCATCAGCGATAGCGACCCTCAGCCTCTTCTCATTCGCTCTTCACAGGGCACGTATGCCATCTGCATTATCGGTATGATAAATAATGCAGACGAGCTTATAAATCAGTATCTGACCTATAGCAGCGGTCATTTTACAACGATGACCTCGGGCAAAATCAACTGGACGGAGCTTGTTGCCGCCCTTATCGGAAGAAAGAGCAATATAGTTGACGGAATCAAATTTGCGCAGGAGGTTATAGACGGTTCAATGTCTATCCTTATCCTCCGCGATAACGGTTCTATCATTGCTGCCCGCGACCGTTTGGGAAGAACTCCCGTTATAGTGGGCAAAAGTGAAGGCGGCTATTGCGTTTCATTTGAGTCCTTTGCTTTCCAGAAGTTAGGCTATGAAACTGAGCACGAGCTTCGCTCAGGCGAGATCGTTGAATTGACAAGCGATAGCTTCAGAGTTCTCAGCGAGGGAACGAATGAAATGAAGATCTGCTCATTCCTTTGGACATATTACGGATATTCTTCATCCAACTACGAAGGAGTTAACGTTGAAGCAATGAGATATCGCGATGGCGGCATCCTTGCTGAAACTGATAAGGAAAAGGGCACGGTTCAGGATATAGACTATGTAGGCGGCCTTCCCGACTCGGGAACCCCTCACGCTATAGGTTATGCCAATGCAAGCGGAATCCCATTTGCTCGTCCCTATATCAAATATACCCCCACGTGGTCAAGAAGCTTTACCCCTGCAAAGCAGGTTGACAGAAACCGCGTTGCAAAGATGAAGCAGATCCCCATAAAAGAGTTTATTCAGGATAAAAGGCTGCTTTTCGTTGACGACTCTATCGTTCGCGGAACACAGCTTAAGGAAACGGTTGATTTCCTTTATGAGCACGGCGCAAAGGAAGTTCATATGAGAAGCGCCTGCCCGCCCATTATGTATTGCTGTAAGTATCTCAACTTCTCAAGAGCCAACGGTGAAATGGACCTTATTGCCCGTCGCGTTATTATGGAGCTTGAGGGTGAAGAAGGCTTCAACTATATCGAAGAATACAGCGACGCTGAAACAGAGAGAGGTAAAAATCTCAGACGCGCGCTTTGCGAAAAATTCCACTTTGATTCTCTTGAATTCCAGTCTCTTGAGGGCATAATCAAAGCAATAGGCCTTCCCGAGTGCAA
The DNA here is from genome assembly GCA_017513325.1 of Clostridia bacterium. Lineage (GTDB taxonomy): Bacteria > Bacillota > Clostridia > Oscillospirales > CAG-272 > Avispirillum. The sequence goes on from JAFXGC010000017.1 coordinate 7,385, forward strand.
GCTTTGCACATATTGCTGGAACGGCAAAGAATAATGGGGTAGAAGATCCCTTCCCATAAATATTCAGTTTAAGAAAGGAATCGTAAGATTATGAATACAAAATCCAGAAGCGAAAGCTATGCAGCTGCCGGCGTTGATATCACAGCAGGTTATAAGGCAGTTGAACTTATGAAAACTCATATCAAGCGCACAGAAAACAGCGGAGTTATGAGCGGCATCGGCGGTTTCGGCGGTCTTTACCGTCCCGGCTTTGCAGGAATGAAGGATCCTATCCTCGTTTCCGGCACAGACGGCGTTGGAACAAAACTCCGTATGGCTTTTATCCTTGATAAGCATGACACAGTCGGTATCGACTGCGTTGCTATGTGCGTAAACGATATTATCTGCTGCGGTGCGGCTCCTATGTTCTTCCTTGACTACATTGCTTGCGGTAAGAACTATCCCGAAAAGATCGCTTCCATCGTTTCAGGAATCGCAGAGGGCTGTGTTCAGTCCGGCGCGGCGCTCATTGGCGGCGAAACAGCAGAAATGCCCGGCTTCTATCCCGAAGACGAATACGATCTTGCAGGCTTCTCCGTAGGTATCGTTGACAGAGATAAGATCATCGACGGCAGCACAGTTAAGGAAGGCGACGTTATGATCGCTATCCCCTCCAGCGGCGTTCACTCCAACGGTTTCTCCCTTGTTCGCAAGGTGTTCGGCGTTGATGATGAAGCAAACATTGAGTCTCTCAAGGCTCCCAGAGAAGAGCTTGGCGGCCGTAGCATCGCTGAAACTCTCCTCACTCCCACAAAGATCTACGTAAAGCCTATGCTTGCGCTTATTAATGAAGTGAACGTTAAGGCTGTTTCCCATATCACAGGCGGCGGATTCTATGAAAATATTCCCAGAAGCTTGCCTAAGGGAATGATGGCAAGCATCAAGAAGGAAGACGTTCGCGTTCTCCCCATTTTCGATCTTATTGCAAAGGTTGGCAATATTCCCGAGAGAGATATGTTCAACACATTCAATATGGGTGTTGGTATGAGCGTAACAGTTGCAAAGGAAGATGCAGAAAAGGCTGTTGAAATTCTCCGCGCTAACGGCGAGGATGCTTATATCCTTGGCGAGATCGTACCTGGTGACGACGGGGTTGAGCTGAAGTGAAAACAAAAATAGCTGTTTTTGTTTCCGGAGGCGGAACAAATCTTCAGGCTCTTATAGATTTTCAGAATGCAGGGGGACTAAAAGACGGCGAGATCGTTCTCGTCGTTTCCAGCAGCCCCACTGCTTATGCTCTTGAAAGAGCGGCAAAGGCAGGCATAGCATCTGTAACCGTTTCCAAAAAGGAATGCGGCAGCCAGGCTGAGTTTGAAGAGCGCATTGTATCAGCTCTTGACCAGGCAGGTGTTGAAATGATCGTGCTTGCAGGCTTTATGAGTATTCTTTCAGAAAACTTCACAAAGCGTTATGAAAACAGAATAATCAATGTTCATCCTTCTCTCATTCCTTCATTTTGCGGCAAGGGTATGTACGGTCTCAAGGTTCATGAGGCGGCCCTTTCCTACGGAGTTAAGGTAACGGGAGCAACAGTTCATTTTGTAAATGAAATTCCCGATGGCGGCAAAATCATTATGCAGAGAGCTGTTGAGATCCTTGACGGCGACACACCTGAGGTTCTCCAGAAAAGAGTTATGGAGCAGGCCGAATGGGATATTCTTCCCAAGGCGGCACAGGCTGTGGCAAAAGCGCTTCGCGAAGAGAAGAATTGAGGGATTTCGCTCTCTGCGGAGAGCGACGGGGACTCTGTCCCTCGACCCTGCGATTTTTTGCAAAAAATCGAGTAAAACTTTTAAACATTGAAAGGTAAGAACTATAATGGAACTTCTTAACATAGAAAATGTTCTCCGTGAAAACGAATATCCCGGCAGGGGTATCATCGTTGGTATGTCCGCTGACGGCAAAAAGGCTGTAACTGCTTACTTTATTATGGGCAGAAGCGTTAACAGCAGAAACAGAGTGTTTGTTCCCGAAGGAGAAGAAATGAGAACGAAGGCTTTTGATGAGTCCAAGCTCACAGACCCCTCTCTCATTATCTACTATCCCGTTAGAAAGATCGACAACAAGCTCATCATCACAAACGGTGACCAGACAGACACAGTTCGTGATTTCATTGCGGACGGCAGCACATTTGAGGCAGCTCTTAACACAAGATGCTTTGAGCCCGATGAGCCTAACTTTACACCCCGTATCAGCGCAATGCTCACATTTGAAAACGGTTCCTTCACATATAAGATGAGCATTCTCAAAGCAGCTGATGCCGCAGGCAGCGCTTGCAACCGCTACACATTCGATCTTGCCCCCATTGCAGGCGAGGCAAGATTTATCCATACATATAAGTGCGATGGCAATCCCATTCCCTCCTTTGAAGGCGAGCCTGAAAGAATCGCTGTTCCCGCAGGCTGCATCGATTGCTTCACAAAGGCTGTATGGAATTCTCTCAATGAAGATAACAAGGTTTCTCTCTTTGTTCGCTTTGTAGATCTTGAAAGCGGCGAAGCTGAAACAAGAATAATCAATAAAAATAACTGATTTTAAGGAGTATAGAGCAATGAACAGTTTCGAACTGAAATATGGCTGTAACCCCAATCAGAAGCCTTCCTCCATCTATATGAAAGACGGAAGCGAGCTTCCCATAAAGATCCTTTCCGGTCGTCCCGGCTATATCAACTTCCTTGATGCATTCAATAGCTGGCAGCTTGTTCGTGAGATCAAGTCTATTCTTGGTGTTCCCGCAGCAACATCCTTCAAGCACGTAAGCCCCACATCTGCTTCCATCGGTCTTCCCATGTCCGCTGAGCTTAAAAAGGCTTGCTTTGTTGACGATATTGAAGGCATTGACGAGTCTCCCCTTGCTATCGCTTACGCAAGAGCAAGAGGAACAGACAGAATGTCCTCCTTTGGTGACTGGATCGCCCTCAGCGACGTTTGTGACGTAACGACAGCGCTCCTTATCAAGCGCGAGGTTTCCGATGGCGTTATCGCTCCCGGATATGAGCCTGAAGCTCTTGAAATCCTTAAAACAAAGAAAAAGGGTAACTACAATATCGTAGAGATCGACCCTGATTATGTTCCTGCTGAGATCGAAACAAAGGACGTTTTCGGCATCACATTCCAGCAGGGCAGAAATAACTTCAGAATCGACGAGGAGCTCCTTTCCAACGTTGTAACAGCAAATAAGGAATTCCCCGATGCTGCCAAGCGCGACCTTATCATCGCTCTTATCACTCTTAAGTATACTCAGTCCAACTCCGTTTGCTATGCTTATGACGGACAGGCTATCGGCGTTGGCGCAGGTCAGCAGTCCAGAATCCATTGCACACGTCTTGCAGGTCAGAAGGCTGATAACTGGCTCCTCCGCCAGCACGAAAAGGTGCTCAATCTTCCTTTCCTCCCCGGTGTTGGCAGACCTGACAGAGATAACGCTATTGACGTTTATCTTGGTGACGATTATGAGGACGCAATCGGTGACGGCAACTGGCAGAGACTTTTCTCCGTTCAGCCCGAGCCCCTCACACGTGAGGAAAAGAAGGCGTATCTCGCATCCATCAGCGGCATCTCCGTTGCAAGTGATGCATTCTTCCCCTTCGACGATAATATTGAACGCGCTCATCGCAGCGGCGTTTCCTATATCGCTCAGCCCGGCGGAAGCGTTCGTGATGACGTTGTAACAGAATGCTGCAATAAGTACGGCATCGTTATGGCTCACACAGGAATGAGACTGTTCCACCACTAATAATGAATTTGCGGGGGGCTTTTTAGTAAAAAGTCCCCCACACCCCCAAAACCACCCTGTTTTATTTTCGGTGGGGTTTGGGGAGGGACTTTTTAAAAAGTCCATTCCCAAAATATCTAAGGAGTAATATTTATGAAAATACTCGTTGTTGGTGGCGGCGGAAGAGAGCACGCTATCATTAAAAAACTGAAAGAAAATCCCCTTTGCTCCGAAATTTATGCCCTCCCCGGCAACGGCGGCATGGCAAATGATGCAACTTGTGTTGCCATCGGCGCAAAGGATATTGATAAAATCGTAGAATTTGCAGTTGATAATAAGATAGATTATGCAGTTGTAGCGCCCGATGATCCGCTGGTGCTTGGCTGTGTAGATCGTCTTAACGAGGTTGGAATTCCTTGCTTCGGTCCCAAGGCTAACGCTGCCATCATCGAAGGCAGTAAGAGCTTTGCGAAAAACCTTATGAAGAAGTACGGTATTCCCACAGCTACTTACGAAGTGTTTGACGATATGGAAAAGGCACTTTCCTATCTTGACACAGCTGCTATTCCCACAGTTATCAAGGCAGATGGCCTTGCGCTTGGTAAGGGCGTTGTTATTGCAGAAACCAGAGAGGACGCAAAAGAAGCCGTTCGCTCTATGATGGAAGATAAGATCTTCGGTGAGTCCGGTTCTTCAGTTGTTATTGAAGAATTTCTCACAGGACCCGAGGTTTCCGTTCTTTCCTTCACAGATGGCGAAACTGTTGTTCCCATGGTTTCCTCTATGGACCATAAGAGAGCGCTTGACGGAGATAAGGGCCTTAACACAGGCGGTATGGGTACCATCGCTCCCAACCCTGTTTACACAGATGCGGTTGCAGCAGAATGTATGGAAAAGATCTTTGTTCCCACAATCCGCGCAATGAAGGCAGAGGGCAGAGAGTTCAGAGGATGTCTCTATTTCGGTCTTATGATCACAGAAAACGGTCCCAAGGTTATTGAATATAACTGCCGTTTCGGCGACCCCGAAACACAGGTTGTTCTTCCCCTTCTTGAAAGTGACCTTTTCACAGTTATGAAGGCTGTAACAGAAGGCAAGCTTAGCGAAACAGAGGTTAAATTCTCTGAGGGAAGCGCTTGCTGCATCGTTAAGGCTTCCAACGGATATCCCGGTAAGTATGAAACAGGCTACGAGATCACAGTTGATGACGGTATTGAGGCGGAAGTTTACGTTGCAGGCGCAAAGCTTGCAGACGGAAAGGTTCTTTCTGCAGGCGGACGTGTTCTTGGCGTCGTTGCAAAGGCTGATAACCTTGAAGATGCAGTTGCAAAGGCTTATGCTGAGAGCGAAAAGGTTCATTTTGCAAATGCTTATCAGAGAAGCGATATAGGCAAAAAGGCACTTGATTTTATGAAAGGAAAGGCAAACTGATGGTATATAGAATATTTGTTGAAAAGAAGGTTGGTCTTCGCGGCGAAGCAGATTCTTTGCTTTCCGATATCAGAGGCTTTCTTGGTATTAAGAGCGTAAACGGCGTTCGTATCGTAAACCGCTATGATGCTGAGAACATCACAGCTGAGCTTTTTGAAGCATCAAAGAAAACTGTTTTCTCTGAGCCTCAGCTTGACGATATTTCCGACGAGCTCACAGGCGCTGAGGGCAAGATCGTTTTTGCAAGCGAATTTCTCCCCGGTCAGTTTGACCAGAGAGCAGATTCTGCTGCTCAGTGTATCCAGATCATTTCCTGCGGTGACAGACCACTTATCCGCGGCGCAAAGATCTACGTTATTGACGGCGACGTAACAGAAGAAGAGTTGGCAAAGATCAAGGGCTACGTTATCAACCCCGTTGAAAGCCGCGAAGCTTCTCTTGAAAAGCCTGAAACTCTCGTTGCAACTTATGATATCCCCGAAACTGTTGAAACCCTTGAAGGATTTATTGAGCTTGACCGCGATGGACTTGCAGCATTTGTTTCACAGTACGGTCTTGCAATGGATCTTGACGATATCACATTCTGCCAGAGCTATTTTAAGAGTGAGCAGAGAAACCCCACTATCACAGAGATCCGTATGATAGATACATATTGGTCCGACCACTGCCGCCACACAACCTTCCTTACAAACATTGATAACGTAACTTTTGAGGACGAAACTCTGGCTGCAGAATATGAAAGATATCTTGAAACAAGACGTTCAATCGGCCGCACAAAGCCCGTTAACCTTATGGATATCGCAACGATCGCAACAAGATATCTTAAGAAGAACGGTCAGCTCCCCCGTCTTGACGAAAGTGAAGAGATCAATGCTTGTACAGTTAAGATCAAGGTGAACACAACTGAGGGCGAAGAGGATTGGCTCCTGCTCTTTAAGAACGAAACACATAACCACCCCACAGAGATCGAGCCCTTCGGAGGAGCTGCAACTTGTATCGGCGGCGCTATCCGTGACCCCCTGTCCGGTCGTTCTTACGTATACGCGGCAATGCGCGTAACAGGCGCTGCAGACCCCACACGCCCCATTGAAGAAACAATCAAGGGTAAGCTTCCCCAGAAGAAGCTGGTTGCAACAGCTGCTGCAGGTTATTCCAGCTACGGTAACCAGATCGGCCTTGCAACCTGCCAGGTTGATGAGCTTTATCATCCCGGCTATGCCGCAAAGAGAATGGAGATCGGCGCAGTTATCGCGGCTGCTCCCGAAAAGAACGTTCGTCGTGAGCGTCCCGAACCCGGTGATATCGTTATCCTCCTTGGCGGCAGAACAGGCAGAGACGGTTGCGGCGGTGCAACAGGATCTTCCAAGTCCCATACAACAGAATCTCTTGAAACTTGCGGTGCTGAAGTTCAGAAGGGTAATGTTCCCGAAGAAAGAAAACTCCCGCGTCTGTTCAGAAACGAAGAGGCTTCCCGCCTTATCAAGCGTTGTAACGACTTTGGCGCAGGCGGTGTTTCAGTTGCTATCGGTGAGCTTGCTGACGGTCTTGACATCGACCTTAACGCAGTTCCCAAGAAGTATGACGGTCTTGATGGCACAGAGCTTGCAATTTCCGAATCCCAGGAAAGAATGGCTGTTGTTGTTGAAGCAGCTGATGCTCCTCGCTTTATGGAGCTTGCGGCAAAAGAAAACCTTGAGGCAACAATCGTTGCAAAGGTTAAAGCTGATGCAAGACTTACAATGACATGGAACGGTAAGGTAATTTGCGAGATTTCCCGTGAATTCCTTAACTCCAACGGTGCAGAAAAGCATATAGACATCGCTCCCGCAGCGGCTCAGTGCATTTGCAAGGAAATTCCCGAAAACTTCACTGAGGGTATGAAGGCTCTTGTTGCTGACCTTAACGTTTGCTCAAAGAGAGGCCTTTCCGAGCGCTTTGACTCCACAATTGGAGCCGGCAGCGTGCTTATGCCCTTTGGCGGTAAGTATCAGCTGACACCCACACAGGCAATGGCAAATAAGATCTCTCTTGAAAAGGGCGACACAGACACATGCTCTGTAATGTCCTACGGATATAACCCCTTCATCACAGAGCGCGATCCTTTTGCAGGCGCATATCTTGCAGTTGTAGAATCTCTCTGTAAGCTTATCGCTACAGGCGCAGATTTTAAGGATACATATCTCACATTCCAGGAATATTTTGAAAAGCCCGGCCGCGATGCTAAGCGTTGGGGCAAGCCTCTTGCAGCTCTTCTCGGCGCATTCAAGGCGCAGATGGACTTCGGAGTTGCTTCCATCGGCGGTAAGGACTCCATGAGTGGTAGCTTTGAAAATCTTGATGTTCCTCCCACACTTGTTTCCTTTGCTGTAACAACGGATAAGATCGCAAACATTATCTCTCCCGAATTTAAGGCGGCAGGTCATAAGGTTATTATGCTGGGCGCTGAAGCTGACGCTAAGGGTCTTCCCACAGCAGAAAGCCTTAAGGCTCTCTTCGATAAAGTGGCTGCTCTCGTTCGTGCAGGCAAGGTTTACGCGGCTTATACTCCCACATACGGCGGCGTAGCTGAAGCTGTTTTCAAGATGGCTATCGGTAACGGCATCGGCTTTAAGTATGACGATGCTACAAGCCTTGACGATATCTTCGCTTATAACTACGGCACATTCATTCTTGAAGTTGCTGATGATGTTGAGGGCAAGGTTCTCGGTTACACAACAGAAGAAAAGGCAATCGTTCTGGGCGAAGAAAAGACTTGCCTTTGCGGTCTTCTCGACCTCTACGAAAACAAGCTTGAAGGCGTTTATTCCTGCAACATTAAGCAGGGCGAAGGCGAGATCCCCGCATTTGAATATAAGGCAAGCGAATGGGCGCGTCCTGCAATCAAGGTTGCAAAGCCCAAGATGCTCATTCCCGTATTCCCCGGCACAAACTGTGAATACGACAGCGCAAAGGCACTGGAAAGAGCAGGCGCTGAGGCTGAGATCATCGTTATCAAGAACCTGACAGCTTCTGCAATCGAAGAGTCTGTTGACTATTTCGCAAAGAGAATCGAGAGTGCTCAGGGTATCTTTATTCCCGGCGGATTCTCCGGCGGCGACGAGCCTGAATGAAGCGGTAAGTTCATCACAGCATTCTTCAGAAACGCAGCTGTTAAGGATGCAACAATGGAGCTTTTAAAGAATCGCGACGGTATGATGCTTGGTATCTGTAACGGTTTCCAGGCGCTCGTTAAGTTGGGTCTTGTGCCCTTCGGCGAAATCATCGACACAGATGAAAACTGCCCTACACTTACATTCAACACTATCGGACGTCACCAGTCCAGAATAGTTCGCACAAGAATTGCTTCCAATAAGTCTCCTTGGCTTATGAAAACAGAGGTTGGCGATATTCACAACGTGCCTATCTCTCACGGCGAAGGCCGCTTCATCGCTCCCGAAGCAGTTATCAAAGCGCTTGTTGAAAACGGACAGATCGCAACACAGTATGTTGATCTCAACGGTGCTCCCACAGCAGATATCTCCTGCAACCCCAACAACTCCATGTATGCAATCGAGGGTATCACATCTCCCGACGGACGTGTGCTTGGTAAGATGGGACACAGCGAGAGAGTCGGCAGCGGACTTTATAAGAACGTAGAAGGAAACTACGATTCCAAGCTGTTCGAATCCTTTGTTGAGTATTTCAAATAATAAGATAAAAAGAGGTCACTTTTGTGACCTCTTTTTTAATTAATGCAATAAACGATAATTTAACTGCCTTCCCTTGGGGGAAGGGGGACCGCTTGCGGTGGATGAGGAGTCTGGGCTTAGACCAACAATATACGAAGCCTAGACGCCTCATCAGTCACTTCGTGACAGCTTCCCCCCGGGGAAGCCTTAGCGTTGTAAACAATAATTTATCTTAAATATAAAAAGAAAAATTTCATGTTTGTTTAGACACAGTTTATAAATGTGTAGTATAATTACAATGTAAAATAATGTATAAGGCGGTAAATCCGTGAAAGACGAAAGAGATGAAAAAATAGAGGCGTTTGAAAACGCTGTGCGCGAGCTTGATATTTCTAAAGAGGATTTTTTTGAAATGATACAGCAGAAAAGCGAAAATTTTTTCAAGCTGATGGCGTATTATCGATGCGCTATGATGGAAATTGAAACGAAGCTCAATGTTCTCAATGAGGAGTTTTCTCTGCAATACGACAGAAATCCCATAAACAGCATCAAAACAAGATTAAAAAGCGTAAACAGCATAAGAGAAAAGCTTGAGAGAAAAGGTTTTTCAATGAACGCGGAAACGATCGAAGCGAACATTTACGACGTTGCAGGTCTTCGCGTTATCTGTTCTTTCCCCGATGATGTTTATCTTCTTTCCGAGGCATTGCTTTCTCAGGACGATATCACTCTCATCGAAAAAAAGGACTACATAAAAAAGCCCAAGCCCAATGGCTACAGAAGCCTTCATCTCATAGTTGACGTGCCTATTTTTCTCGCCAAAGAAAAGAGAAAAATGAAGGTTGAGATCCAGCTTCGCACCATAGCTATGGACTGCTGGGCAAGTCTTGAGCATCAGCTGAGATATAAAAAGGATCTTGAATTCACTTCCGAAATGGCACACGAGCTTGCTCTGTGCGCAAATCTCAGCGCGGAGCTTGACATGCGTATGGATGCTTTGCGACAAATAGTTACAGAAAAGAAGGATATGAAAAATGGATAAGAACTTTAAAAAGCTGCTTTTATTGGTTTCTTTCGGCGTTGTTCTTTTTGCGGCACTTTTCAATTTCACCGCTGTTATAAATTATGCAGGCAAGGTTCTGTCAATTTTTCTTCCCATAATTGTGGGGCTTATAATCGCTTTCGTGCTTAACGTGCCAATGAAGGGTTTTGATAATCTTCTCCACAAGATATTTAAAAAGAATGATTTCAAACATAAGGAAAAGCTCATCAATATTCTCAGCCTTGTGCTCACGCTCCTTGCTATAATCGTTGTTATAGTTCTTGCGGTAACCCTTGCCGTGCCTGAGATTGTTTCTTCTGTAAAGCGTATTTACGTGCAGATCCAGGCAAAGCTCCCTGAGTTTATTGCTTGGCTCAACAGCTATAATATCGATACAACGCGTTTGACTGAGCTGGCAAAAAATATAAATATAAACAGCTTTCTTTCAACCATCACAACGGGCGCAGGCAGCTTGCTGTCTTCCGTCTGGGGCTTTGCAACAACAACTGTTTCAGGCGTTTCAACAACTATTTTCGCTATAGTTATTTCTATATATGTCCTTCTTGATAAAAAAACTCTTTCAAGACATATGAAAAAACTTATGTATTCTTTCCTTAAAACGGAAACAACGGAAAAGCTGTGCGAGGTCGGAGCACTCTCAGTTGAAACATATTCAAAATTCCTTTCGGGACAGACAATAGAGGCGGTTATCCTTGGAGTGCTGATTTTCATTTTCTTCAGCATCTTCCGCTTGCCCTATGCCGCGCTCATCGCTTTCCTCACAAGCTTCTTTGCCTTTGTTCCCTATGTGGGCGCTTTCGCTTCCTGCGCTATAGGCGCTTTCCTTATCCTGCTCGATTCTCCCGAAAAGGTGATCACTTGTGTTATCGTTTATCTTGTCGTTCAGTTTGTTGAAAATCAGTTCATTTATCCTCATGTGGTCGGAAGCTCAGTCGGACTCAGCCCTCTCTGGACTCTTATGGCGGCTATCATTGGCGGTAACCTCTTCGGTATCGTGGGTATCATCTTCTTTATCCCCCTCGCTGCTGTTCTCTATACCCTCCTTCAGGGACACATTAATAAAAAACTGCGTATTAACAGAATAAAAATAGATTGATCCCTTGATACGCTATTTATTATATTATTATAATTTACAGGTATATCCGGGGGAAACTTTTTGAGGAAAAGTTCTCCCCCAGACCCCCTTCAAAACCTTTTCGCAGAAAATCCCCTTCCACCCCACACAAGTGGGGTTGGAAGGGGATCTTTTACAAAGAGGTTTGGGGGTGGGTTCGGGAGGAGACCTTTCCTTAAAAGGTCCCTCCCGAGTATATCTGTAGATAATACAATAAATAGCGTATCAAGGGATCAAATTATTATTCAGCTGAAACGTAGGCTACGTTGATAGCAGGAGCGGTGTGGGGAGAATAAGTGTCATCATACACAGTTTGCTCGCCTGCGCCCTCTCCATAGACGGTCAGCACGTCACCGGGGATATAATTGCGGGAGCTATCCTGAATACAGTCACGGACAATGATTTCAAACTCATTTCCGTTTCCGTCGTGGCAGATATAGTATGTAGGGTAGGGATTATTGTTATATTCAGCTTCGGGATCAACTAACTTTTGGCTTACAGTAAGAGTAACAGAAACGAAGCTGCCCTTATATTCATCTCCGCCGCGATAGAATTCTTCAGCTGAGATATTTTCGCACTGAGCTATATATTCTTCTCTTGTGAGGGAAGTGTCAACCGGCTTTTCCATCATGCCTTTCAGGTTGCCGAACAACATTCCCACTCCGCCCAGATAGGGGAGGATAAACCAAATAAGAGCCGCAATACCTACTCCTATTTTCAGCGATTTTTTGTGTGGGCTGGTGAGAAGCAGAATAAAACCTATAACAGGGAAGAAGAAAAGCGCAAGAGCAATAACCCACCAACTGTGATACCAATCAATAAAGGTGACAGTGCGGGAGGATGAACTGCCTCTTCTCTTTTTCTGCTTCACGGGCTTTCTGTTTCCTGCGCGGAATTCTTCGGGGCATTCTTTGCCGCAAAGAGGGCAATAGTCTCCGGCGAAAAAGCATCCGCAATCGGGACATTTATTTAAATCGGGGCGATCTATTTCTTCGCCGTCGTAAGATCCGAGAAATCTTCCCATATGTATATCTCCTGTAGTTTACTGTGAAAACAGTATACCATATTGCCGCCAAAGTGTCAACGAGTGGTTATTTAAAGAATTTTTTCAGCTTAAGACCGTCCTTGAATTCAAAATGCTTTTCAAAAAATTTTGAGCAAAGGCCGATAGTGTATCCGTTCACCAAAGCACAAACAACGGTTCCAAGCTTAACGCCTTCAAAATGCCACAGTCCGAAGAAAGCAAATGACATTATAATGCTGATAAGACAGCTGGCGCAGTCATATCCTGTTTTGAACTTGGTGATGCTGATGCCGAACTTTTCGGAAAGTTCCTTCACAAACAACTCGTATGCTTCAGGTGAAATGTAAGTGTGGAAGAACATTGAAACGCCAACTGAGCAAATAAGCATTCCCACAACGAAATAAACGATTCGGAGAAGGATGCTTTCAGCCGGAATAAAAGCAGCGAGAGCTATGGCTCCGTCAAGAGTGAATCCGTAAATAACGGCGGTGGCAAAAGAGAACAGGTATGAGAGCTTGAAGCGGCGCAGGAATATCATCATCAACACGAGAAGCACAGCCTGCAGAGTGTATTCAGCCATACCGAATGAGAAAAACGGCAGGAATTCTGAAACTTTAAGATGAATGATATAGGCAGGGGAAACCACCATAGACATACCGAAGTTTGCCTTTTCCATAAAAGCCGTGCCTATGGCGAGAGTTATTATTCCCACAACGTAGGCAAGTTCGGTGTAAAACGTTTTCTTTTTCATAAAAACTCCGTAAAAATAGAAATAGCCCCCAACATTTGATAAAGAAATGTTGAAAGCTATTTTGTATTTTAGCATATTGTTTTAGAAAATGCAAGGGTTAATTGACCTTATTTGACACCATTCTCCGCATCTTCTTTTGTCAGGCGAACAAGGTCGTCCTTTGAAACATTGGTCATATGGGCGATTCTGTTTGCCTGGGCGGAGAGAATTTTTTCAAAGGTGTTTCGAACCCCTCTGGCATTGCCGAAATCAGCGCTGTCAAGCGCTTTTTCGCAGAAATAGGAGAGAAGAGTTGCCTCTGCGTCAGCATCAAGCTCATACTGACCTTTTCTGCAGTTTGTTTTGAAAATTTCAAGCATTTCTTCGGGGGTGTAGTCTTCAAAGTCAATGTATTTGTTGAATCGGGACTGAAGTCCGGGGTTGGAATCAATGAAATCTTTCATAAGATCGCTGTAGCCTGCAATAATAACGACGATGTCATCGCGGTGGTCTTCCATATATTTAAGTATGGTTTCAACAGCTTCAAGCCCGTAGTCGTTTTCGCTTTTGGAGGTGAGAGCGTATGCCTCGTCAATGAAAAGCACACCGCCGAGAGCGCTTTCAAGGGCTTTCATTGTTTTCTGAGCGGTCTGTCCCACGTAGCCTGCCACAAGGGAGGAACGGTCAACTTCCACAAGCTGACCTTTGGAGAGAAGGTCGAGAGAATGATAAACTCTTGCCATAAAGCGCGCTATCATAGTCTTTCCCGTGCCGGGATTCCCTGAGAACACCAGATGCAGCGACATTTCGGGTGTTGGCAGATCGTTTTTGAGACGAAGCGCATAAACGGTTGCAAGATTTATAAGTGAGCTGACCTCGCTTTTCACCTTTTCAAGGCCGATATATTCACTAAGCTCCTTTTTCAGAGCCTCTATATCTTCTTTTTCTGCTTTTTCAGCCATTTCTTCTGCTTGGGTTTCTTTTTTTGCTTCTTCTTTTATTTCTTCTGATTTGTTGGAGAGGGAAGGCGCGCCGAAAAGATCAGCACCAACGCTTTTCATATTCTTTTCGGTCATTGCGCGGATAACTTCAAGCTGCGCAGATATAATATCGTCCTTGTTTGCCATATCTTTCTCCTGTTTCAGCCTTCTTCAATACGAAGGCAAATTCATTTCCACGTAAATTGTACCACATAATAAGAATATTTACTATAAAAAAAGAAAAAATAATAAGAGATTGTGATACGGTCACAGAAAACCTACTCAAAAGATAGTAAAATAAATTTGTAAGTATAACATTGACATAATGTGACAATAATGATATACTATTTATTTGTAGAAGAAGTGTTTTTCTTCTAAGAAAGGCAGACAATAACAATGAGAGTTTACGCAGACAATGCCGCAACAACTCCTATTTCGGAGCATGCTAAGGCAGAAATGATAAAATATATGGATGCGGAGTATGAAAACGCATCAAGTCTCCATTCTTTCGGACAGTCAGCAGCAGCAGCGCTTGCTGAGGCCAGAGAGCGCATCGGTAAATGTATTGGAGCCGATGCAGGCGAGATTTATTTCACATCCGGCGGAAGCGAGGCGGATAATCAGGCCATTATTTCCGCAGCTCATTTCGGAGCAAAGAAAAACAAAAAGCACATCATTTCCACAAAGATCGAGCACCACGCTGTGCTTCACACACTTGACCGTCTCAAAAAAGAGGGTTATGAAGTAACTCTTCTTGAGGTTGATAAAAACGGTCTCATAACAGCTGATCAGGTCAGAGATGCCATCCGTGAGGATACTTGCCTTGTAACTGTTATGTTTGCAAATAACGAGATCGGCACAATAATGCCCATCGCTGAGATAGGCGCTATCTGCCGCGAAAAGAAGATTCCCTTCCACACAGACGCAGTTCAGGCGGCAGGTCATCTTCATATAGACGTGAAAGCAATGAATATTGATATGCTTTCAATTTCAGCTCATAAGTTCCACGGCCCCAAGGGTATCGGCGCGCTCTATTGCAGACGCGGCGCTTATATAGAAGCGATCATCAGCGGTGGCGCTCAGGAAAAGGGCAAGAGAGCGGGAACAGAAAATCTTCCTGCAATAATGGGCATGGCAGCAGCTCTTGAGGATGCGGTTGCTTCCATTGACGAAAACGCTGAAAAGCTTTGCAAAATGAGAGATAAGCTTATTTGCGAGCTTTCCAAGATAGAAAAAACAATCGTAAACGGTGACAGAGTTAAGCGCCTTCCCGGCAACGTTAATATGTGTTTCCAGGGCATTGAGGGTGAAAGCCTTCTTCTGATGCTCGATATGTACGGAATCGCAGCTTCTTCAGGTTCAGCCTGCACATCAGGCTCACTTGATCCCAGCCACGTGCTTCTGGCACTTGGTCTTCCCCATGCAGTTGCTCACGGATCCCTTCGCCTCTCCCTCTCTGAGTATACAACAGAGGCTGAGGTTGATCACATTATCGAATGTGTTCCCAAGGTTGTTGAGCGCCTTCGTGAAATGTCTCCCGTTTGGGAAAGAATTCTTCGCGGAGAGGAAATTTTGTAATTTAATTGAGGTGAATTAATATGGCATACAGCGCAAAGGTTATGGATCATTTCCAGAACCCCAGAAACGTAGGTAAAATTGAAGACGCCAGCGGCGTTGGCGAAGTAGGCAACGCAAAGTGCGGCGAT
>JAFXGC010000172.1 GCA_017513325.1 Clostridia bacterium
ATAGAGGAGTCTGAGCTTGAATATGAATTCCATCAGGTCCTTAGAGATATGGGAATTGTGGCAACTGTTGAGAGTAATATTTCTTAAATTAATAAAAGAGAAAGGATGCGCTATGTATTGTGTTAAATGCGGCGTGAAACTTGAGGATACAGAAAAAATGTGTCCACTTTGCGGAACGGTTGTGTTCCATCCTGATATAAAAAGAGATGATGTTGAGCGCTTATATCCTGAAAGCAAATATCCTAAGCAACAGATTAACAAGGTTGCTGCAATGATGATAATAACAACAATGTTTATCATCCCTGTAATAATAACATTGCTATGTGATCTGCAGGTGAATTCAAGAGTCTCTTGGTCGGGCTATGTAATAGGTGCTTTGTTAGTATCATATATTATGATTGTTTTGCCGTTTTGGTTTAAAAAGCCTAATCCTGTCATATTTGTACCGTGCAGTTTTGCGGCTATCGGCGGATATCTGTGGTATATAAATTTTGCAGTTGACGGAAACTGGTTTTTGAGTTTTGCATTTCCACTTGTGGCGTGCATAGGTGTCATTGTCACAGCGGTGGTAACACTTTTAAAATATGTGAAGCGCGGAGAATTATATATATTCGGAGGAGCATTCCTTTTGTTGGGATTGCTTTCTCCGGTGCTTGAATTGCTTGTGAACATAACGTTTTGGGTTGATAAATTTTCATTTTGGTCAGTGTATCCGTTGGTTGCGTTGCTACTGATCGGGGGATTGCTGATTTTTCTTGCAATCAATACTACGCTCAGAGAAAAAATGGAAAGAAAGTTTTTTATATAGTTTCAGTATAAAAAGACCTCGATGATTTCATCGAGGTCTTTTTGTAAGATTAATAGTAAACGTTCATTATTATTTTTTTGATTATCAGCATGTCTTTAGCATTGACATAAGCATCGCCATTCACATCGAAAATAATATCTTTTTCTTTAATACCCACAATAGATAATTTAACAAAGAGAAAGTCAACAGAATTGACAGTGCCATCCAGATTAACATCTCCGAGCAGATTGAGGACTGCTGAAATCTGACAATCGGCAGAGCTTGAATTCATAGCAATATGATAGCGCTGTGTAACACATCCATTCTTAGTAAATTCTACTGTATATTTGTCGTTAACAAGAGTTGTGAATTCATAATATCCGCCGGTGCTTTCCAAAGTAACTGTTTTGTAAATCTCTTCAGAGTCTTTTTGATAAAGGTTAACAATTATTGGACTTGATGTTGTATCATCTGTTATATTTGCAGTTACAGTGCCGCTGATGCTGCATGCTTGATTATAATCATAAAAATTATAAATCTTAACATTATCCATTTTTATCTGAGTATTTATGAACCACCAGCATAAAAGAGTTCCGTTTTCCAGAATGTCCTGGTCATAATGATAGAAATATCTGTTGTTTACATCAAGCACAACCTCATTGTTAATGAGTAGTCGAACCTGGCATGTTTCGTTGTCGTATTGGAACTTCCAGTTGTACCATGTATCTTTCTGGAATTCGTAAGGAGCACTTTCTGCTATTATTTCATCAGGTTTACTAAATTTAGAAATAATAAATTTGCTGTCTTCAAATGAATAACCACAATAAAAACCGACGCTGTTGCCACCAAACAGGTTGCCAAGCTCAGGCGCTCTTCCTTCCTGCACAGTTTCTGTGCCCGTATACATCACGTCGAATTCAAATGTGTATGATAGAGGGTATCGACCGCCTATGGCATTCCAATAATCATCGTATCCGATTACGGTATCAATATAGAACTGATCTATGGGATCAACACCGGCTTCGAAAACCGTACCTTCTTCATCTTCATGTGTTACAATAACTCTATCATAATTGAGAACGTATCCGTGCTCTCCTCCAACGTCAATAACAGATCCGGCGTAAAGATCGGCAGATCCCCAATACTCCTGGTCTTCAGCAATTTCATAAGTTCTGCTGCCATCTGAGGGAATAATGTTCTCATAAGTAAGCGTTTTGAGCATACTAGCATCGTTCAAAGGGGTTTCGCGATCTGTATCTCCGCCGAGATAATCATAGAATACATTGTCGTATTCCTTATTTATTGCAGGCGCTTCGAGTTTGGAGGGATCATATTTGTCATATTCACCCTGTTGTACTTTTTCAGCTACAAGAGTAACCTGATTGGAACCGGCGCAAGTTTGGGGCGCAATATCAGTTTGGACGGATGCCACTCCGGAACCCCATGACATAAATGACTCATGTGTGCTTGAAGAGAAGCCGGCGTCAAAAACAACAATTGACATACCAAGATTCTGGCCTATTCCGCCTTTCAAGTTACCGGGCTTATAGTTAGGTCTGTCGGGGTTACCCATAGGTCTTGAGTATTCGGAGTAGTCAAGTACATAGGGGGCTTTCTCAGCGTCTGTAAGGGAATCGTATTTATCAACAAGATTGTTTTCGTATATGTATTTCCAAGGGATAGCAACCTCGTAGGTTGTATAGCCCGCGGCCGTATCCTCGGTATACTCTAAGTCGATGTCACTATTTCTCTCAGATGGAGCAACAACGGCCTTAACCGCGCCGAAAACAGGATTAGAGTATTCAGTCAGGCCTTTATCATTGGCATTTTCATATACTTCTGTATATCCACCTGCTATCTGGCAATATCCTACATAAATGTCAGGAACGGTCGCAGGATCAGACCATGGTGTTCCAATATCAGGATCGTATCCATTTCCAAATGTTGCTGCATTAGCACCCTGAGAATCAATTCTGAACCCGATCGCATCACCGTTCCATGTTTCACGTTGAACTTTTTTCAGTGAGTGTCCGTTTCGGTCATTAACTATTGCTGCAACATAGAAATAGTTTTCATCCCAACGCAGCCATATAAGTGCAGCCATAGGATAAAGGCTTGCAGCATCGTCTGCGCCCTTCCAATAAAAGAAAGAGTTAAAATATGGTTCAGGATTATGGCGGGTATTAAGATCTTCACTGTACATTTCAATCGTACGTTTTCCCCATTCCGCTTCAGTAACGTAACCGTCGATTGTGGGCTCATTTTCAAAATACAGCGCTTCCACATGGTCAATCCCGGAACCATCTTCATTCCCACTCCAGGTGGAGCTGCCCACTCCGAGCCAAGTTGCATTAGCATCTGCCGTGATTGTCATTGCTGTCATTGCCGAGGCGATCATGGCTAATGTCAGAATAACAGATATAATTCTTTGCATAAGTCTCTCCGTTCCGCAGTTTACTCTGCTAAATTATTACACATATTCTATATCAATTGCTCGTCAATGTCAATAATAACGGTTGCTTGTAATGGTTTATTGTGAATAAGTAACAAAAACAGCCCGCAGCTTTTGTAAAGCGTGCGGGCTGTTTTTATCTTATCTCCAGGTTCCTTTAAGAATTCTGTATTTTAGATCAAACATATCAACAGAGGTTACTTTTCCGTCTCCATTTATGTCAGCAGCGATATTTTCGTAGGGGGTTGTGCTTTTGATCTGTTTTATTATAAGTCTCATCTGGAACAGGTCAACCGAGTTAATGGTTGAGTCATTGCTTAAATCACCCATTACAACTCCGGTATAATAGACAATAGCAGATTTTTCAGCAGTATTTCCTTTTTTATCTGTAATCGTCAGCTTGATTTCAGAAGTGAAGCTATATTCCACTGCCTTGTCCACAGAAATTGTAAGAGTATCTGAATCAGCTCCTGTAACGGTAACACATTCAGGCAGATTTGAAACATCCCAGGAATAAGAAAGATCATATCCTGTAGCGGTTGCTGTGAATGTTGCAGATCCTGTGTATTCAATAGAAGCGTTTTCAGGAGAGATTTCTGTTATTTCGGGAACTATGTCAGCAGGGGGATATGAGTCATATCCGAGTTCTTCGGGGATGATTGTAGCAAGGCAAACCTGAGCATATACTCTTGAGAAATAATCATTGGGGTGACAAACGTTATCGCCTGTAATATCGTAGTGGCGTTTAACTGCGCGAAGAGATTTGTGCATAGCAGTTATATCAGCGCATACAACGTTATCATATTGAGCCTCAAGCTCAAGGCAGGCTGTCTGGCAAACTTCAAAGCCTGAATCGGAATAAACTTCTGTGTTGCTGTAGAAGGGGGAAACAAGAACTATTTCGCAGTTTTCATTTTTTCCTTTTGCTGCATATATCATAGTTCTTAACGCATCCTTATATCCGTCTGTTTCTCCATTCTGAGCGTCGTTTACGCCGAATTCAATGAAGATGAGATCGGGATTGTATGAGAGAACAGTGTTTCTGAATGTGTTAATCATACCGCTGGCAGTTGAGCCGCCTTCGCTGACATCATACACATTCAGGTTTGTAAAGTTGTAATTCTCACGAAGACAGTCTTCAATCTGTTCCCACCAATAGGGAGCATTGGGATAGTATCCTCTGTAGCTTGATGAGTTTGCACCACCTGCAAGACTATCACCAAAGAAAACAACATTAAAGCTTTCGTTGTTCATAATAGCAGCAGATGTATTGGGAAGGCTTTCAGATTTGTTTTCGGGAACAACATAGTCCCATGTGTCGCTATGTGTGTATGTGACGTTAAGATAGCTTTCAAAATACAGCTTATCTCCGGAATAAGCCTGATCAAGAGAGAAACGATCGATCTTTCCGCTATTCAGTATTGTAATCTTGTTTCCGCTAACCGTAAAGTCTTTTCCTTCTTCGAAATATCTGCTGAATGTTCCGTCATAAACATAGATTATTTCATCAGGTTCATACATAAGTTTATAGGTATAGCTTCCATCGCTGTTGGCTATAGGACATACAGCTTCGTTATAGACAACGTCACCTTTCCAGAAAGGGGAAGTGTATTTGTCAACGTCATATTCACGGCAAAGATATACAGAGCTGGGGTCAACGGGATAACCGTTGTGAAGTGCTGTTCTTGCGCCGGCAACATCCACACCGGGAATTCTGCTTGTGTTAATTATGATTGAGTCAATGTAAATAACGTCTCCAACCTGTGCATCCTGGAAAAAGTCATATCTGAAACCATAGAAATATCCCTTTCCGCTGAGACGGCTACCAACGTCCATTCTTGCAATAACGTATTGGTCTGCAGAAATAGGATTATAACTCCAATGGCAGAGCCACTGTTCAGATGGCGTAGGGCTCTGAACGGTACAAAGATATACTTTGGACTGTGTGTTTTTTGATGTCGAAGAATTGCTTCGGGGAGCTTTATATACAGAGTAGAAATAGCTGATGTTATCGCCGTTGAATTTTTTGGAAATACCGTCGTAGCAATTGATGTAGATATAGGGATCAGATCCGGTAACTTCAACTCTGAGGGCATTTTCCGTTTCATCGTAAGAGTAGGAAACACCATGTGAAGCACTGGAGTAATTTGATTTGCGAATAAACTTATCAACAACATCCTGAGAATTGAACACGATCAGTCCATCGTCAGGGGTGTAGTTTTGAGTATCAACAGAGGCTGTTGAAAACGCCATTGTTGACACAATCATGGTAATAACCAATATAAAACTGAAAATACGTGGTACTAATTTCATACCGAATCCTTCCTTTTAGGCAAAATTATACAAATACATTATATATGAAAATCAATGACTAATCAATAGAAAAATTCTTGTTCAATGTAAAATAAAATAAAAAATCTGCAAACACTTTACACAAGTAAAATAAAATGCTATAATGTATGTAACTATTTTTTGAAACGTAAGGAAACGCGAAAAATGAATCTTAAAGGCAGACATTTTCTCAAGTTGCTAGATTTCACACCTGAAGAAATAGGCTTTCTTCTTGATGTGGCGGCAACTCTTAAGGATGAAAGAAAGAACGGCATTTCACATGCTCAGCTTCCCAATAAAAACATTGCATTGATTTTCGAAAAAACCAGTACAAGAACACGTTGCTCTTTTGAAGTGGCAGCGCATGGACTTGGTATGCATGTTACATATCTTGATCCCTCTGCTTCACAGATCGGAAGAAAAGAAAGCATCGCAGATTCTGCAAGAGTTCTTGGTAGACTTTATGACGGAATTGAATACAGAGGATTTGAACAGTCTATCGTTGAAGAACTTGCAGAGCATGCAGGTGTTCCTGTTTGGAACGGGCTTACCAATGAGTTCCACCCCACTCAGATCCTTGCAGACTTTCTCACTATTCGTGAGCACTTTGGCAGATTGAAGGGCATCAATTTCGTATATATGGGTGATGCAAGATATAATATG
>JAFXGC010000018.1 GCA_017513325.1 Clostridia bacterium
CATCGTCGTGTGTCGTGAGCCATTGCTTCGATACACTCAGCTCTGCTCACTCGCACTTTGGATGACACCGCTTGCGAAAACGATATTCAATCGTTTTCGCCTCACTAACCGCGACCTTTTTTAAAAAAGGTCGATAAAAACGCGACAGGTGAAGTGCTAAATTATCATTTAGCGTTCTGATTTGATTGATTAGTTCAGCTAAAACAAAAGCCCTTCCGATCGGAAGGGCTATGTTCACAAAACTTTATTCAATTCAAATATTGCTTCATCAACAATATCACGAAAATCTCTCATTCCGTTTTCGTCATCAGGATGGATAACTATGGCGTTTTTATATCTTTTGAACCAGGTTATCTGTCTCTTTGCATATCGGCGTGAATTCTGTCTTATGCGGTCGGCACCCTCTGCAAGTGTTTCTTCTCCTGCAAAATAAGGTAGCAGCTCTTTATAACCTATTGCTTGATATGCCGGAGATTTTTCTGAGATAAGCCCTTCAGCAAACAGTTTTTTTGCTTCTGCCTCAAGTCCTGCCTCGATCATCATATCAACTCTGCGGTCGATTCGTTCATAAAGCAGTTCACGGTTTGAAAATTCAAGCACAACAATTTTTGCATCAAAAGGCGGAACAGCATCTTTTGATCGACGGTCCCATTCTGTTTTGGGCACGCCTGTCGTTTCATAAATCTCAATAGCGCGGATAACCCTGCGCACATTGTTTGGGTGGATGGCATCTGCAGCTTCGGGATCAACTGCGCGCAGTTTTGCGTGAACAGCTTCATTTCCCAATTCCTCAGCTTCCCGTGTCAGAGCCTCTCTTAAAGCTTCATTTTTAACTCCCTCGGAGTAGTTTGAAATAGATGTAACAGCGTCAAGATAAAGTCCTGTATCACCGCAGAAAACAGGAAGCTTCCCGCGAGAGATGATTTCGTTGGCGCAGTTTTTTCCAAGCTCACTGAAGTCAGCGCAGGAAAAGTCTGTGTCGGGGGAGCATATGCCGACCAGGTGGTGGGGCACCCCAAGCCTTTCTTCTATTGTGGGAGCAGCTGTTCCTATTTCCATACCTTTATATATTTGCATGGAGTCGTTTGAAACAACCTCGCCGTTATAATGCAAAGCAAGCTGCACAGCAAGGGCGGTTTTGCCAGATGCAGTGGGGCCTGCAACGGCTATCAGCTTTTTATTTTCGTTCACTTTTATTGTTCCTGTAATAGTGTATTTTTTGTTATGCAAATGCAGAAAACGCCAAATTTTCAACATATTTTATGCAGCTGCATAAGTTTGGACGGCCAATTTTTTATCAAGCTTATAAAGCAGAAATCCCATAAAAATCCCGGCCATATTGAGGATATAGTCATCAATATCAAAGCTACCGAGTAGTGTGAAATACTGTATAATTTCAACTGCAACAATTATGACAGATGAATAGAGAAACATAGCTTTAGCCTGCTTCAGTTTATTCCAAAGTGCCGGCAGGAAAATTCCGAGAGGTATAAACACTCCAACGTTTCCGCCGAGATTGATAATAGCGTGGCGCACGAGGGAGTGCGCGTTGGTGTTATACATTTCAATATATTCTTTAACGGTTCGGAAAGGGATAAGATTTATTTTTGATTTAAGCTGAAGCAAATAATCTTCATATCTCACAAATCCGATTCTCTGTCCGTAAAGCAGCCACAG
>JAFXGC010000173.1 GCA_017513325.1 Clostridia bacterium
CAACTGTCTTTGCCCCCTCAAGCGCTGTACTCACACTGGACTTAACAGCGTTCCAAGCGGTTGAAGTGCTGGTTTTAATGGAGTTCCAAGCATTAGAGGCCGTAGTTTGAATAGCCGTACAAGCGCTGGAAACACCTGATTTTATGCCAGACCAAGCGTTAGACACGGTACTGCTTACCGCAGACCAAGCCGCAGACGCTCCTGACTTGATACCGGACCAAGCGGTAGACACAGCATTTCCTACGGCTGTGCAGGCGCTGGAAACGCCTAATTTCATGCCGTTCCATGCGTTGGAAACGGTAGAGCTTATGCCTTGCCAAGCTGCCTGAGCGCCCTGCTGAATAGCAGACCACGCATTAGAGATAGTCTGCTTGAGAGAAGCAAGAGCGTTACTGAAAAAGCTTGTAATGCTGGACCACAGATTTTTGATACCCTGAAGCAAGCCCTCAATCAGATAACCGCCCATTTCGGCCATTACTGTTGACGGCGAGTGAATACCAAAAGCATTTTTGAAGCCGTTAATAAACGGCATAAAAATGTTTTCTTTAATCCACGTACCGATATTTTTAATACCGTTCCAGATACCATTTAAGAGGCCCTGTATAACGTTTCCACCAGCTTCATCTATGTAAGTGGCAAAGTAGTTTTTGGTACTCTCAAACGCAGATTTAAGGGACTCCCACAGGGATTTTGCAAAACCGACAATGAGAGAAACAGCACCTGCGAGAGCTGCACCCAAGAGCTGGAAGGCTTTTGCGATAATGCCACTCCAATCAATGTTGGTGATGATACCTATAAGGCTGTTCCAGAGGTCACTGCCGAGCTTCGCCCAGTCAAGGTTTTCAGCAAAACCTATCAACAGGTCGAGCGCCCCCTTGAGAACGTCACTTATTCCAGCGGCAAGGTCACTGAGAATACCCACCCAGTCAATACTGTTAATGCCGTCTGCTACTCCCTTACCGAGAGCCGCCCAGTCAAATGTGGTTATTGCGCTGCGGAGTGTAGCAATCGCCGTCCTCATTCCCGTGGAGAGTGTTGTTCCCAGCTTCGCCCAGTCAAAACTGCTTACAACGCCGTTAAGGTTGTTAGCCAGTCCTGCGGCAAGTCCCGGCCAATCAAACTCTGTAAGAATTAAGAACAGCGTGTTTATGGCTGTGTTGAAGCCCTGTGCAAAGGTATCACCGATCTGCTTCCAGTTCACGGTATGCACCAGTGAATTGAAGCCCTGTGCAACGCCTTTTACAAAATTCGTTATTGTGCCGCCTACGTTGTCCCACTTAATGAAGTCATTGACCTTCTGAATGGCGGTATTGATACCGTTGCCGATAGCAGCACCGATACCGGCATAATCGCCACTGGTAAACGCTTCTTTGAGCCTGCCGATAAAATCGGTGATACTTGACTCAATGGGGACTTCCTCAAACATTTCAGACGGGGAGGCTTCACCTGCGCCGCTGTCTGATTTAGAGGAGCTGTCGCTTAGCACGTTCAGATCATCAAAGCCTGCAAGCTGCCTCTGTGCGTCCTCTGCTGCTTGCCCGGTGTTACCGAGTGAGGCGGCATAGTCCTCTTGTACAGCTGTTGCCTTCGTAAAGGTTTTTGCACCTGACAGGGCGGCAAACAGCTTGCCAATATAGGTGAGGGCTGTGGAGAGGTAATTTATCAGCTTTGTAAGAATAGGCGTTACAACGGTTAATATCGGTGCAAACGCCGCCGCAAAGCTGTTTTTCAGCTGTGTAAGGCTGGATTTGAGGGCAGACAGGTCTTTGTTGGTTTGGGTGGAATACTGAGCCAAGTTTTTGAAGCCGTCTGTTACTGCCGTCAGAATACCAGTAAATACTCTGAACATCAGCATTTGCTTCAGCATACGGGTAAGCCCTTTGAATTTGCCGCCAAGCTTTCCTACAGCTGATCCACTCTTTTTGGCAGACTTGCCGATTTTATTAAATACCTTTTTAAGTAACCCACCTTCAGAAGCAAGTTTCCTTGTTGAATTTCGCGCTTTTTCAGCTTGTGCTTTCATTTCTGCAAGCTGTGTTTTTGCATTTGCTAAGGCATTACTAAGCTCTTTATATTGGGCGGTATTAGTTCCTGACTGAAAAGCTGTTCCATTAGATTCCATGGCTTGGGCTCTTGCGTTATAGGTTTCCATAGCACTGCCAGTGCGCTGGATCTCATATTGCAACGATTTCCATGCCTGAGAATTTTTGCTAACTCCAGTGGCCTTCATTTTTTTCTGCTTTTGATATAATGTATCAAGCTTATAGCTGCATTTGTCCGCAGATTCAATAAGTCCTGCATATATATCGGTCGGGACTTTGGCGCTGCCAAGTTTTTGAAGCTCTGTTTCAATCTCGGAAATAGTACTTTCAAGAATGGTTGCTTTCGCATCGAAAGATGACATTGCACTTGCACTTCCTGATAGTGCCTTTTGGAAGGTAGGACCGAGATTTTTCATTTTGCTATTCATAGAACTAATAGCTTTTTGGATTTTATTGCTACCAGCCTTAAAGCCTTCAGTATCAATTTCAGTATCAACAATTATAGAGCCGTCAGCGTGTTCAGCCACAGTATCACCTCCTCTCTGTTAGATTTTTTTGGGGGGGAAATATATGAAAACTAAAAGAACTCCAAGATTTACTTACGCTTGCGCGAAAAAATGAAAACACCAAGCAGAACTGACGGATAGACAAAGAGCCATGCCCAGCAATACTTATAAGCAAGGACTGCCGGAATAGCTGCTGTTCCGATCATGCAAATAAGCATAACGGTGATCATACCGTACAGCACGGCTTTTTCAACCTTTTTTTCCATGAGATTTAACCTCCTGTGAATCAATAGAATGTTTCACCACATCTAAGCAGTGTTCACAATAAAATTTCCCTTTTACTCTTGCAAAAGGACGAACAGCGGAGAAAAAAGCATTTGAAGCCCCCTCATAACCGAGAATGAAGTCAAACAGCTTGTAAATGCTGTTTTCAGCGTTTTGAATGATACGCTTTCCGCTTTTAGTGGTAGTAGTACCGTCCGGCGCAATGTTAATGCAAATCAGAGGCATAACAGATTTTTTGTAACGTTCCATGCTCTCCGCATATCGTTTAAGCGCCTCTGGATCTGAGGGGCAATAAAACACCCCTATTTCTTCACCGGCTTTATTACGGATTGCAATTCTTTTCATGCTATCCATTGTGTAGCTTTCCTCCTATCGTCTTAGAAGGTTGTATATACAGTGCCGTACTTATTAACAGCAGTAGCTGTAGCAGTATCAGTGCCGTTGGAAATTACTGTACCGGGAGTAGGCGCAGGCGCATTAGGAATGGGCATAACTTCTGCAATGCTGCCCTGCAAGCTGTGGTATGCCTTGGCGGTGTTATGCTCAATACGCTGCTCGCGTTCCGGACTATATTTGTCATCCTGTTTAAGAACAAAGTACACGCTATCGCAGGCAGCATTAAAGATGCCTTTTCTCTGATCTGCTGTCTGATAACGCCAGTCGGTTTCTACGTTGTGATCTGTGCGGTATTTCTCAAGCATACGGCCCATAGTAGGGTTGTTTTCGTGCTTATGAGCAAGGTTCTCAAACTCCTTAGGAGAGAGGTCAAAGTTCTTGAGAATCTCCATGTCAGCCATATTCATATTGCCGCCAGAAGGCGAAGTATAGCGATCCGTAGCCTCTGAAAACTCAGCTTTCAAAGCTTCAAGCTGAGCGTCACATTTGCCGATATAGCTTTCACGGGCTTTGTCAAGATCCTTCAGGTATCTTTCATAACCCATACGGGTAATAGTGCCTTTTTGCAGATCCTCAGTGTAACTTCTCTGCATTTCTACGTGCTGTGCGTCAAGCTGGCGCAAACCACGCACAGCTTCTACGCCGAGCTTACTTAATCTTTCAAAATACTGTTTCATATTCATGCTCCTTTTGTTAGAAAAAAAATAAAGCACGGAAAACAGCCAAAAATGCTGTTTCCGTGCTAATCCAGCTATCCCGTAAACGGGCGTACTCATTGCAACGTAATTATTTATTTTATTATATCATATTTTCGCAAATTTGTCAACAGAAAATACAAAATATAGTGCATAATATTTTTGCAAAAACTACATATTGTGCCTCAGATGATAATTATAGAGGATTATGCTATAGAAAAAGATTTGCTTACAAATACATATAAGATCATAAGCCAAGAAGCGCCCCTGTGTCCTTCTTGCGGTATTCTCATGTCTGGCTATGATACCCGTAAGCGGCATTGTATTGATCTTAGCGGAGATAAAAAATGGTACACTCTCAGACGTGTTCAATGCCCTTTATGTCATAGCGTTCATCTTGAATTACCTGACTTTATGCACCCCTCTAAGCACTACGCAGCTCAGGTTATCATAGATACCATTGCAGGGAGAGAGCAGGCTTGCCCTGCGGACAATTCTACAATACGAAGATGGAAAACTCACCCACACACTTTGCCTCGTAAAAAATGACCAAGAGTGGTATCATATAACCGACCTTAGCAAAGGGGAGGTATGACATGAAAAACAAATTCTTGTATGTTGCGCTTACAATAGCTATTGTGGTAATCATAATTCTCTGCATCATAGTTGTTTGCCTTACGCAAAAACCAGCGGTGAACAATCACCCCGGACTATCAGAAGATAAAAACGCGGTGGATATTAAAGAGCCGTCCTCTAACACATCTGATGGCTCTGATGGTATATCAATACCCGGTTTTGAAAGAATGACTATTCAGGCCAGCACTCAAAACGTGGGAGCTAATATTTTTAATCCTGCTCGTAATTCGTGTTATTTCGTGGCTGTAATAACACTTGCAGATGGACGGGAAATATACAGATCTGATTTGATTGCACCGGGGAAGGCGATATACTCCATAACGCTTTCAGAGCCGCTTGCAAAGGGTGAATATGCAGCTATGCTAACTTATTACTGCTATAGCCTAAACGAAAGTCTAACACCCCTTAATGGGGCTACAACACACTTTATTTTGGAGGTGAGAGAATGAAACGTGCATTAACTATTATAATGGCTTTTACTTTGCTGTTTGTATGCTTAACCGTAAATGTATCTGCTACAACGGTAGATCAAAACGGCTCTTCAGCAAGTACATCTTTGGAATTTAGTTTGCATGGACAATATGCAATTACTATTCCATCTGAGCTGGAATTATATTCTGATGGCTGTGGAACACTTCAGATTAGTGCGGATTATGTTCACTTAACGGAAGGCGAAAGCGCAGTTATAAAGGTATCTAAAGACTCTTTTGGGGATAATGATTACTTTGAATTGCACCATATGTATAACAGCGAAGGAATTATAGAGTGTCTGTTATATGCATCAACCCTTTCAACTTCTGGATTCAGAGAAATACGAAAAAGCAATACAGAAACAGAGCCAATTATCACATATACCCCGGATAATATTGGTGATATAGGGTATTTGCAAGTAAATGCCCTTGTTCAACCTTCGTCATTTGCCGGTAATTATGTCGGAACATTGATGTTTGATATTTCTCTTGAGATAGAAACAACAGTTGAAGAGTAAACACTTCCGATCTTTGCTACGGTCAAGAGCGCTCATGTTTTGGGCGCTCCTTTGTTGTGTAGCTTGTTATGATTTCGTGCTTTGTTTCTCGTTATCATCCGTGATTAGATAAACTCTCCTACGACCTGAAGGCTTTTCTCCGGGCTTTACTTTTGAGAGTAGCAGCGTATACCCTATAAGCTCTGCAATGCTTTTAGGGCGTAATTCTATCCCCTCTGAGGGAGGTATTGGTTCCACCTTCATGATAAGACCTCCTTATCAAAATATCTCTGCGCGGATTTTTTAACGGAGTCCACAGTACCTCCTACCTTACCAGCGACAGCGCACCATGTTAGTCCCTCAACAAAACGCGAGAACATTATATGCTGCATACGTTTGTCTGGGATAGCAACGATCCAGTTTTCAAACACTTGACTCTCTTTTAAGCATTGCGCTTTGTGTGATTCAAGCGATAAAAGCAAACCAGACAGCGCCTCTTGAAAATGCGGTTTGTCATACTGTGTGGTTAATTCTTTTATCTGATCGTCAATCATAGATATTTCTCTAATCAAATAACGGTAATTGGTTGCTTGATCTGCGTTCATAATATCTCCTTCCTCTACAACAATGTCTATATAAGTGAAAAAAGCCCCTTTTTCACTTTGCCGCCACTTTGCTGTGTGTTATTTTATCTCCAAAAACAAACCTGACGAGAGCCGTTACAAAGTTCCGAAAATTTCTTAAATAATATACGCATATATGGGCGCGCAAAGGCGCTAAGGCGTATTCTGCCCCTTAACGCCTTTATTTTTAGTAATTTATAGGAAAAGTATGTAACATTGTAACACTAAGCCGAAAAAGCCTTATTATTCAAGGGTTTTTGGCTGTTACAAACGCTGTAACGGCAGTGTAACTTTGTAGCAGCAGAAAACTGCCGTTACAAATACATTGTAACGCCTTTTTTACGCTTTTTTGATGAATCCTCTTTGAACACCATACGGACCAAAACGCATAGGAACACTGGGGACCTCCCACGCATTTGTAGAAGCAATGATATTGTTGAGCGTTTTGGTTTCGGTAATCGTCATGCAGTTCATTTCGCCGTTAAGCAGTTCACACCAAATTTCAGCAGCTGAAATTCTATCGCGCTCTACAAGTCCTGTGATCTCGTTTTCGTCCGTGTAGGCTGCGCCTCTCCAAAATAATCTACGTCTTTCAATATCCCACAGACTCCAATCGGAGGGGATTTTTCTAAAAATAAAATCTACAATTCTCTTTTCATGTGCAGTCTGTACTCGAAGACGCTCACTCTCTATTGCGTCCCTAATGTTTGATAGGGCGTTGATATTTTCGCTGGAAACCGCCCAAATGACAGCCGCTAACTCTTGAATGTTGCAACCCGCCTCATTAGCAGTGACTACTTTATTAAGCTGTGTGCCGGAGCTTTCAAGAAGCCAGCCGTTCTTTATACAAAGTTGGCATAACGTTTCTGTTTCTATAATTTTCTTTGACATAAACACTCTCCTTTTGATACGTTAAAATAATCGTTGTAACAATATTTCAAAAAACTCCTTAATAATATGCGTATGTATGGGCGCTAAGGCGTATTTTACCCCTTAGCGCCTTTAATTTTCCTAATTTATAGAAAAAGTATGTTACAATGTTACAAAAGCCGAAAAAGCCTTATATATCAAGAATTTTTGGCTGTAACATTTACCGTTACAACGGTGTTACAAAGTTACTTAAAAATAAATATTATTAAGGGGTGTAACATATATTTGTTACACGGTAGCTATTTACTTTTTTACTTAATTATGATATAATATTTGTATCGTCTGTACGGTAGCGTCCAAACAACTATACAGACGGTACTTCGTTATTACACTATAGTGTAATGATGATTTGGAGAAAAATCTTTGCGATTCATAGAGATGATCTCCACCCGGTCCTCACTGTGCCAGCAGTGGGGACTTTCCTTTTAATCCACAAATGTTTTTCTGTTAGCATCCCAAATACCAAATCGCTTTCCGTCAATAACAACAACGCATAAAGGCTCGTCTATCTGCTCTACAGTGATATTGTGCTCTGCAAGAATATAGCCGAGAGCCATGAGGCCTGCGTTAATTTCGCCGTTGACTATCGTTCTTCTTGCCGTTCTGATTTCTGCTTGTAATTTCAGCACTTCCTCTGAACGGATTTCAAGCTGACCAAATTGATCTCCTACATGGTCCAATAAATTGAGTACACCGCGAAGGCCAGCTAACGGACAAGATTCTAACAAGCCTTCATCTTCCGATTTTTCTATAACAATTCTCAGAAGATCAACAGCACTAAATAACTGGTGTACCAAGTACGGAATATCGTTATTTACTTCATACACCTTTTCGTGAAAATTCGTAATGCTCATACTAATTACCTCCATTATCTTTTGTTTTTAGGTTTGTTGGGATAGCTGATAATTTCATCTACTGACAGGCCAAGCGCCGCAGAGATCCTAATGAGTTCGTGTGCCTCCAGCTTGCGTCTACAAGTGAGGACAGCTGAGAGCTGACAGGGTGTAAAGCCTGCTTTGGGCGCGAAGGCTGATTGCTGCAGCGCTCGATCTTTGATAATTGATTGAATTTGCGTTCTAACGTCCATTGTTAAAACCTCCGTGTTGAATATTCAAGTTCTTTGAACTTATCTATATTATACATTCAAATAACTTGAATGTCAAGATGTTTTTCTATGATTTTTGTTAAAATATTTTGAATATACATATTGACAGCTACACACAAGTTGTGATATAATGAACGTAACTGAACTTTACAGACCAAAACAGACCGAAACCGAACTATAGAAACAAGGAAGATATAAAAATGGGTAATACAATTTTAGGGCAGAAGTTAAAACATCTTCGTCAGCTCTCTAACCTCACTCAGCAGGACGCAGCAGATAAGATGGGCCTAAAAAGCAAAAGCACAATTTCTATGTGGGAAAGTGGCAAAACGGAGCCGGACGTTATGACCTTCCTCTCACTTTGCTGTGAGTACGGCTTGCCTGAAGCAAGAGCCTTAGTGGAAGCATTAGAGCTTGAGGGATCTGCAGCTTTGGACTTTTCTGTTATTGCAACTGAGGCTCATGTAAGCGTATCTGAAGAAGATTCAAACAACAAAAAGAGATATGCTTATTGTCCTTATTGTGGAGAAAAATTAGATTAAGCACTACACAGAGGTAAAGTATGAACGTTGTTATTTATGCTCGCTTTTCATCACATTCGCAGAATGAGCAAAGCATAGAGGGCCAGCTTCAAGTGTGCAATGAATTTGCAGTGCGAAACGGTTACACAATCGTAGGGGAATATATCGACCGAGCATTATCAGGCACAAGTGATAACCGTCCTCAGTTTCAAAAAATGATCGCTGACAGTGCTAAGAGGCTTTTTGAGGGCGTTCTTGTCTACCAGCTTGACCGATTTGCACGTAACAGATTTGATAGCGCCACATACAAGCACAAGCTAAAACAGAACGGTGTGCGTGTTCTGAGCGCGAAAGAAAATATTACTGATGATGCAAGTGGCATACTCATTGAAAGTGTTTTAGAGGGCATGGCAGAGTATTACAGCGCGGAACTTGCACAGAAGATCAAAAGAGGAATGGATATTAACGCTCAGAAGTGTTTGTGTACGGGTGGCGGTGTTGCTCTTGGATTTAGGGTGGATGAAAATAAGCGCTTCCAGGTTGACGAAACAACAGCTCCATTAGTCCAGAAAATATTTGAAATGTACGCCAGTGGCAGCACTGTTGCCGAGATCGTAACTTATATGAATGAGCGCGGCGTTAAG
>JAFXGC010000174.1 GCA_017513325.1 Clostridia bacterium
GATAAGCAGGCTATGATCCTTGCGGCAGAAGGTGAAAGAGATGCACGAATTGCGAGAGCCGAAGGTGAAGCAAAAGCTATCTATCTTGCAAAGAAGGCAGAAGCAGACGGACTTGCAGCCCTTAAGGCAGCAGGAGCAGATGCAGCAGTTCTTGAGCTTAAGAAATATGAAGCCCTTGTTCGTCTTGCAGACGGCAGAGCTGCAAAGCTTATCATTCCCACAGATGCAGTTGAAGCAGTTAAAAATAGCGTTATCTTCAACGAAAGTGCAGGAATAGGCGACGTAACAAGCGAGGCTGATCCCATCCCCGAGCCTGTTAAAATAGACGCTTGCTGTGATGAAGAGATCGTAGCTGAATAAAGCAAAAGCCTTCTCCTTGAGGAGAAGGTGGCAGCATAGCTGACGGATGAGGTGCTAGTATAATACAAGGTTACTCCTCATCCACAAGTGAAACGATTTCTCCATTCATACACAATAAAAAAACCGCCGAATCGGCGGTTTTTTTGCGTCATATTAAAGTGAGTACTTTCCCAACAAATAAAACTCAACATTTTTTATCTGTAATTTAAAATCAGATAAACGAAATTGCAGATGGGATAAATAATCAATATTGAAACAATTAAGCTTATATGTTAGTATTTAAGTGTGGGAGGTGACACAAATGGAATATGTTACTATTGGTAAAAATTATCCTGCAGGAAAAATCGTGCCCGTGAAATGTGTTGTTAACGACAAATTTGATAACATCAATATAAAGCATCAATGTTTTCTTTTGATAGTTATTACTGAGGGAAATGCTACTTTTAAGATTGAAAATGACACCGTTTCTGCGACAGCGCCATGTTTTGTATGTTTCAACGAGAAAGTAAATCCTCAAGTTATATCAAAAAAAAGATGCAAGAATATATCTGTATATTTCCATCCTCAGTTTTTAAATCTTAATATGACGTTTGATCTCATACGTTCTAATACTTATGAAGATATTGCAAATGTACACGACATGTTTCTTATGAAACCGTTTATGGGTGATTACAAAGTTGTACCAATTGCAGAGAGCTATATCGATAGTATTAATACGGCAAGTGCCGGTATGGTTTATGAGCTTAGCGAACAACGTGATTGGTATTGGACTTGTCGTGGCCGCTCCTACTTTATGGAAGTGATAATAGCACTGGAGCGTATGTATAATTTTATGCAAACGGAAGAGATTTCTGTGGCATATAATGTGAAAGATCAAAAGTTGAGGGATGCCATTCTCTTTATTGAAGGGCATTATTTTCGAAACCTTAGTTTAGAGGAGATAGTTTCTCAAACGGGTGTTAATCATACCACTTTAACATATCTGTTTCGAAATGAATTAGGCATGTCAGTTATGGAATATCTTATGGATTACCGTATAAGAGTAGCAAAGAAGAAGCTGTCGTTTACTTTTGTGCCAATAAAAGATATAGCTATGCAATGTGGTTTCAAAACTGTCCAGCATTTCGGCAGAGTATTTAAAAAATATACGAATGAAACTCCGGCAAGTTATAGAGACAGAACCTTTGAAAAAAGAGTGAATGAGTTAGGATAGGAGCAAATAAAATGATATGCAAAAACTGCAAAAAGAGAATAAAAGATGAGAGTTTGTTTTGTCCTCACTGTGGTTTGATTCCATCTATTCATTCTAAAAGTAGCAATGAAACTATCATAGATGAGCAAAAAACTTTAGAAAAAGAAAGAGTTACAAAAACCATACATCGTATATTACCTATCTTATCTGTTGCAGTTATATGCTTGTGGTTTTGCAAGACTATAACCCTTAAAACGAGTAGTGCAGCCGGATTATACAGTTTGGATTTCTCACTATTCTATCTATTGAAGGGTGTTGCATTGTTATCAGTTGTACTGGCTGTAGTTTCATTGATAGTTAGAATTCTTGTTCTGTTAAATAAAGATAAGCAAACTACGATTTTGTATTTCGTATCAAGCTTATCTGATATTGATAATTTGGGATGTCTGATATATAAGATACTAAATGTTAAATCAATAGTTTTGAACGGTACTTATGAGAATTTGAGTAGTGTAGGGTTCAACATTAATACTCTTGGCTGGATTTTCATTGTATTATGTATTTTATCCATTGCCCTTCATTTGATATTGATTTTCGGAAGAGAAAAAACAGAAGGTGATAATTAAAATGAAGTTCTATATTATAGCTATAATTATTGGATTAGCATTGGCATTTTTAAAAATTTATATTAATACAACTTTATTTCGCAGAGACGCATACGAAAGAACTTTTGCTTGTCCTAATTGTGGAGCACGATTTAATGTAAAATGGTATCAGATGATATATAAAAGTAACTCGGTTTATACATACAATGCTGCGCGTCTCAAATGTCCTGCTTGTCATATAAAGGATATGTGCAGTATTGTATATGATGAACAATAAATGATATATCGTTGAGGGGATAAGCATGGAAGTATCAATTAGAAAAACACATGAAAATGAAGCGTCAGAATTATGCAAAATTCAGAAATCTGCATTTCTTCCTTTGTACGAAAAGTATCACGATGATGGGAACCCTTGTTTACGAGGAGTGGAAGATATTGCTAACAGACTAAATTCAGATTACTTCCGATATTTTACTATATTTCTAGATGGAGAAATTGTGGGTGGTGTTCTGTACAAGTGCAAAGGAAGAACTCCTTTTGTTGATGAATTGGAGGAAGGACAATACTATTTACAAAGAGTATATGTTAAACCTGAATACCAATGTAAAAAGATTGCGCAAACTGCAATAATTCTTTGTGAGAAGGAATTATTAAATGCAAACTGTTTTTTTGTGGATTTTCCGGAAGATTTGGTTAAGAATAAACGATGCTATGAAAAAGCGGGATTTGTTGATACAGGCAAAAGAATACAAGTACAATCTGGATTGACTTTGGCCTGTTTTGAGAAAATATTATTTAAAAATTGATAACATAGAAAATGACTTAGAAAAGACAAGTGACGTTTCTATGTTTTTGCACTTTCACACCTCATTCGTTCCAACCGCTATGTAGGGCATGACACCTTCTTCTCAAGGAGAAGGCAAAATAAAAAACCGCCGAATCGGCGGTTTTTTTGCGTCATATTAAAGTGAGTACTTTTCCCACAACGTAAACCGCGACGCAAGCTGCAGCGGCAACTGTCACAAGGGAGGATTTTTTGATTGCAAGCAAAACTGCAATAACAACACCTGCAAGGGATGCAATAATGCCGTTCATATCCCCTCCTGCTGAAGTGAAAACAGCGGGGATGGTCATAGCTGTCAGAACAGCGTAGGGCATATAATAAAGCACGCTTTTTATAAAAGGTGACGTTATTTTCTTTCTGAAAATAACGAATGGCAGCATACGTACAAGGTATGTAACCCCTGCCATAACGGCGATATAGAGAAGAAGCTTTCCGTCAGTCATTTTCACTCGCCTCGCTTTCTTCGTCTTTAACAGGGAAGAGAATTGCGGCAATAACTGCGGCAACTATTGCGCATATAATAATAGCAAATCCGCCTGAAATAAAGCTGAAAATGGGAACATAAGCTAAAATGCAGGAAATAGCCGCAGAGATAAGCGCGCAAACAAGCACGCCTTTATGCTCAGTTGCAGGGGGAAGTACGATTGCTATAAACATAGCGTAAAGGGCAATGCCTAGGGCGCTCACTATATCTGCGGGGAGAATATCTCCTGCAATAGCGCCAAGAGCTGTGCCGCTTGTCCAGCCCACAATGGGAAGGAGCATCAGTCCATACATATATTTAGGGTTTATAAGTCCCTTCTGAGATGATGCAACTGCGTAAATTTCGTCTGTAACACCAAAAGAAACGATCATTCTTCTGAGAGTGTTGAATGTGTCATCAGCTTTTTGTGAAAGAGAAACGGACATCAGCGCGTATCTAAGATTTATAACCAGCTGAGCAAGAGCCATCTCGGAAAGGGAGCCAAGGGCAAATATTATGCCAACTCCCGCAAGCTGACCGGCTGATGTGAGATTTGTGAGCGAAATAAGGATCGCTCCAAGAATTCTCATGCCGCCTTTAGCGCAGAGAATACCGAAGGAGAAAGAAACGGAAAGATAGCCCAGCGCAATCGGGATTCCGTCAATCAGCCCTTTTCTGAAAGTTAAATTAGTCATTGTTCCTTATTGAGAAACTTTAGTTTGTCCTTTAAAGCAAAAATAACAACAATTCCAAGTATAACGCTTGCAATTATTTCTCCAATACCAACCGTCACCATCATAAACCAAACTGCGTCTTGTGCGCCGTAGGCGATTTTGAGCACCCATGGAACGATCAGAGCATTAGAAATAACGTTTGGGATCGTGGCAAGGATCATACCCAATGTTTTTCTTTTCTTAAACAGCTTTCCCATAAGCCATGCGCAAATTGAACCCAAAAGGGTTGCAACGCTACCGAAAATAATATCCAAGGGAACTCCGCCTGCCATTGCGTTTGAAATAAGGCATCCGATCGTAAGTCCGGGGATAGCTGCAGGGGTCACAAATGGAAGAAAGCTTATAGCTTCTGATATTCGCACCTGGATCACGCCCGATGACAGCCCGAACATAGCAGAAATCATAGTCAGCACCACGTAAACTGCGGCGATAACACCTGCTTCAACAACAAACATAGTTCTTTTCTTATTCATTTTTTCACTCCGTAGTTTTATTTTAAGTGAGGATATTGCGAACTCACTGCGGAATATTATACTCCCTTGCTTTATGAAAGTAAAGAGGGAATTTCATTTTTCGAAAAATAAAACGGACTGCAGCTACAGTCCGTTTATATAATCAAACTAACTCTTCAAATGCTTCGATCAGTCGCGCCAGTCTTTCTTTATCAGATACACCTTCATAGATCTCACTTGAAAGATCATCAACAATGATTTCCATTTCGCTTCGGCTGTCAGCGCGCTCGTATGTTTTAAAGGAAATTAGTCCGTCAATGAAAGGTGAAGTGTGTTCGTAAATGTCGGGCATTTTGCTGTAGCATTTGGAATAATCCAGAGCTTTTTCAAGGCAAGTGAACATTTCTTCCTCGCGTCCCAGGTTAAGATAAGCAGGAGCTTTCATACAAACGAACCATACAGCAAGATCATAGAAATTGTCTCCATAGTCATCCTCGTTGTAAATAACCCTGAAGATCTTTTCTGCTGAATCAAAAGCGGCAATAACCGCTTTGTGATCATCGGGGTCAACGTAGCTGATAAGCGCCATAAGCATCTCGCAGCAAAGACCACCGATCTTCTTTCCGTAGTATCGTTTTTCTTCTTCACCGCTTATGGCCCAGCGGATTTGTTCTTCTCTTGAAAAATATTTGCTTGGCAGAGTTTCTATCACAGCTCTTCCTTTTTCAATTTCGCCGATCTCGCAGTAGTGGCAGCCCAGTCGCGCTTTTGCTTCCAGACGAATATCGTCATCCGTGCAGTGCGTTAGTATTTTGTTGCCAATGTCAATTATTTCTTCGCTGTATTTCTCCTGATTATCTTTCCATTCAGGAATATTAGCACTTGAGTCAGCTGAGATAAACAAAGCATACATGAGCTTGTTCCATAGTGCGTAGTTATTTGGAAAATCGTGAACTCCCGCACGGGCAATTCTGATGCAGTCGTAAACTCTTCCATGGTTTATGGCATCCTGAAAAGATTCAAGAATCTCGGCTATCTGCTGATTTTTTCGCGCTTCGCCAACCCCAAGCAGTTCTTCCATAGAAACGTTAAAATAGTCAGCAATAATAGGCAATAGCGTTATGTCAGGACAGCTTGCACCGCATTCCCAGCGAGAAACAGCTTGAGGAGAAACGCCGAAAATTTCTGCTGCCTGTTCCTGAGTCAGATCATAATCACGACGAAGGCGTTTGAAATTCTCGCTAAGATGGATAGTCATAATAAAATTCCTTTCTTTTTAAATACGGTGTGTCTATAATAAGTGATTATACCACCCTGTCAATTATAAAACAATATACCGTTGGTGGAATTTTTCTCAATCAAAGTGAGAGAAAAGTTAAAACACAAGCACCGAGGCTTTTGCCTCGGTGCTATAAATTATTTAATCAACTCAAATTCATCTTTGTTGGGAAATTCGGGATATTCGTCATCAAGATTGTCAGAATACCAATAAGCAACAGAGGATATATCATCTCTGAGAGGGAGATATCTGCCATCGCCTCTCCAGCCAAGAGCCTGAACTGTAACCTTGAGATCTTCCTTGAAGTAAACAGGGTCAGTGATGTGCCAACGATACATATCGAAATAGCGCTGAGAAATATATGTTTCGTCAGTTTTTCCAACCTTGCTCATTCCCGCGTAAGGAGTTGAGTATTCTCTGTAGCCGCCAACGTCAAAATTACAGGATCCGCAGAAATAGTCTTCTGTGCCTGTTCCGCAAAGAGTGGGGAAATCTTTGTCGCCGTCAATAAAGAACTTAACCTCGCCTTCGCCCCACCAGCCGTTAGACTTAACACCCCAATGGAGATATGTTCCAACGTAGTGGCCGTAACCCTTGATTTTGTCAAGAATAACGTAATCTTCTTTATAGGGGAGAGGATTAACGCATCTGAACTGAGCGTGGAAGTAAAGAGAATCCTTGGGGATGATCTTTTCTTCGCAGTCAAGCTGATAATAGAGATTGCATACGTGAGGGCCGATATTTTCGATTTCAACGCGGAAGCCTGTGAAATAAGGCATTTCAAAATAGCAGTTAAGTCCCTTTGCAGGATTAACGCAAATGGGAAGGCTGTTGATCTGTCTGAAATCGTTGTAGTCAGCGCTTGCAAAAAAGTCGGAGAGAGGTGCTTCAACGGCGGGATTTTTATGACCGTCGAAGTAGATTCGCAGAACAAGCAGTCTTCCTGCGGGTAAAACATCTGTTATCCAGAAATGCTTGATTGCGCCCTGACCTTTAATATCAGCAAGAACAGCAGTTTCGCCGGGCTGAACAATCAGATAGGGATTAACCTTCCAACCCTGCCCGAGATCGCGAGCTGCAAAAGAAGCGCTCCCCTCAGTTGCCATACCGCCCTTGCCCTTTTCACCTGTCAAATTTTCGGGAGTAATTGAAAAAGTGCGGATATCCTTTTTTGTAGTAAGAGAACTTAACATTTTTGAACCCTCCGGGGAGTGTAGTAATCGTTATGAAAATTATAGCACGGTAACTTGGGAGAATCAATATGAAAAGTACTTTTTTGGGATTAACTTTATGAAGAAGATCTTGAATAAAGTTTGGTATTAAATTCTCTCATTCAGTTGTCGCGCCTACGGCATGCGACCGCCCTTTCAAATCCTGTCAGCAAGCAATAAAAAAGCAAAGATACCCAAAGGCATCTTTGCTTTTTTGGCCTGTCTGACAGGATTTGAACCTGCGGCACCCGGAATCGGAATCCGGTGCTCTATCCAGCTGAGCTACAGACAGATTGGTGATTTTAAACAACACGGGTATTATATCACACCAAAAAACTTTTGTAAACATATTAATATTATTTTGCCAATATGTTTGATATTTCGATTCAGATATGTTATAATGTAGAAGATTATAGATAATAGGATAACTGTACCTATTTGTAGTCAAGGACTTTGTAATATTTGATAAAGCTGCAAAAGCGGCGGATTGGAGATAAAATGCTCACAGATATCGAAATTGCCCGTCAGGCACAGATGAAGCCTATCACAGAAATTGCGGACAAGCTTGGAGTTCTTCCTGAAGAGCTTGAACAGTACGGTCATTACAAGGCAAAGATCAATGATGCTTTTCTTAACCGTATGGCAGACAGACCCGATGCAAAGCTTATTCTTGTAACAGCTATCAATCCCACTCCCGCAGGAGAGGGCAAGACAACAACAACTGTTGGTCTTGGTATGGCTATGGAAAAGCTCGGACATAAAACAGTAATCGCTCTCCGTGAGCCTTCCCTCGGCCCCGTATTCGGTGTAAAGGGCGGCGCTGCAGGCGGCGGATATGCTCAGGTTGTTCCTATGGAGGATATCAATCTTCATTTCACAGGAGATTTCCATGCTATCACAGCTGCAAACAATCGGCTCTGTGCTCTCATTGATAACCATCTTCAGCAGGGAAATGCTCTGCAGATCGACCCCAGAAGAATTCTTTTCGGTCGTGTAACTGACA
>JAFXGC010000175.1 GCA_017513325.1 Clostridia bacterium
AAGCTCTGTAAGGAGAGCTTTTTCTTTATCAAAGTCACTACCGCCTTTTTGCTTTCCGATAATGATATGTTTAGTATGCTCAGTAAGTTTTGAAAGCAAGGCTGCAAAGTGAGGATTTTCAGTAGATTTAGCGATATTAATCTTTCCCATAACCATCTCGGCAGGAGAAAGGGAATAGCTGACTCCGGTGTAAGAACAATTGATGCACTGATATATTTTACCTTGAGCAGTGCATATGCCTTCATTCTTGATTTTAAATCCATTATTTGCAAGGTATAATCTCAGTTCTTCCAGACTTGACATAGGTTGAAGTATAAGATTAACATTTTTATTTCGGGTGTAGTCAGATGCATCAATAATATTTGCGATCAACTCTCCACCCATACCGCAAATAATAATATCGGTTACTTCCTTTTCTTCAAGAGGAAGTTTTTGAAGTCCGTCAGTAAGACCAAAATATATTTTTTTATCAACGCCATAGCTTATAGCATTTGCTTTGGCACGCATAAGGGGGCCTTCATTAATATCAGAAGCGATTGCATAAGAGCATTTGCCGCTTGTAATAAGATATATGGGAATATAGGCATGATCTGTTCCTATATCTGCCGCAACTTTACCTTTGACAAATGATGCTGCAAGTGAAAGTCGTGGGTCCAGTTTTATATTTCTGTTGTTCATAATCATTAAAAAGTAAGGGCTGCAGTGTAGCAGCCCATTTTTTATTTATTTGTTAGCGAGGAATGCATTGATTTTTTCAACGAGAAGATCAGCATCTGTTCCGTGAACATCGCAAGCAGCTTCGATGCTTTCACCTCTTGAGTGAGGGCAACCGAGGCAGTGCATACCGATTTCAAAAAAGAACTGAGATGTTTCAATATCAAAATCAAGAATATCGCCGATAATAGTTTCTTTTGTAACTTCCATTTTTATAATCTCCTTTAATAATTATTCTTCGTCAGGAACAGAAATCTTCTTGATATCTGCACCGAGTGAACGGAATTTTCCTACAACGTCATCGTAACCGCGCTCAATCAAGTGAATGTTGCTTATTGTTGTTGTACCTTCAGCAACAAGGCCGGCAATGATCATTGCAACACCTGCTCGCAGGTCAACTGCAACAACATCTGTACCGTGAAGGGGAAGACCACCTTCAATAACAGCCATTCTGCCGTCAACTTTAATAGATGCTCCCATTTTCTTTAATTCATCCACATAACGGAATCGTTTTTCGTAAACGCCTTCTGAAACGTAGCTTACGCCACTGGCAAGGCAGAGCAGTGTAGCCATCTGAGGCTGCATATCCGTTGGGAATCCGGGATATGGATGGGTCTTGACATTTGCCTTTCTGATTTTGCTTCTACCTGTAACGATAACGGCATCGCCGAATTCTTCAACGATAGAACCGCTTTCTTCAAGCTTAGCAGAAATTGATTCAAGGTGTTTGGGGATAACGTTGGTAACTTTAATAGTGCCACCTGTTGCAGCTGCAGCCACCATGTAAGTTCCAGCTTCAATCATATCAGGAATAATTGCATAAGTGCTGCCACGAAGCTTTTCAACTCCCTTGATCTT
This sequence comes from Clostridia bacterium, assembly GCA_017513325.1. Taxonomy (GTDB): domain Bacteria; phylum Bacillota; class Clostridia; order Oscillospirales; family CAG-272; genus Avispirillum. The sequence goes on from JAFXGC010000175.1 coordinate 1,573, forward strand.
AATAACGTCAGTACCAGCACCGCTGATTCTTGCTCCGCAAGTGTTAAGGAAGTTGGCAAGGTCAACAATATGAGGTTCTCTTGCTGCATTTTCGATAATAGTATTACCTTTTGCCAAAACGGCTGCAAGCATAACGTTCATTGTCGCGCCTACAGTTACAATATCAAAAAAGATACTTGTGCCATAAAACTCATCTTCATTTGCTGTCATTTCAACATAATCACAGGTTGAAGTGACATTGGCACCAAGCATTTCGAAGCCCTTTATATGCTGGTCAATAGGTCTTCCACCGAAGTCACATCCACCTGGGAAAGCAACTTTGGATTTTTTGAATCTTCCCAGCTCAGCACCCATCAGATAATATGAAGCTCTGATTTTTTTTGCAAGTTCAGGGTC
>JAFXGC010000176.1 GCA_017513325.1 Clostridia bacterium
GCCTCTGACCTGAACGGAGTTTATAATACCTCCGCCGCCGTTTGCATTGTAGCTGAGAGTGTAATCCTCAGAGGGAATGGGCTCACCTGACATTTCAACGGCGTATGTATTGTTTGCGATATATTTAAGGTTTGCGCCGAACATGCCCTTCATTCTAAGGGTTGAGAAATAGTTGTCAATTGCAAAATCAAGATCGTATCCGGGAGTAACTTCTATATTGAATTTGATTATATAGCGGGTATTTTCCTCAATATAATCAACTGTTCCGAAGGGCGCCAGTTTGATATCAATGGAGGAGGGGATAACTCTGACACCGTCGGTTTCGGAAGTAACCAAAACTTCGTTTTTGTGATTTCCTACGGAATATCCGTCAATATCAAAGTCGATATACTTGATAAGCTTATCTTCAGGAGCATTTGAAACAGTAATAGGGTGATCAATAACGTATTTGCCAAAGCTCATTCTGAAGGAGGTAGTTCCTGCTTCAAGACCCTTGAGGTCAAAGGTAACTGCCGTATGGTCCAAAATCTCTGTGGTGTCGTCCTCGTAGGTCACTTCCAGAAGAAGACCTGTCGCATCAAAGATCTCACCTGCAACGTAGCTTGATTTTGTAGGTGACTTAAGCCGCTGAACGCTTTTGATATCCTTTATGATCTCAACGTCAGCATCGAGCCAGACCTCCTGATCCTGCATATGGAAATAGTAGTGACCTGTTTCTTTATCATAGTATACAGTAGTGCCGCTGTTAAGATCGGTAAATCCATTGATTTTAACTTTGGGATCAATATCAGGCTTTATCCATACCTTCTGGCCGTGGTATGCCTCGGTTATGGGAGTACCGGGCTTTCCGTCCAGATAGAAATATTCAACGTATCCAACGTTGGTCAGTCTGTTAAAATCGTGAACCTCTATAGGGAAGGTTGTTTTTGCCTTGGTTTGAAAGAGCGTTTCAAAATAAGAAACAGGGCATTCCGTCATAGTCTGCTTGAGCGGAGTGCCGGAAAGTCCGAATTCAACAGAATCTGTAACGTTTCTGCTTGACCCGTCATTGTAATAAGCTGTAACGGTTATTCCTGTTGTGTCAAGCTTATCATTAATGTCATAAACAGTCTTGTTAGGATTCTTTGTAACCTTGATTTCGCTGAGTTTAGGTTCAACGTAGATGTAATAGGTGTATGTGCGGGATTTTTCTTCTGTACCGTTTTTCTTCAGAGTCTGAGTAAACGTAAGTGTGTAATATGAAACCTGATCCTTTGTTTTTGTAAAGGTGTGATTAAAGGATGAAATTGCATTTTCGGGTAGACCGCTCACAGCCTGAACTATATTGCCGTACGTTTTTTCTCTCAGAACGTAGCTCTTTTCAATGGTGTATCCGTTTGATTTAAGAATATCGGAGAGGGGAACGTTGTTGAACTGGAATGTGAGGAGCGTGTTATAAGGCATGTAAACGTGAGTTTCAGACTGTCCGATGGGCATCTGAGGATAAGTATCAACGAAAACAAGACTGCCTCCGGTCACGTATATTGTAGCACTTTTGTTTGAATTCATCAGATCAACCTTGGCGAGTTCGTTCGGTGACGCTAAGGTTTTTCCTGACCAGAAAAGTGTAAAGTTGCCCGCTTCACCCTTCCATGCACTGTCGGGAATACCAAGAACACCATTTGATCCCTCAGTGAAGATAGCGGGACCAACCCCGTTGTATCTGTTTTTATAAGGTCCGTAGTAGCTGAGCTGTATAGTTATGTAATCGTCGTAAACGCGGATATCATCTAAGGTTTCAAGCTTGAATTCACCTGAGACGATGGAGAGTCCGCCGTCAACACCGTCGCCTGCGAATATATTTGCGCCGCCCTTTGCATTGAGTATACCGCTGTTGATAACGATCTTACCGCCTTTTTCGATGTTTACAACCTCATCGCGTTTAAAACTTAACGTTGATTCATCATCGTCAAAGCACCAAGCGCCCATACCGCGACCGTAGAGAGCACCGTCGTAAATAGTAACCTTACCGCCGTTTTTAATGTTAAGTGCAGTTCCCCAAACCTGCTCCCAGGCATAGCCGCTGAAGGGGAAGATGGACGTGATATTATCAACAAGAGAATAGTAAAGCTCGCGAGAGCCGCCGGCTTCAATTGTGCCGCCGTTCATAACAAGCTCGCCGTAAACGTCGAAAACGTCGCGGCAAACGAACCATTCATAATGAAGGTCGCCGTCACCTTCGGCAGTGGAGTTAAGATAACCGCCGTCAAAGCGGATGGAACCACCGCCAACTGAGTCGTTAATAGTCAGCTTTGATCCCTTGGTGATTTCAAATAAAGTTTTGTTGGGATCATCAAAACCTCGGTTGGTATAGCAGGACGAATAGCAGTCCTTAGCGTGTTCATTCAGCTGAACGTTGGCGGACCATTCATAAAGAACGGGATTTCCCTGCAGGTCAATAGTTTTTTCTCCATTGATCTTTATGGCGGAAATATCTCCTCCCTGCGTAACGCTTTCTGTGATCGAGCTTGTAACAATGATGTTCAGCTTGTTTTCGCTGGTTAATGCGACAACAAGCTGACTCCATGAACTAACCTCAACCGTTGTAGCATCATTAGCAGCCTGGGCTTCAAAAGCGGTGAAGGGAACAGCTCCCAAAAGGAACACCAGCACAAGAGCCAGACTCAGAAAACGAGTTGATCGTTTCATATAAAATCTCCTTTCAGATATCGTAGGGCGCACCCGCCCATAATTATTCTTTTACATATACATTGTATCAAAATGAAAACTGTAAAATCATCCTACTAAAGTATGATTTTGAGTGATAAAAAATAAAAGGGCGGAAGAACCGCCCTTTTAATAGTTATTAAGGATTAGTGCAAACGCCTGAAGCGTTGAAGTGATATGTCTTGTTACCGATGTATTTGGATGTGTTGGCAAGCATATAGCCTGTAGAGTCAACGTAATACCACTTGCCGCCGTCATTAATCCACTTACTGTAGGTCATAGAGCCATTGGAGTCAAGCCATATCCATCCGTGAGAATCCTTCTTCCAACAGTTAGTAACAGCATATCCGTCAGCGCCAACGAAGCACCAGCCCTTAGAGTCCTTGCACCACGAGTTGGTCAGCATGTAGTAATCTGATCCGTAGTAAACCCAGCCGATGGAATCCCTCATCCATATGTTTTTAACAGCATATCCGTTCGCGCCTATATAGTACCATTTACCGTTGCTCTGAACCCATCTGGAATAAACCATAGTGCCGTCAGAACCGAGATAAACGGGACCGTTTGAGTCGTAAACCAGGCAGTTTACGGCCATATAACCGTTTGCATTAAAGTAGTACCACTTGCCGCCGTCCTTGATCCAGTTTGACGTAACCATAGCACCGTCAGACCCGAGATAGCACCAGCCCTTGGAATCCTTCATCCATCTGTTAGAAACTCTGTAGCCATTCGTATCAACAAAATACCATTTGCC
>JAFXGC010000177.1 GCA_017513325.1 Clostridia bacterium
AAACTACCCGAAGAAGAGAAATCAAAACTCTTTTTCGGGTAGTTCTTTTTATTTAGTGATATTCTTTGCTGCGCAAAGAGTGATATGATTGCTTACGCACTCGTGATATGAAAACCTTGTGGTTTTCGTGATATTTTATTCGCCTTAAACTGCCGAAGGCAATATCACTCGGCATTAGCCGAATATAACTGCGAAGCAATATCACTCGCCGCCCGCGAATAAAACTGCCCAAGTGTCCTTAGGAACACTTGGGCAAACTGACGGATTTTTTATCTCATATTCTTAATTTTCAACTTTTTTCTCAGTATACGGAAATAGAATGATATAAAAGTTGTGAGCGCATAATCGTAAACTGCAAAGAAAATATTTCCCAGGACATACGCCGCCACGCCCATTATCTGCCACGCTTCATCATTGGGAAAAACAAATTTTGCCACAAGAAGTGTTATTGTAAGCGCTACGTTAAAATATACAAATTTGAGTATCCACGAAACAACGCGGCTTCTGCTCTCAAAAAAGTATTTAAGAATGGGATATGCTCCACCGAGAAACAAATATTCAAACCCAACCATTTTATCGGGCAACAGCACAAAAGAAAGAACACTTGTTACTGCGCATATTAACCAAGGCCACATTCCACCAAACTCTATCACTGAAAAAGCAATACAAACAGCACCCAGAACAACAGCGCACAAATCAAATACGCCGGTTATTGTTCCCAGGTATAAAGCAACAAAGCTCAGTCCTGCAAGAATAGCACAAACTGTAAGTTTCAGAGTTTTCTTAAATGTATTTTTCATATATCAAAGGCATCTGATACAGTCGCCGCCCATACATTCGCAGCAGCAGTCCATACACCAAAGTGTCTGACAAACAGTGCACATATCACAATCGGACGCGTTATTAGTTGCATATCCTCTGCCATAAGCTCCTGCACTTCTTGACATCTGCGCTTTCATCGCTCTGTATTCCATATTGGATGGATCCATATAGCAAGCAGTTTCTATATATCTCTGCGCATCAAAGAAATGACCTCTCTGAGCAAGAACACATCCTTTCAGGAAGTTCCATTCTGCATTTCTGTCAGCCGCAGACATAGAGTCAAGTCTTATCTCAGCTTCAGAATACCTGCGAGCATTGATCATATTGCGTATTTCAGCAAATCTCGCATCAGTTGTACCGCCATACGTATTATAGCCGCCGGTATATCCCGTATTGTAGCTTCCGTAAGCTCCGTTTGAATATGAGCCCTTACCGGAACGCTCCTTCTGTATAAGGTCATATGCTTCATTGACCTCTTTCATTTTTTCTTCAGCAAGATCCGCAAGATTTGAATCCTGATAGTTATCGGGATGATACTTGCGTGCAAGCTCTCTATATGCTTTTTTTATTTCATCGTCAGTTGCATCGCGACTAACGTTTAAAACTTTATAAGGATCTGTCATCATCAGTTTTTACCTTTCTTTGATGTTTTGCCTTTGCAGCCTCCTGTAAAGACACGGTCTGCCTCATTTGGCATACCTAAGTATATTATATTTTTAATTATACCCTCAAGATCGCGTTTACCACTGAAATCAAGCAAATTTATTGCATTCTCCAGTTTTGTCAGTTCAAGACGAACTGCAATGCTAAGATCTTCAGGTTTGATTTCGGAATATCTGAGAGGGTTATAACTGCCTGTTTTTTTGTCATCTTCAAGATCATCTGCTGCATCAAGAACATATATATATCTGCCCACGCTGTGACCGATTGCTTCTGCTATTCTCGCCTTACTGCCTTCAAGCCCATATGAAACAACAGCAGCCAAAAGCTCACCAAACTTATCTGCTGTTTCATCCAGCGACTCACAGTTATTCTGCTCAAGCTCAGACAAGTTTTTAAGGGCATTTTCGATGGATTCTGCCGGTGCACCTTCTCCAACCTTTGCACGCATTCGTTTGGCAAAAATGTGGGCAAAACGGGCTGCAAAACGTTTCATTCCCTTTTCGTCGTTTATATCATCACGGATCTTACATTCCGTGAGCACAGCAGCTGCAGCTGCGCAATACGCAAGCGCTTCATTATCATCACACATTGCTTTTTTACGCAGAGGATGCGCCATACATCTGCAGGAAGAAAATGTTGGCTTTATATCGGACAGGACCATACGGACAGCTGCGAGAAAAGCAAAATCATAACTCAAAGTGAGCCTCGAAATTCCGCCCGTATGCTTCCCCATTGAACGGCAGAGCCCGCAATAAATCCCACGATAAAACTCAAGCTCTCTGACCTTTAATTCAGGCTTCACAGGCTTTATATATCCAAACACTGCCATTCCTCCCATCTTATTTCACCCTAAATAATACTATATTTTTACAGTTAAAACAATAAATAATATGTAAATAAACAAAGCCAAGGGTGTTAATAAAAAAGCACCAATAGGTGCTTTTCTGCCATTACCTGCTCTCGCAGGTGCGCAAATTCATTTGCGCCTTCTCGGTCGGATCTGTTATCCAAGCTTCGTGGTTTCTACAGCACCACGGGCTAAAAACTCTCCTCGAGAGTTTTTGTCACCCGTCAGCTATTTTTTGCAAAAGCGAAGCTTTTGGTGAGCTTCGCAGACTAACCACGGGGGCAGAATTGTTCACGCGAAGCTCTGCTTTCGAATCCCTTATAATATTCACCCCATATAACAAAAAAAGCACCTATTGGTGCTTTTCTGTTATTGCCTGCTCTCGCAGGTGCGCAAATTCATTTGCGCCTTCTCGGTCGGATCTGTATCTAAGCTTCGTGGTTTCTACAGCACCACGGGCTAAAAACTCTCCTCGAGAGTTTTTGTCACCCGTCAGCTATTTTTTGCAA
>JAFXGC010000178.1 GCA_017513325.1 Clostridia bacterium
CAGATATGGCACACTTGTAGGTTATCGTGACGGCTTTGGTATCGCTGACACCAACGATCAAAAGAAACTTATTGAAGATTGTATGAAACAGCTTAAAATTGATACTAAAAATCTTGCTGCTAAAGCTGTTATCTCGGAAATAAGCCACGCAAAAGACAAGCTTCTAACACCGGAAGAATATGAAGCTGTAGCAGGAAATGATTTCAGATTAAAAAAGATTGCATCTGTTTACACTATGTATCAGGAAAGACTTTTTAAATCTAACCTACTGGATTTTGATGACATTATTATGCAGACTGTACGACTTCTAGAGAACAATGAAGCAGTGCGCGACAATCTCCAGAATCGCTTCAGCTATATCTCAATAGATGAGTATCAGGATACTAACCCTGCACAGTTCCGTCTTGTAAGCCTGCTTGCAGGTATGCATAAAAATCTTATGGTAGTTGGTGATGACGATCAGTCCATTTATAAATTCAGAGGTGCTACTATTGAAAACATTCTCACCTTTGACCGAACATATACCAATGCTAAAGTTATAAAACTTGAACAAAACTACCGTTCAACAAAAACAATACTTGATGCTGCAAATGCAGTTATTTCCAAGAATACTGAAAGAAAAGGAAAAAAGCTTTGGACTGAAGGAAACAAGGGTGACACCATAAATATGGTTAAACTTCAGAATCAGCTTGATGAAGCTCGTTATATTTCTGATACTGTTTCAAGTTTGCATGAACAAGGTGAAGCATTCCGCGATTTTGCAGTGCTTTACAGAACAAATGCAATGTCACGAGCAATAGAGCAGGCTTTCGCAAAAAGCGGTATCCCCTACAGAATGCTCGGTGCACTTCGATTCTTCGACCGCGCAGAAATAAAGGATATACTTTCTTATCTTGCAATTATAAATAATCCTGATGACAGCGTTCGTTTACGCAGAATCATAAACGTTCCTAAACGCGGAATCGGTGAAAAGAGCATATCTGCCGCTGAAGCTATTGCCTATGCTGAAGGATCAACTTTGCTTGCAGTTTTGAGAAAAGCAAATCAATACGTAGCTATTCCAAAAAACGCAGCCAACTCAATGATGGCCCTTGCAGAAATGCTGGATTCTCTCAGAAACTCTGCTGCTGATATGAAAGTTTCATCCATGATTGAAACAATATCTGTTAAAACCGGATACAATGCAATGCTTATGGCTGCAGGTGAAGAAGAAAAGGAACGCCTTGACAACATCGGGGAGCTTGTTTCAACAGCAAAACAATACGAAGAATCTGCAGCAATGCCCACTATTTCCGAATTTCTTGAAGATGTTGCTTTGGTTTCTGACATAGACCGATATGACGAAACTGCGGATGCAGTGGTTCTTATGACAATACACAGTGCCAAAGGCCTTGAATTCCAAAAGGTTTTTCTTCCCGGATGGGAGGAAGGCATATTCCCCGGATTCCAAACAATCATGAATCCGGATGAAATGGAAGAAGAACGACGACTTGCCTACGTTGCTATCACAAGAGCTAAAAGAACGCTTTGGATCACTCACGTTCATCAAAGAATGATGAACGGCTCAACTCAATATAATCAGAAATCCAGATTTGCAGGAGAGATCCCTCCATGGCTTATTACGGAAGATGACCGAACTTACGGATCATTCGTATCCTTCAGTTCATTCTCTTCCTATGCCCCTTCTGAAAAATCTTACGGTCAAAGCTACGGCAAGCCTTTGCCTAAACGAGCAGGCAATACTCCTATTTACAATCACGGAGGTGCCGGAAGCGGCTATGGAACAGGTGAAGAAAGGGCTGCTTACACGGGAAATGTACCCTCAAGGAATTTAAAAACGAACACGGGGCTTCTCTCTTTTGACAAAGGTGACAGGGTTCGACATGCAACTTTCGGCGCCGGTACTATAATAAGCGCAAGAACAATGGGGGGCGATACTCTCTATGAAGTTGAATTTGACACTGTGGGAACAAAGAAGCTTATGGCTTCTTTTGCAAGACTGAAAAAAGAATAATAACGGAGAAATTATGCTTCGACTAGTGCTCAACGAAAATGACGGAGGCCAGAGGCTTGATAAGTTTTTGCAAAAAACCGTTAAGGATCTGCCTATGTCGCTTATGTACAAATACATCCGCACCAAAAGGATAAAGGTGAACGGAAAAAAGGCCAAGCAGGATATGAAGCTTTGCGCAGGAGATGTAATAGAACTTTATATCCCTGAAGAATTCACCTCTGCGGACAAAAAAAATAAAATCGATATGTTCTCTGTCGTTAATGAAAAACCCGATATAGTTTATGAAGATGAAAATATCATCATCTGCGACAAAAGACCGGGCCTTCTGTCCCATACGGGAGATAACGATGAAAATAACTCTGAAACATTGTCAGAAAAAGATACTCTCATATTCATTATTCAGGCTTACCTGAATAAGAAAGGAGAGTATTCGCCTGAGGACGAGGCGTCTTTTGCTCCCGCTCTTTGCAACAGAATAGACCGAAACACAGGTGGTCTCGTTATTGCTGCAAAAAATGCTATGGCATTAAGAGAAATGAACAGACTTATCCGAGAAGGCAAAGTTAACAAGCAATATCTTTGCGCAGTTCACGGCAAACCCAAGCCTTCATCTGCCACTCTTCGCGGATTTCTCTTTAAAAACTCTAAAACAAAAACCGTTACAGTTTATCGCGAGATGCGAAGAGGATCAAAAGAGATCATCACCTCATATAAAACTCTTAAATTCAATGGAGAACTTGGGCTTTCGCTTCTTGAAGTTACTCTCGGTACAGGAAGAACTCATCAGATAAGAGCCCATATGGCAAGCATTGGTCATCCTCTGCTTGGAGAAGGCAAATACGCTGAGAATAAAAATGACAGAAAGCTTGGATACAAACACCAAGCTCTTTACTCATATAAGCTTTCTTTCAAGGGTGCTGACGGCGATCTTGAATATCTTAACTCTAAAGTGTTTGAAGCAAAAAAGACTAATATTAAGTTTTTGGAGTTGTTTAAGTCAAAATGAGAAAAAGTTTGTTGACTTATTTACTATATGCTGTTTGCGGAGCACTATGCGCGGTGCCCTATATATGGAGCAAGCTATGGATTTTCAGCTGGATAGCATTTGTACCTGTTCTTATTTGTGAATACGTTCGCGAAAACGACGTAAAACATCCCTATATTAAAGCTTGGTTGAGGGGATTCTGTTTTTTCTACGCTTATGGTCTTATTCTGTTCAATTGGTTTACTGAACTTTATCCACTGGACTTCGCGGGATTTGACCCTATATCTGCTTTGGCAGTAGTACTATTAGCATGGCTTGGAATCCCCTTGCTGCAGAGTTTAACAGCCTCGTTTATCGTGGTTATGCTATGCTTTTTTAAGAGAAAAAATGCAAAACTTATTATATATCCTCTGTTTGCCGCTTGCCTTTGGGTTATAAACGAGTGGGTTCATACTCTTACATGGCTCGGTTTGCCCTGGGGCCGACTGGCCATCGGACAGATTGAAAAGCTAAGCAACATACAGTCCGCTTCGATTTTCGGCTCATATTTTGTAGCTTTTATAATTATTCTCACATCCGGATTTTTGGCTTTGTCTATTATAACTGCATATAAAAAAGATTCTATCAAAAAGACAGTTGCATTTTTTTGCTGTGCTCTGATCATATTTTCCGCCAATAGTATTTATGGAAATCTTAATCTTATGTTCCCATCCAGCGATAATGGCAAAAAAATCACCGCAGCTGCCATTCAGGGCAATTTCACTACCGATGAAAAGTGGAATGAAGAAATTGATAACACCTTTGAAATTCACAAATCACTTTCTCTTGATGCCGCAAATGAAGGAGCTCAACTTATAGTTTGGTCTGAAACTGCTCTTCCCTACAGAATTAACATTGTAAAGTGGATAGATGAATACGCAGAAAACATTGCTTTTAAAGCTGATGCTTCACTTATTATCGGTTGCTTTGAATCTGTTGACAATGATTTTTATAATATAACAAGATATGTTTCAAAAGGAACCGGGATGTGTGACAAATCATATGCAAAACGAAAACTGGTTCCGTTTGGTGAATATATCCCTCTAAGAGGTTTTATATGCAAAGTTTTGCCTTTTCTCGACAATATAGCAATGCTTGACAGCGATATTGTAGCCGGAAAAGACAGCTCATTATTTGACACAGAATACGGAAAGATTGGCAGCCTCATTTGCTTTGACTCAGTATATGAAAAGAATGCTCTTTCCTCTGTTCGTGACGGAGCTGAACTATTATGTATCTCCACTAATGACTCATGGTTTGGTGATTCAAAAGCACTGTATCAGCATAATGCCCAAGCCATTCTCAGAAGTATTGAAACAGGAAGATATACTGTCAGAGCCGCAAACACCGGAATTTCATCTATCATCACGGATAAGGGCGAAATTTCCGATATGCTGCCTCCCCTTACCAGAGGGTATGTTACCGGAGAGGTTGAATTTATCTCCGAAAACACACTCTACACCACAGTGGGCAACATATGGGTATATTTATCTATAGCTTGTGTTGTTTTTCTATTTGCCTTATACTCAATAAAGGACAAAATTAATGGACATATTAATAAACAAAGCATTCGCCGGAAAGAATATTAAACAACTTCTCATCGGCGAAATGGGATATTCCTCCAGAATGTTAAAAAGATTGAAATTTTCACCTGATGGTATTCTTGTTAACGGACAGTTTAAAACTGTCCGTTATGAGTTGAAAGAAGGCGACATACTCTCGATTGCCTGCGAAGATACCAACGAGGATACTTCTCCCTATATTATTCCCGTTGACCTGAAAATAGGTATTGCATATGAAGATGAGCATATAACCATTGCAAACAAACCTCCGTTTATGCCCGCACACCCTTCTCTTGGCCATCGGGATGACACGGTTGCAAATGCACTTGCTTTCAGATACAACGAAAAGCCTTATGTTTTTCGTCCTGTAAACCGACTGGACCGTGACACCAGCGGACTTATGATAACTGCAAATACACGCTTGGCAGCATTTAAATTATATCAAAGCATGATAAATGGAGAAATAAAGAAAGCCTACATAGCTATCCTTGATAATACTCCACAAAAAAAATGTGATATACTTATTTCACATATGGCACGATGCAGTGACAGCATTGTTAAAAGAAAAATATGCGATGAAAATGAGCCGGATGCAAAGATAGCAATTACAGCATACAGGACTATAGCTGAGACCGACAATTATGCAGTTGTTCTTGCTTCTCCCGTTACAGGAAGAACACATCAGCTACGATTACATTTTTCTGAGATGGGATGTCCGATAACCGGGGACACAATGTACGGAGAAGAAAACGAATCTATTCCGCGCCATGCACTTCACTCAGCATATACTTCTTTTCCCCATCCTGAATCCAAAGAAACAATAAGCCTGTACTCTCCGTTACCCGAAGATATGGCCGCTATTCTTGGAAAAACTACAGTCGAAAGAATCCAAAGTATTCTACCTGAAGAGATATCTATGCTTATGGTTCAGATCAATGACTATGAAAAAGTATAAATTTTTATTATTGGCTCTTACAATATTGACCTTGTTTTGCGCAGTTCTTCATATTATTTTTTTTATTAATGCAGACTTTGCTGACATATTCAATATGTCAATTGCTCATTTTTTCAGATTTATTTTAGCAAAAGCCACATGCATATTCCCTTTTTCTTTGGCTGAGATCATGCTTTTATCCAGCCCAATTCTTATTATTATATTTATTGTACATCTCAATAAAAAAAGATGTTCCGTAAAAGTTCGTTTGCTTATTGCTTTTAATACATTTGTTTTCATTGCAGCTGCTTCATATATCCTGTTTATCTTCACTTTTGCTTCCGGATATCGCGGAAATCACCTTAGCGAAAAACTGGATATTAAAAAAACAGAAGTATCGGAAGCCGAGCTTTATGAAACACTAAGTTACGTTATAGAAAAAGCAAATGATTATGCAGAAAAAATCCATTTCACAAATGACGGCTCATCTGAGTTAACTATGGATTACAGAGAACTATCATCTGAATTGTGCCGTTCATACGATAGTATATTGGAGAAATATAAACTGGGACAGAATTACAATAGTTCCGTAAAACCTCTGTTAATCAGCCCTATCATGACTTACACTCACATTTCGGGAGTCTACTCGTTTTTCACAGGAGAAGCTAATCTGAATACCAATTATCCCGATTACGTGTGCGTTTTCTCAGCAGCTCACGAATTAGCCCACCAAAGAGGTTTTGCAAGAGAAGATGAAGCAAACTTTATAGCATATCTTGTCTGTATTGAAAGCGATAATGATTATTTGAAGTACGCAGGCTACCTCTCAATGTACGGTTATTTATCATCGGCTCTCAGAAGTACAAATTATGACCTCTGGATCAAAGCTTCATCCTCTCTGAGCGATAAAACCAATGGCGAACTTATTGCATACAGTATTTTTTTTGATAAATACCGCGACAACGCTGTATCTGATGTTTCAGATACTTTTAACGACACTTATCTGAAATTACAAGGCACGCAAGGTGTGAAAAGCTATGGAATGGTAATTGATCTGGCAATTGCCTATCACTCTGATAAATGAACCTTATTTGCCGCTGTCTTTAACATATTGCATCTTGCCAGAATATTATGTTAAAGTAAGCCGTGGCAATTTTTATTTATACATACAAGAGTTACAAAAACCACATTCACAAAATGTGCATTTTTCACAACAATTCTTTTTGATATCAAAATAATTCAAAAATATCTTTATTTTTTTGCCTATCTCTGCTATAATTATGGTAACTGTGAAATTATACAGTTTTCAATTGATTTAGTACTGCCAAGTGCGGTTTTCCTATATATTGTAAAAATCGAAATCATACTCTATGAAAGGATTCTTCACGGTATGGATAAGATAGTTGTAAACGGTGGCAATCAGCTGAACGGCACCGTTGAGATTAGCGGAATGAAAAACGCTGCTCTCCCTATTATTTATGCTTGCGTGCTTGTTGGCGCAAAGTGCACCATCGAAAATGTTCCAAATGTTCGTGATGTTGCTCTTTCTCTCAACATCCTGCGCGGGATGGGAGCAATTGTTAATCAAATCAATGATACAACAGTTGAA
>JAFXGC010000179.1 GCA_017513325.1 Clostridia bacterium
ACTTGCTCAGGTTTTGGGTATTCTCGGTACTATTTTCGCATTTGTTTCCTTTCAGCTTAAGGAGAATAAGAAGTTCTTTATGCTGCAGGCTCTCAGCGGATGTATGTTTGCGCTGAATTTTCTCCTGCTTGGTGCATACACAGGCTGCCTTTTAAACTTTATTAACATCTTCCGCGGTGCTGTTATGGCAGGCGGAAAGAAAACATATAAAGTTCCGTGGCTTATTACAGTCCAGGCTCTATATATTATAGCAACGGTGTTTACATACACAAACATATTCTCCCTTATTGCGCTTATAGCTCAGCTCGTGGGTACGTTTGCTATGTGGTCAAAGAACGGCAAAACTATTCGTTTTCTTCAGCTTTTCTGTGTTTCGCCCATGTGGCTTATACACAACATTTTCGTTTTCTCCATCGGAGGCATAATTTGCGAAGTGTTCAATATAAGTTCTATTATAGTTTCTCTTATACGATTCGGAAAAAGCGGATTTGAAAAAGAATAACTTCATGTACAAAAAAAGAAGCAGCAAACCTGCTTCTTTTTTATTCTTTATTTCTTCTTTTTTCAATTGTTGATATTGTTGCTACAGTAAAAAACAATACAGCCACAACAAATAAAAGTATCCAGCTATAATCAAACAAAGCAAACCAATCGGGACACTCTATTATTGGTTTAAGCTTTCCAACGGAGGACATAACGTACACCTGATACTTATCATGATATATATAACCTTCTTTCATATCCTCCATCAATATATGTATACCTCTATACTCGTACGACAGATCTAAATCTTCTGTCTTCACCTTTTCTGAAAAGCTGCCGTTTTTACTATCATATACGTAAGCTGTCTCAGTACTATATATTATCAGGTCTTCATCTATAACATCATAATAGCAAGGACCTATATTATCCGTCATAACGCACCACAAAAACTCTCCGTCATATGTGTACACATTTATGCACGGAGCCAATGTGTAGCCTACATAAAGCAGCTCAGCTTCGCTATCGTATATAACCGAATGTATTCTGTCAGGCGCTATATATTCAGACTGCAATTCTCCATAGTTTTCCGTGCCTTTGGATTTCACGATTTTCTGCTCTGCTCCGTTAATAACAAATAATATTAAAAGCAATACTATTGATATCCCCCACAGCACGTTTTTGATCTTCAGCTTCACTTTTTTCACCTCACAGCCATTATAACATAAGGGGTTTTATTGTCAACCATATAAAAAGCTCTTGCATTTGCAAGAGCTTTTTTTGATTATATCTTCATAATTCCAAGAACATCAAGCACAGATGAAATGAGGATGAGCAGAATGCACACAGGTGCGATGTACTTAATCATCACGTTAAAGAGCTTTTCACTCTTGAATTTGCCGCTGACACTTATCTCATCAGCAAAAGCCTTAGGCTTGATAATATATCCAATGAAAACGCAAGTGAGGAATGCAACAATGGGCATAAGCACGCTGTTGCTGACAAAGTCAAACATATCAAGAATTGAAAGTCCGCCTATGTTGATGAAATCCCAAACACCAAAACCAAGTGATGAAGGAATACCTAAAACAACACAACCTATGAAAACTGCAATACAGGTGAAGCGTCTTCCCCAACCGAACTTATCTCTGAAAATGGACACAACTGTTTCCATAAGAGAGATGGAAGATGTGAGAGCTGCAAAAAACACCATAAGGAAGAACACAGCTCCGATGACAGCACCGCCAGGCATTGTATCAAAAACCTTGGGCAAAGTGTCAAACATAAGTGTGGGACCCTTACCAAGCTTTTCTGTGTCTCCATTATAAAACATATATGCCGCAGGAACTATCATAAGTCCTGCAAGAAACGCGATGCCTGTATCGAAAATTTCAATATTTCTTACAGAGGACTCAATGCTGACATCCTTTTTCATATATGAGCCATAGGTGATCATAATACCCATAGCAAGTGACATTGAATAAAACAGCTGTCCCATTGCAGCAAGCACAGTCGTTGCTGAAAAATTGCTGAAATCGGGTTTGAGGTAGTAAATAACCCCATCCATTGCGCCCGGCATAAGCATAATATAGATTGCAATAAACAATGTTAGCAGAACCAGCACAGGCATCATGACCTTACTTACTTTTTCAACTCCCTTTTCAACTCCGAAAAGAACAATAAGAGCTGTAAGTCCTATAAACACAAGGAACCAAACTATAGGCTCTATGGGAGAGGTTATAAAGCCGCCAAAAAATCCGTCACCGGCAGAGTCAGGCGCACCGCCGCTGACAAACACAGCTACATACTTTGTTACCCAACCGCCGATTACAGAATAGTAAGGCAATATAAGCATAGGAACTATGGAAACCATCCAACCAAGGAATCCCCATTTTTTATTAAGAGCGCTGAACGCATCAATTGCGCTCTTCCCTGTTTTTCTACCAAGTGCAATCTCGCCGCACATCAGCGCAAAGCCAAACGTTACCGCGAGGATAAGATACACAAAAAGGAAAATTCCTCCACCGTATTTTGCCGCAAGATAAGGAAAACGCCATATATTTCCAAGACCAACGGCTGAACCTGCCGCGGCCAAAACGAAACCTATTTTACCTGTGAAACTGCTTCTTTTTTCGCTCATCATTTTATTTCCTTTCCTATGATCAACCGAAAAACATTTTTACAAAAATCTCCACAATTATAGCATAAATCCCACACCGATTCAATAGTTTTATCGAATTAAAATAATAAAGTGGAATAAATACAACAAAAAAGGGAGGCAAGCTCCCTTTTAGTATCAATTATATCCTACTGCAAGACCAAAGAGAAGCAAAAGACTTGTGAGCACAAGATTTGCAAGTTGGAATTTCCAAGTATAGCGTACCCATTTGCTGTAACTCACATCTGAAAGCCCCAATGATATGAGAAGCGCCGCATTCGTTGGGTAGAACACATTGGAAAAACCATCGCCAAATGCAAATGCCACCATACAAAGCTGAGACTCAATGCCAAACATCTGAGCCATAGGTACTATAAGAGGAATAAGCAGAAACGCTTTTGCAGAGCCTGAGCTGATAAAAAAATTCATCACAAGAACGATGAGATATATGCAAAGAATTATCATCCATTTTGGCAACTGATCAACAGCTTCAACTGAAAGATACAAAATCGTATCAAGAATCTTTCCCTCTGTGAGAGTATATTTGATAGAACTTGCCATAAGAATGAGAAGAATTGCAGGAGCAATACTCACTATTCCCTGCCCAAAACCTCCTCCAAGCTCCTGTGGTTTCATTCCAGAAGCGAGCGTTGCCGAAATGCCGGCTGCCAGAAACATAACAGCAACGATTATCATAGTATAATCCTGCAGAGCTGTTATAAACCCGGAGGAAAGGACAAGCACTATTCCAAAACCGAGGATAGACGCAAAGCAAACAAGTCCACGGTCCATTTTTGCATTACTCTCAAATGTGCTGCTTATTTCTACTTTTCCGTTAGCAAACTGATCCGATTTCTTTGCATGGCGAACAAGAAATGCCATAAGCAAAACATATATCAGAACAAAAGAAACTGCGCGAAGCCATATGCCTGAAAACATAGGAAGACCTGCTAGCCCTTGAGCAACGCCAATAGTAAATGGATTACATACACCGGATGCAAAACCACACCCAACTGCAAGAAGGCTCATACCCATACCGGTGAGGCTATCCCAACCAAGACTTACCGCAAGTACAACTACGATGGGAACAAGGGGAACACATTCTTCAAATGATCCTATAAAAGCTCCCATTGCCATAAAGAAAAAAGTGATAACAGCAAGAAGCTTA
>JAFXGC010000180.1 GCA_017513325.1 Clostridia bacterium
GGAAATCGACCCGTGTATGCTGCGAGAGCTGATAAAGGCGATCTATGTGGAAGCACCCGACAAGTCCAGCAGCAAGCGCAGACAGAAGATCCACATCGAATATGACGGCATCGGCTTTATCCCTTTGGAAGAACTTGCGAAAAAGGAAACGGCGTGACCGAAGTCACGCCGTCCCTTGAAAACAGTCGTTTTCATGCATTTTTCAAAATAACTGTTTTACGAAGCCCCGCCTAAGCCTGTCTTTTTTATTTCTTTTTATCCATTTCTCTGAAAAGCTTATTATATGGCATAAGCATGCCTTCGTTCATCTTATTTCCCATTTTGGAAAGTATTTTTTCGTTGGAAAGAAGGAGTCCCACAAGATACATTTTCATTGATGTGAAAAACTTTTTCTGGGGGAAATCGTATATACCCTGTTTTTTGTAGAACTTGTGGTCAGCACGCATCATACCGCGCATCTGATATATAAGATCGCGGAAGATCTTCATTCCGCCAACTCCCCAGAAATTCTGTGGAGCTGTATGACCTGTTTCAAGAGCAAACTGCAAGCTCTTTGCAAGTGAATCTATCTGCTTGTCAGTTTCACGCTCATCAGTGGCAACACCTGAAAGGAAATTGCCTCCGGTTTCACATCTTGCTTCAATAACCGTGCGCAGATTGTTTTCAGCGCTGTAATTGCCGGAAACAAGATATCCCACAGGCATTCCTACGGTTACAGTGCGGTGTCCGTTACAGAAATTCCTGTCATCGTACATCTTGAATCTTGCACCCATAGAATGATCGCTGACAGTGAAAGCATAAACAATAGCATCGGCTTTCTGAATATTCTCACGAAGGAATGTGTCAAAGCCATCCTTATAAACGCACTTTTCGGAAACAGCACATCGGAAACAACCAAGGCATCCGCCTGCCAAAGCATATTCAGAAATATTTACTATTCTTGTTTCATATCCGAACACCCGGCGGAAACGATTGATCATAGAGCTGAGATTGGACTCGGGATCGGTATTATCAGTTATAATAACGATATCCTTTCCACTCTTCTTTGCGAATTCTCCATCAGGAACAGTTGCAGAAATTGCTGTAAAGGCTTTGCTCCCATCGGGCGCAACTGTGTATATACTCTCTCTGACCGACCACAAGAAACGATCAAAGAACTTCTCTGCATCTTCTCTGCCTCGATCGCTTAGCAGATCTTCCATATCAGCAGATAGTCCGCGGATATATTTCATTCCCATATCAAGAGAATTTTCTTCTATATACTTATGGGCTGTTACATCGTAGAAATGCTTGGAGGTTGATATCTGAGTAGCAAACTTGCCTGCAGTTTCAACACCGTTAGCTTTCATCAGTTCAATAAATCTGTGGAGCTGTGATGGAGCAAGAAATGTGTAAACGGGATAGGAAAACAGCACAGCGTCCGAGCTTTCAATCAAAGACTTAGCCTCGCTGAAATCCTTTTCCAGAGCCTTTATCTTCTGTCCCGCATTAAGCACACAAAACTGATGCTCCGGATATTTTCTTTCAAGATACAGCACCGTTTGCAGGGTGATACTGTATTTGCCCTTAGGGCTTCCGTTTATAACTGCAATTTTCATATTGATTAACCTCGCTTAGTTCATAACTTCTGCCGCAATAACGATCAGTCGATCGTCGCTTTTAGGGCCGTAGCAGGTTGACAGAGTGAGCAGCTGCTGACCATACTCAGGTGTGATTCCCGTGTCGTACATCGCCCTGTCTTTTATATCGGCCACAAGGCTGTCAAAAACTTCAGCATTTTCCGCGTTAGTGAATCCATACCAGCTATCCACATTTTTCACCTGAAGAACGGCAAAAACCTCGTAGCACTTAAGACCTGCAGCTGTTTCAAATTCGATTATGGGATTGGTATCACGATAAGCAGGCTCCACATAACCAACTATATCGGAGAACATAGTTCCGTTTTTCATATTGTGGCCGTAAATTATGAGGTTGTCAAAATCAAGACCACCGTTGTCGTTGAGAAAAGGGGTTCCCGAAATGCTGTAGGAGCCGCTGAAGCTTTTTCTCAAATATTTTTGGGGTGAATCAGGCGTGAACATAACGGGATAGTCCACCGTTGTGTTCTCAATGCAAACCCAGCCCACGCAATCGGGATTCTGATCAAATACAGGCTGAAGATTACGCTTGAAAATTGGCGCAGGCTCAGTTTCGGGAGCCGATTCAACAGTTGTATCAATATCGGTTGCTTCGTCAGTTTCCGTTTCAGGCGGAGTCGTTGTTTCAATTTGGATGAGCGCAGCAAGATCATCAAACTCATCGATTTCGCGCTGTGCTCTCAACTTTTCGCGCACGATCATAACACATGAAAAAATCATCACGCAGAAAAGCAGCACAGTTATTATTCGCATAATTGTTTTTGACATAATATCACCGTTTATAAAATAACACTGTAGGGCGGTTTGTTTTTATTAGTTTGTTATCTGTAGGGCGGCTTGCCGCGGGGCCGCCGCAATAAAAGAAATCAGGCTGCACATAGACGGCGGCTTGATGGCAAGCCGCCCTACGGTTGAATATTTAAAAAGCGGTGGCGGAAAACCGCCACCGCCGCTTTGGTTATTTACTTTTGATTGTAACGCCATCATCATCAAGGGTTACGCCCCAGGCATCAACAACAGCGGGATCATTCCCTGCATCCGTTGTACCAAGAGCCTGAATTGTCTGAGAGATGACGTCAACGTTTACAGAATAAACTTTACCTTCATAAGTTACAGTTTTACTGGAAGCAAAAGAATTAATAATAGCATCTGTAACCATATCGGTAGAATCATCCGCAGGAACGACCCGCGCCTTGTGATAATAAAAGCCGTCAGAACCCTTTATCCACTTCGTGGAGTTGATCTCCATAGTGTAATCAACACCGGGGACAGGCACATCACCAAGAACGCTTACAGCACCCTCGGTTATATTCTTCCAGTTCACAACAATAGCGGCGCGGACGTAAACCGCATAGCCCTTGTTTGGAACCTTAATAGTGTAATCGTTGTTAACTTCAGGATCCATAGCTCCTGCAGCCTGAAAATTGTTTGTAAGCGGACCAAGGTTGATGAACAAATACGCCGCTACTGTAATAACAGAAAGTACCACAACCAGTACAGAAGCAATAAATGCAATTGATCTCTTGCCCATCTTTTTCATATTTGTTCACCATCCTTTCGTTTAATAATTATTCTTTTTCGTCAATTCTTTCTCCCGTAAGCCAGTCGGATTCCTGATTATATCTTTCAAATTCTACTACCGGCGCAGATTTACCTTCTTCAACCAGAGCATACTTCACAACAGATTCTCCAACAGCTCCTGACGGAGAAACAAATGTGTAAGCCCACTTTCCCATTTCGGTTACTGTATAGTTACCTACGGGAATCTTGTCTATAGTTTTGGTACCTGCATTTGTTATGGTTATCACCATATCAATATGCTGGTTGTTAGAATCCTGCCCTTTAATATGGAACAGGAAAGACTCAGTAGGTTCTGCGGGAGTATCAGTATCGCCTTGATTTTTAATAACTACCAAGCTACCATACTTAGGTTCGAACTTAGCATAGAATGTGATAATATCATCCTCTACACCATCGAAATTATCAACAAGTTCCAAGGGCTTCAAAAGTGTTCCATCTATGACCCAAGTCGGATTAACAGGTGTTTCACAAGCTTGATCTTTAAACCAGCCCTTAAATTCAAATCCTTTACCTGCCGTTGCCTTAGAACCTGTTACAGCAGAGGCTGATGTTACTGATTCACCAGCAAGAGTGATCGCATTGAGAGATGCAAGATCAGCGACTGTACATACCTTCTCATACTTAATCTGAGTTGTCTTCTTATAGTAATAGAATATAAGAATATTATCATCTTTGTTTTCAGTCATCTTACGTGAAGCAGTACGCTGTGCCTCTTTATTATTCTCCGGGTCAAGACCGCTCTGGTGGATATAGATCAAACCATCTCCGCCAACTCCTGTTTCGTCATCTACTCCCGAACCAGTATCTTCATTATAGTACGTATCAGTGGCTGTGAAAGTAACAGTCGA